>CAZOZP010000007.1:0-70056 GCA_964584325.1 uncultured Melioribacteraceae bacterium
TGGCATCCGGAATGTATATATACAAGATAGAAAGTGGAAGCTTTTCGGATTCAAAACGTATGATGTTGGTGAAATAGTGACAAAGTAACAGGTGACAGAGTAACAAAGTTGGGGCAGACCTAAAGTGTCTGCCCTTTTTTATTTTATATCGCCAAGTGTCTTAAGCCTCTCGAAGACACTGCAGATGATAAAGGAATTTACCACAGAATTACGAATTTTTGAAATAGAAGACAGCTCCTTTAAATAATCCATACAGCCTTCCGGCAACAGAAGCAATGTTTGATGCAGAAAGAGAAAGATTTATTGTGAAAATCCCACGGAAGATTTGAATAATCGGAACAAAAAACATTTCAAGGAACTCGAACAATACCTTCGGCTCTTTATTTATGATGAGCCATTTCCACACTAATGCACCTTTCCCGATTCCGTACTTAAATGATTTTACAAATCCTTTTTTTATGGATTCATTGAACGGAGGTACATGGTAAACAACAAGCTGCGGGAAGAATTCCATATTAATACCGCTGAAATATGCCTTCCAGCAGAAATCTGTTTCTTCACTGCTTCCGAAATAAGAACCCGCCCCGAAATTTTCATCGAATTTTCCCAGTCTTAGAAAAACATCTTTACGTATCACGAAATTTGAACCCATAAGATTCTTTGTATTGCGGAATAGTTTAAGAGAACCTCCCTTTAGGTGGCGGAGGCTGTAAAACTTATGATTATCTTCCCTGACTATACTTCCGGCAAAAATATCATTTTCGGGATGTTTAAGCATTAAATCATTCAGAATTTCAGAGTACTGTGCATCGGGATATCCGTCATCATCGCAGAAGAATATCCATTCAGCATCATCAGGAATAATAAGAGTATTTCTGGCGGCGGAGACAGATTTCTTCTCTGATTTTTGTCTCATAAAAAGCGGATTGCCGGTAATATCTTTTGGCAGGGGCAGTTCAGATTTATTCTGATCAATTAAGATTACTTTAATAGGCGGAATTTTCTGATTCAAAGAAGCACTAAGACTTCTTGAGGCCAATTCTGATGAACGGTAAATGGTATTTGTTGCAATAATATATTTCATAAAACCTAAAATAACCTTTTACCGGTATTTATTAAAAAAAAAGTTTATGTAAATGGTTATATTTCTAAATGCGAATATAGTTAATACGATGTAAAGGAGCGGATGCTTTCCGTATTGTTAAAAAAAATTATATCCAATGAACTCGTTGCAGGGTATCTGCCTCAGGACGGAAGGAACAGGAACGCGGTAAAGAACATTGCCGGATCATTTATGGTTAAGTCAGGTTCTGCACTTGTCGGAATTTTAATGGTTCCTTTGACTATTGACTATCTTGATTCCGGTACCTACGGAATTTGGCTTACATTAAGCTCGATTGTGCTTTGGTTAAGTTATTTTGATATCGGATTGGGGAATGGTTTAAGGAATAAGTTTGCGGAATTAAGAGCCGGAAATAACACATTACTCTTAAGAAAATATATCAGTACGGCATATTTGTCTTTCTTTATTCTGTTTTTTCTAATCTGGGTTATTGTTTTTCTTAAAGCAGATTCAGTTAATTGGGCCGGAATTCTTAATGCCCCGGGTAATATGAATAATGAACTAAAATCCACGGGAATAATTATAACCGGATTTTTTTCACTGCAAATGGTGTTTAAAATTATAACTACAATTCTAACTGCAGACCAAAAACCCGCATTAGCATCTTTTGTTGATTTTATCGGACAATTTTTTGTTCTGGTGTCAATTTATCTTCTCACAATATGTACTGAAGGCTCTCTGATTTTGTTGGCTTCAGCAACCGGTGCTATGCCGGTATTTGTGCTTTTGTTAGCCTCGGTAGTCTTGTTCGGGAAAAAGTACAGACTCTACTTACCCTCAGCAAAACTAATAGATTTCTCGTGTATTAAAGATATTATGTCTCTGGGTGTTAAATTTTTCCTGATTCAAATTGCTGCTCTTATAATATATCAAACAGGAAATATAATAATTGCGCACATTAGCGGACCTGAAGATGTAACTGTATATAATATAGCATTTAGATATTTCAGTCTTTCTTCAATGCTGTTTC
The DNA here is from genome assembly GCA_964584325.1 of uncultured Melioribacteraceae bacterium. Taxonomy (GTDB): domain Bacteria; phylum Bacteroidota; class Ignavibacteria; order Ignavibacteriales; family Melioribacteraceae; genus CAZOZP01. The sequence continues at coordinate 2,094 of CAZOZP010000007.1, forward strand.
TTATTGTTATTACTCCCTTTTGGTCTGCATTTACGGATGCATATTTTAAGGCTGAATACGAATGGATGAAACTGACTCTCAATAAGCTTAGAAAAATCTTTCTCTTTTTTGTTTTACTTTTAGCATTTATGTTAGCAGGGGCACCTTTCTTTTATGAAATATGGATTGGAGATAAAGTGAATGTTACATTCCGGGTATCAGTTTTTATGTCATTGCTTTTTCTTTTAACGATTTGGAATATTCTTCACGCGTATATAATAAACGGTATCGGTAAAATTAAACTGCAGCTATATTTCTCGGCAGCAGGTGCTTTAGTTTATATACCTATAGCGGTTATGCTCGGGAAAAGTATGGGTATGCCGGGGGTTGTTTTGGCATCAATTATTATTAATATGGTAAGTGCAGTTTATTCTCCTATTCAAGTAAATAAAATTGTAGGAAAAAGAGCAAAAGGAATTTGGAACGCATAATGAAAAATGTTTTGCTGATCACAGGCCAGGATCCAACTAAAGCATCCGGTGTAATTGCGTTTGATGTATTGAATGCGTTAAACGATAAAAATAATGTCAGAATAATGACCAACGTAAAAGCTGAACAGTTACCGGTCGATATTATTCAATTTAGTCCGAAATTCCCGTTTTTTCTTTTTCTTGCCAAGCTAATTAAGAACATTGAAGAGATTTTCAGAAAGCGTAATCCAAAATATTATATGGCAAGCGTGGATATGTTTTTTACAAATATATGGTCTGCAGGAATTATCAAAAGTTTGCCTTTCAAACCGGATATTATTTTTTATCTTCACCCGGTTAGTTATATGACAGCCAGAGATTTAAGAATTGTGAGCGAAACGTGCGGGGTGCCGGTACTTGTGTATATGATGGATATGGCTCCGATTACAGGCGGATGCCATTATGCATGGGATTGCAGGGGATACACGGTGGAATGCGGAAAATGTCCGGGTCTTTTTTCCTCTGATTCTGATGATAAATCCTTTCGGGTAATACAATTAAAGAAAAAATTTATAAGAGAATCTAAAATATATCCGGTATCAGCTTCGGCTTGGCAGTGGAAGCAGCTTAATGAAAGTTCAGTTTTTGAGTGTCAGAAGAAATTTAAGGTGCTTTCGCCTACTAATGAAAATCTTTTTTTCCCGGGCGATAAAAATGAAGCACGAAAGATTTTGAATTTGCCTTCCGATAAGAAAATAATTTTCTTTGGTGCTGTTTACGAACACGAAGAAAGAAAAGGATTTGCTCAGCTTATAAAAACCATAGAACGGCTTTATGAAATCTCTGATGAGAAAGAGAAGAATGAAATCCATTTTGCAGTTGCCGGACGTTTTTCGGAACAACTGGAAAAAGAAATTCCTTTCAGCAAAACTCAGCTTGGTTTTTTGCCTCACGACAAATTAAGTACTGCATATAAAGCGGCAGATATTTATCTGAATACTTCAGTTGAGGATTCGGGGCCGACTATGATTAATCAGGCAGTTATGAGCGGTACTCCTGCCGTTTGCTTCGAAATGGGTGTTGCACCCGATTTGGTTTTAAACGGAAAGACAGGGTTCCGTGTGCCGCTATATGATTGTGAAGCCTTAGCGGATGCTGTTATGCAGCTTGTAAGATTAACTGAGGCTGAAGCAGCTCATTACTCTGTTAATTGCAGAGAACTGGCAATTCAAACCTGCAGTCATAAGAAAATTAAAGAAGAGTTCCAAAAACTAATAGATGAACTAACCTGATATGAATAAAACTTTAGCAATACTTCAATCAAATTATATACCCTGGAAAGGTTATTTCGATCTTATTGCGGCATCCGATGAATTTATCTTATATGATGAAATGCAATACACAAAAAACGACTGGCGGAACAGAAACAAAATAAAAACTCAAACCGGTGCTGCCTGGTTAACAATTCCGGTTACTGTAAAAAGCCTTCATCAGAAGATTAACGAAACAAGAGTTGCAGATAAAAATTGGATTAAGAAGCATAAAAATTCAATCATCACTAACTATGCAAAATCAGAATGCTATAAAGAATACAGTGGGAGAATACTCCCTTGGCTTGAAGAATTGGCTGAGGAGGAATTTCTCAGCAGAATAAACCACAGACTAATCAGCGAAGTATGTACACTTCTTGGAATCGGTACGAAAATTACCCGTTCTGAGGATTATATCCTTGCTGAAGGGAAAACAGAAAGACTTGTTGATTTATGTTTACAGACAGGTGCTGATGAATATCTGACCGGACCCGCAGCAAGGGGGTATCTAAATGAAGAATTATTTATTGAAGCAGGAATAAAAGTAAAATGGATGGATTATTCAAACTATTCTGAATACCGACAACTTTATCCTCCATTTGACCATTATGTAAGCATAATTGATCTTCTGCTAAATGAGGGTGAAAATTCCGGAAACTACTTAAAATTTATAAAGAAATGAAAAAACTTGCAATAATAGGCAGCGGTGAGCTGGGCAGACAAATTAAACACATTGCGGCAATACAGGGAAAATATGCTTTTGCCGGATATTTTGATGATTTTGCGGATTCAGACAGTCCGGAATTATTAGGAAGACTGGAAGATATCAGCACAAACTTTAAGAAAGGAAAGTTTGAGTTGCTTTTCCTGGCTATCGGCTACAAACATTTACAGAAAAGAAAAGAATTATTTGAAGACCTTAAGGGGAGTTTTGAATTTGCGTCCATAATTCATCCTAATGCATATATTGATCCCACAGCATCAGTCTTCCCGGGATGTGCCGTTTATCCGGGTACGGTTATAGACAAAGACTCGATAATCCGCGAAAACGTTTTATTAAATAATGCAGTTGTAATTTCTCATAATTGCGATATCGGTGCGCATTCTTTTATTGCCCCGGCGGTTTCATTGGCTGGGTACTGTACTATCGGAGAGAGTGTATTCCTGGGAATTGGAACAACAATAATAGATAATTTAACAATTTCAGCACATATAAGTACCGGTGGAGGAACTGTTGTGATCAAAGATCTGACAAGCCCCGGAGTATATGTCGGTAATCCGGCGAGGTTAATCAAGTGAAAGAGATTCCTTTTAACAAACCTTATCTTACGGGTAAGGAAATGCACTATATTTATCAGGCAGTTTACAGCGGAAAAATTTCAGGTAACGGAATTTATACAAAAAAATGTAATGCTTATTTCGAAAACAGATATGGCTTTAAAAAAGCGCTGCTTACAACTTCCTGCACAGATGCTCTCGAAATGTGTGCTATTTTAGCAGACATAAAACCGGGAGATGAAGTTATCATTCCTTCTTATACATTTGTATCTACTGCTTTAGCTTTTATAAGACAGGGAGCAAACATTATATTTGCCGACAGCCGCCGGGATCATCCGGGGATTGATGAAGAAAAAATCGAAGAATTGATTACTGCAAAAACTAAGGCTATTGTTCCGGTCCATTATGCCGGTGTTGCCTGCGATATGGATATTATAATGCATCTTGCAGAGAAATACGGCCTTATCGTAATAGAGGATGCAGCACAGGCGGTTGAATCTTTCTATAAAGGCAGACCTCTGGGAAGTATTGGGCATTTATCAGCGTTTTCTTTCCACGAAACTAAGAATATAAATGCCGGTGAAGGTGGGTTGCTGGCAATTAATGATGAACGATTTATAAAAAGATCGGAGATAATTTGGGAAAAGGGAACAAACAGAGCCGAATTTTTCCGCGGGGAAGTAAACAAATACGGCTGGGTAGATACCGGTTCATCATTTCTTCCGTCTGAGATAATTTCCGCATATCTTTTTGCACAGCTTGAAAATCTTGAACAGATTCAGAATAAAAGGAAACATTTATGGGAATGTTATTACAGAGAATTAAACAATGATTCTGTTAAGGATAAGATTAGATTACCGGTAATACCTGATTATGCTTCAAACAACGGACATATGTTTTATTTGATTTGCACTGATTCAAGTCAAAGGCAGTCAATTATAAACAAACTGAAAACTCATTCTGTTCATTCTGTCTTTCATTATCTTTCGCTTCATAAATCTGATTTCTATAAGGATAGATACATTGGAGGAGAATTAGTTATGTCTGACTATTATACCGAAGTCTTGTTGAGACTTCCCATGTTTTTTGAATTGGAAGAAGAGGATGTAATTAATATATGTAAATTGATAAAAGAAGTTTTAATTCAATAAAAAAGGCTGTCTGAAATTTTTCAGACAGCCTTTTTAACCAAGCTTTATAAAACCCGGTCACGAAAGAACTAATTGGCAACAGCCAGCCAGCTTCCGCCTATAATGTTTATTTTAGTATCGCCCCAGGTTTTAATTTTAATCATAAAACCGTCTCTGGATATTGCAGAAGCCTGAACATCATATCTCAAATTTGTTGTTTTTTCAGCATCAATCAAAGATACACTTAAAATAACATTTGGTTTTTTGTTGAAAGGCTGAGGATAATTTACTTCAAGAGTGTAAGTTCTGTCGCCGGAATTGCTGTTAAGAGTGTATCCGGGTGTGTCAGAACTGATTGCAAAAGAACCTGTCTGAACTTCCTGAGCAAAAGAGGCTGAAGCTAATCCGATAACAAGAAACAGAGCGAATAAGAATGATCTTTTCATCTGTACTCCTTTTTTTGTTTGTGATAGAATAATTAGTAAATCCAAAATTTCATTTCAATATAATGAAATTTTTATAAATGATGAAAATATTTAATATTAAAAAGAAATTTATTTATGTTTAGACATGGAATTATCAGGGATTTTATGCTAAAGATTTCTTCAATCATTATTGCAAAAGACGAAGAGAAAAATATCAGACGCTGTATCGAAAGCCAGCTTGGATGTATTGATGAAATCATTCTTGTAATAGATAGCCGTACTACTGACAGTACTGCATTAATTGCTTCAAATTATCCTTCCGTAAAAGTGGAAATAAGAGATTGGGAAGGATACGCTCAAACCAAGAAATTTGCTGTTGATTCTGCCTCCTATAACTGGATATTCTGGATTGATGCAGATGAAGAAATTACTCCTGCCTTAGCCGATGAGATAAAGGAATTTAAACTTTCCGAACCGGTTTTTGAAGTTTATGATGTTGCCAGAAGAGCATATTTCCTTGGGAAATGGATTAAACACAGCGGTTGGTATCCTGGGAGAGTCTGCAGGTTGTTCAACAGAAAAAATACCGGATTCAGCGATAAAGAGGTTCATGAGAATCTTGTATTTTCGGGTGAAAGGGGACATTTACACAATGACCTAAATCATTATACCGATCCGGACATTTCGCATTATTTTGAAAAATTCAATAATTATACTTCTTTGGCAGCTTCGGAACTTTTAAGGAATAATAAAGAAGCATCATTTGCAGATATATTTTTAAGACCGGTTTTTTTGTTTGTTAAGATGTATGTTATCAAAAAAGGATTTCTTGACGGATTTCATGGTTTTGTTCTTGCAATGTTTTCAGCTTTCTATGTTTTTGTAAAATATACCAAATTATGGGAGGCAGAAAGAAAACAATGATTATTGCTTTGGTACCGAATACTACTAAAAAAGACATTCTTAGTGTTGTGCTTAAGTTAGCGGAAAAATTAAACAATAGCGGATTCAGAGTTATTTTCAGCGACCTTATTCTTAAGAATTCTCTTGAGATAGACAAAATCATTCCCAATGCTTTGTATTTTCCGATGCCTGAAATATTCTATGAATCGGATATTGTAATTTCCATCGGGGGGGATGGGACAATGCTAAATACTGCATTTGAAGCACGAAATACAAAGATTCCGATGGCCGGACTGAATTTCGGCAAACTGGGATTCCTTGCTGAAGTAGGTCTGGATGATATAGATAAGTTTATAGATGAGGTTAAACAGCAGAAGTTCTTTATTGAAGAAAGAATGGCTCTTGAAGGAGCATGTATTTCAGGAATCGAAACAGATATGTACGCCATTAACGATATAGTTATTGATAAAGGCGGCTGGCCGAAGATGATAGAAATTACGATCCAGGTTGACGGAGAGTACGTTTCAACATTTTCTGCGGACGGAATTGTTGTTTCTACTCCGACCGGATCAACAGGTTATTCACTTTCCGGCGGCGGTCCGATAGTTTCTCCAAAAGCTGATGTTATTACTCTTACACCCATAGCACCTCATACTCTTACAATGAGACCGCTGATTATATCGGGAGAACAGAAAATTATACTTACCGTAAAATCGCAACAGAATAAAATTCAGATAAATTGCGATGGTCAGAGAGTTTATTTCTTTACTTCACCGGTGGGTATTGAGATAAAAAAGAGTGATAAGCCGATGCGAATTCTTCATACACATACTGCAAGCTATTACGAAATTCTCAGAACTAAACTTCTTTGGGGACTTGATGTAAGGTCAAAAAACGGGGAACAAGGTAATTAAATCTCATTCCCCTGAAAAATCATTTCAATAGAGTTAGTTTTTTTACTGAAGAAAAATTCCCGGCTTCAAGTTTATATAAATATACACCTGAATTCAAGCCGGAAGCCTCAAATTTGATTGAATTCAGGCCGGGTTTAACATTTCCGTTTAGTAGAACTGATACTTCTTGTCCTATCAAATTGAAAATTTTAAGTGATGCGTGAGTAATACCTTCAGGGATAAAAAAATCGAGAGTTGTTGAAGGATTGAACGGATTAGGATAATTCTGAGCAAGATTAAAATTATCCGGATTATTCTTGCCATCCCCGACAAATAAAATAACTTCAGACGAAAATTCATAATTTCCATTAATATCAATTTGTTTTAGTCGATAGAAATTGTTCCCTGCAAAAGCAGCCTTATCTAAAAAAGAATATTCCATAGGTCTGTCCGAATTACCGGCACCGTTAATAAAGCCGATTTTAGTCCAGGATTTTTCTTTTTCTCCGGCAGAACGTTCTATTTCAAAACCATAATTATTGATCTCGCTTGCAGTTTGCCAATTTAGCATAACGTTATTTTTTCCCGATTTATCAATAGAAGCATTGAACGAAATCAGCTCAACAGGGAGTAGTTCAGGGGAAACAGTAGGAGCAGGGTCTGATCCCAAGGATGTAGCCCATCCGCTTTCAGGCGGGAGTAAGGCAGAACTTTCATTAGAATAATATGGAGTACCGTAATAAACAGGCTCTAATGTTAAATCTTCTGTTATCCACCAGTTGTCTTTTTCCCACAAATCTTTTCCGAAATAGATATAAAAAGAATTAGTTTGATGTTTGAAAACAGGACGGTCGTTAAGAGAAGCTGAAGGTATCTGTTCATAGGTTCCGTTAACATTTGTATCTCCGGCTCCTGAAACTACATAATTATCGGCTAAGAATACTGCGGGCAGAATCAAAGAAAGAAGTAAAAAATGTAATAGATTTTTCATAACACCTCGAATTATTTTTTGAATAATTATCGAAGATGTTGCAAAATAATTAATATGGTTTTTGCTGAATAATTAATAAAGCGCAGTTGCGTTAAAGGCAGCTGCGCTTTTATAAACTTAGTTTCAGGTTATGCACCGTCGCGCTTAACTGTAGGAACGAATTCTTTCGGACGGCCGAGTTTAGGGAGTCCGAGAACCTCTCGCGCACGATCAAGTGCATCATCAATGTTGCCGTGAATATTGTCTTCACCGATAATATCAAACAAGCCGGATTGAGTCATAGCATACAGAGGCTGTGTATGTACACCTGATAAAATTAAATGTGTTTTATGCTTTTGTGCGTCTGTATGGAATTCCCGCAGAGTCTGCAGTCCGGTTGCATCTATTGCAGGAACGGAACGCATGCGTATAATTCTGATCTTAGGACGTTCTTCAACCTGAAGCACCTGATCACGGAATTTTTTTGCGGCACCAAAGAAGAAAGGACCGTTTATTTCAAATACTTCAACACCTTCAGGAATGCTCTTTTTGTCTATTGCATTAGGGTCAACTGCTTCGTCTTCATCTTTTAGTTCACGTGTTACAATGCTTACATTTGAGACTTCAGACATTCTCTTCATAAATAACAGCATCGCTAAAACCATGCCGACTTCAATGGCAATTGTAAGGTCAAAAATAACTGTCAGGAAAAAAGTTGTTAAAAGAACAGCTACATCAGCCCGCGGACTTTTCAGCAAAGATTTGAATGAGCGCCATTCACTCATATTGTATGAAACAATAATTAATATGGCCGCTAAAGTTGCCATAGGTATCAGCTTTGCATAGCTTCCGAAAAACAGCATAATCAGCAGAAGCGTGAAAGCGTGAATTATACCGGCAACCGGTGTTCTTCCGCCGTTCTTGATATTTGTTGCAGTTCTTGCAATAGCTCCTGTGGCAGGAATTCCCCCGAAAAGCGGAGCTATAATATTTGCTGCTCCCTGAGCGATAAGTTCCATATTGCTTCTATGTTTTCCGCCTATCATACCATCAGCAACAACTGCTGAAAGAAGTGATTCAATTGCCGCCAGAAGCGCAATAACCACAGCCGGGCCTATCAAACCCTTAATCATACCAAAATTTACTTCGACCATTTGCAGACTCGGAAGATTTGAAGGAATTTCTCCGAATTTGCTTCCGATAGTATCAACAGGTAATTTGAATACTATAACAATTATAGTCGAAACAATAATTGCTACCAAAGAACCGGGTATCTTATGTGTAATCTTCGGCCAGAAAATCATAATAATCAGTGAGATAACAGCTATACCAAGGACATAAAGATTTACGGAAGAAAATGCCTGAAAATAGGCAATCCATTTCTCATGGAATTCGGAAGGAACTGAAGCCATCGTCAGGCCGAAGAAATCCTTAATTTGGGTAGAAAAAATCAAAAGGGCAATACCGCTTGTAAATCCTACTACAACCGGATAAGGTATGAATTTAATGAGAGTGCCAAGTTTAATAAATCCCATAAAAACTAAAAGAACTCCGGCCATAATTGTTGCAATCGTTAATCCGGTTGTTCCGTATTCCTGAATGATACCGTAAACTATTATGATAAATGCACCGGTTGGACCGCCTATCTGAACACGGCTTCCGCCTAAAGCAGAAATAATAAATCCGGCAATAATTGCGGTAATTATTCCTTTTTCAGGGGTAACACCGCTTGCAATTCCGAATGCAATTGCAAGCGGCAGTGCCACAATGCCTACAATTACTCCGGCTGTTGCATCGGAGATAAACTGAGCTCTTGAGTAATTCTTCAGAGTCGTCAGAATTTTTGGTTTTAAAACAGACATTTTAACTCTCTAAAATATTATAAATAACTGTCGCAAATATAAGGATATTTCTAATACTATGGGGGTTTGAATAAAAAATGGTATATTTGGTTATAAGATATTTCAAGTATTTTCTTTCGTTAATTACAAAAAATAAAGGATAAAAAATGGTTAATGCATCAGAATTTACATTATACTCAGGCGGTCATGAGGGAGCTGAAAGTTTCTTTGGTGAGTGTGCCGAAAAATACGGTGTAAATGAAGTTACTTTTTCTTTTGAAGGACACATTATCAAACGTGAAAAAAATGTTGTTATGCTTAGCGCCGATGACTTAAAACGCGGCGATATCAGTATGGAAATTGTTTCCGGTCATATGAACAGAAATTATCATAATACAGATAAAATCCGCAGAATATTCCAGTCAATATATCATATGCTGAATAAAGGAAGTCAGGTTTTTGCCGTAGGAGAAATCCTGCCCGACGGAACGGTAAAGGGCGGCACAGGCTGGGGAGTTGAACTCGGTAAGTTTTTTAACAGAGGTGTTCATGTGTATGATAAAGTAGTTAATTCCTGGTTTACCTGGAAAGACGGAAAGTGGGTAAGCGATTCTCCTGTTATCACGGAGCATACTTTCTGCGGAACAGGTTCGAGAATGCTGACGGAAGAAAGCAAAAAAGCTATTGAAAAACTTTTTGCGGATTCCTTCGGGGCATAGTTATAGAATTATTTGTAAAAAAGGAACGGTTTTTAAGTCGTTCCTTTCTTGTTTTAAAGATTCTTAATGAGCTTCCAGCCAATTATCTCCGATTCCGCTCTCGGCAATTACGGGTACATTCAGTGGGAAAGCGTTTTCCATAAGTTCTTTGATTTTTTCTTTTACATCATCAGCTTCTTCTTTAGGAACATCAAATACAAGTTCGTCGTGAACCTGCAGTACCATTTTGGTTTTCATCTTGTTTTTTTCAAGATAATTAAATACTGATATCATAGCCGCTTTAATCATATCTGCTGCAGTTCCCTGAATCGGCATATTTATTGCCACTCTTTCTTCGAACTGTTTTACCGCATTGTTTTTACTGTTGATATTAGGTAAGTACCGTCTGCGTCCGGTAAGTGTTTCAGCATAACCTTTTTCGCGGGCTGATTCAATACTTGAATCCATAAAGTCTCTAACCTTTCTGAATGTTTTAAAATAAGTATCGATTACTTCTTTAGCGTGCTGCTGGGTAATTCCTAATCTTGTTTTTAAACCGAAAGCTCCGATGCCGTAGAGTATTCCGAAATTAACTTCCTTTGCTTTGCGGCGCATATCTGAGGTAACATCACCGCTGCTTACTCCGAATACTTTTGCGGCAGTACTTCTGTGGATATCTTCTCCGTTTAAGAATGCCTGAATAAGATTTTCATCACCGCAGATGCTAGCCATTATCCTTAATTCAATCTGACTGTAATCCGCACTTAAAATCAGATGATTTCCGGTTGAAGGTATAAATGCTTTTCTTATTTCTTTGCCCATCTCTGTTCTAATCGGGATGTTCTGTAAATTCGGATTTATGCTTGAAAGTCTTCCTGTGGATACAGCAGCCTGGTTATAGGTAGTATGAATTTTACCTGTTGCCGGATTTATCAGTTTAGGCAGGGCATCGGCATAAGTCGATTTAAGTTTTGCCGCCTGTCTGTAATCAAGAAGTATATCTATAATTTCATGTTCTCCTTTTAGATTTTCGAGCGAACGGGCATCTGTTGAAAATCCCGTTTTGGTTTTCTTGGTTCCTTTTAGTCCGAGTTTATCAAAAAGGATTTCCTGAAGCTGAATGGGCGAGTTTATATTAAACATTCCGCCCCCTAATTCAAATATCTTTGCTGAGTAGTTGTCTATGAGTATCTGAAGATCCCGGCTTAGTGAGTTAAGCATCCCGGTATCTATTCTCACACCCGTTCTTTCCATATCTTCAAGAACCCTGACAAGAGGAAATTCAATTTCGTATGCCAGTTTTTCAAGTTTCTCTTTTTCCAGCAGCGGCTTCAATAGGTTGTATAGTTTTAATGTGATGTCAGCATCTTCGCAGGCGTAGAAACTGAGTTTATCAAGATCCACTTTGAAAATTATATCCGGATCTTTTGATTTTTCGGTAAGTTCAGAATAAGAAACCGGCTGATAGTTAAGATACTTTAGGGAGAGATCGTCCATCCCGTGCTTTTGGTCGGGGTCGAGCAGATATGATGCAAGCATAGTATCGAAATAGATATTCCTGCATTCAATTCCGTAGTTGCGAAGAACAGCCAGATCATATTTTGCATTCTGGCAGATTTTTTTTATTGCCGGATTCTCGAAAACAGGCTTGAAAGCACTAACGAAATCGGAAGCTTCAATTCCGTCTCGTTTAATATCAGAAAAGAGTCCGCCTAATGGTACGGCCGGATTAATTGCAATAAACCAAGCTTCATCTTCCCTGATAGAAAATGAGGCTCCGGCAAGGTTCAGATTCCTTAAATCAAGGGAATCAGTTTCGGTATCGAATACGAATTCTGAAACGTCAGAAAGTTTTTTTGCAAGTTTTTCCGCTTCAGAAGTTGTTGTAATAAGAATATATTTTTTTTCCGTTGAAGTGTTTCCACTAATATCATTTCCGATGGGCTGATTTGGAATTTCGGCCGACTCGAAGTCCAAAAGTTTAGAAAACTTCGTTTCAAGCGATTTAAGTTCAAGTTCTCTTAATAATTCGATCAATCTTTCAGGATGCTTCAGTTCAAACTTCGCCTTTTCGTAATCAAAGTCAAGTTTCATATCTGTTACTATAGCCGCAAGTTTCTTCGAGAGAAAGGCAGCATCTTTACTCTCAATCAGCTTCTTTCTGATACCTTCCTTCTGAATTTTATCAATATTGGAATAAATATTTTCGAGTGTTCCGAACTCGTTCAGAAGCGGTACGGCTCCTTTAGGTCCGATTCCTGAAACTCCCGGAATATCGTCTGAGCTGTCGCCGGCTATTGCAAGATAATCAACCATATATGCCGGTGAAAATCCGTATAGTTCTTCAGCTTTTTTCAAATCAATAATCTCCGGTTCTTCATTTGCCTTCCCCGGTCTTAGAATCAGGGTGTATTCATTCAGAAGCTGAATATAATCTTTGTCGGGAGTTACTGCATAAGACAGTACACCGTCAGAAGAGGTTTTCTTAAGCAGTGAGCCAATGAGATCATCAGCTTCGTAACCGGATTTTATCAGCAGCGGTATTTCAAGTGCGTTAACTATATCCTTTATTCTTTGTATTTGCGGAATCATATCATCAGGCATAACGGCACGCGAAGATTTATACTTATCATACATTTCGTGCCTGAAAGTTTTCTCTTTAGAATCGAAGGCTACAACAAGGTAATCAGGCCTTATATCTTCTATAACACGAATAAGCTGTGCCAGGAAACCATAAACTGCAGATGTATTTTCTCCCTTTGAATTTCGTAAAGGTCTAGATATAAATGCAAAATAAGCTTTATAGGCAAGAGCCATTGCGTCTATGGCCGCTATTTTCTTTTTGTTCATTTTATTCCTTAATATTTATGACAAAAATAAGAATAATTTCGGCAATAGAAAATTTGCCGTATTCATTTATTCTTAGGGCAATCGGGAAACAGATTTCTCAGAAAAACGGAAATCATCAGGAAAAAAGTTATTTTTCGAGATAATAAATTAGAGTACCTGCTTGAAGCATTATAATATACCTGTTTTTATTCCTGAAATTGCTTGTCCGAATAAATGCGTTTTCTGCAGCCAAAACGCAATTACTGATACAACCGGATATCCTTCAGATAATGAAGTGATTGGTAAGATAGAAACTTATCTGAATACTATTCCGACTGATGCGGAAATTGAGGTTGCATTTTTCGGCGGAAATTTTACAGGAATTCCGTTTAAGCTGCAGGAAAGATTTCTGAGAATTGCAGACAAATATGTACAGTCGGGAAGAGTAAGCGGAGTAAGGTTATCTACAAGACCGGACTATATTACCAGTGAAGTAATGGAATTTCTTTCATTTTTTAAGATAAATGAAATTGAACTCGGAGCTCAGTCTTTTAATAATGATGTACTTGAGTTATCCGGCAGGGGTCACACATCTGAAGATACAATTAAAGCAGCGAGTATGATTAAGGAATGCGGAATAAGGCTCGGACTGCAAATGATGACGGGTCTGCCCGGAGATTCGCCTGAAGGAGCGATATCAACAGCGGTTAAAATTATTGACCTTGGAGCTGACTCAACAAGAATCTATCCTTTAATAGTTCTGGAAAATACGGAATTGGAAGCTATGTACAAAAAGGGGGAATATATTCCTCAGGATTTGGAGGAAACTGTAAATCTTTGTGCAAGAATTTATGGAATTTTTGAAACCGCAGGAGTAAAAGTGCTTAAGACGGGTCTTCATCCATCTGAGTCGATTACCGGCGGAGCATTTATTGCAGGTCCTTATCATCCGTCATTTTCGGAATTAGTGCAGACAAAGCTTTGGAAAGATGAGTTTGAATCAATCGCTGAAAAAATCAAATGCTGCAGGCAGGAACAAGAGTCTTTCACTGAAAAAAAAAAATTACTTGTGATTTACGTGAATCCGAAATCAATTAATTCTGCTGCCGGGTATGGAGGATCGAACAGAAAAAAACTATCTGAGATTTACGGAAATGTGTCATTCAAAGCAGATTATTCTTTAAAAGCCAGGGAGTATTATGTTTTGTATAGTTGATGCAAGAATTCCGGAGCAAGCTAAATTGAAACTTTCCGAATTTGCCACAGTAATCAGCTTTCAAAAGGACGATTATAAACCTGAATATCTTTCAGGGCATCCGGATGTTTTTCTGTTTCAGTATCGGAATAATATTGTTATTGCACCTGAAATCGAAAAATTCGCAGACATGAACCTATCGGTCTTAAAATGCACAAAAAGCAAAGGATACAGCAAAGTGGATGCGGATTATCCGGGATGTACAGCATATAATGCCGCAATCGGGGATACAATATTTATTCATAATCTTCAATTCACTGATAAGGCTGTGGAATCTTTAACTGCCGGAATGAGGAGAATTAATGTTAAACAAGGCTTTTCAAGATGCAGTACAATTCACTTAGGAAAAGACTGCTTTATTACTTCAGATAAGAGCATTATGAAATCTTTGGATTCTGCAGGAATTGAATGCGAGTATTTATCTCCGGAAGGAATAATACTTAAAGGATGCAGGCACGGATTATTGGGAGGAACTGCCGGAGTTCTCGGGGATAAATTATTCTTATGCGGCAATGCGGATTTCTATCCGGAAGGAACAGCATTAAGACACATTACGGAAGCAAGGAATATTACTCTAATTGAGCTTTACGAAGGTCCGCTGATAGATTGCGGAGGGATATTTTTCTGCGAATGATTAACCGTAAATCAATCTGTTAAGCTGGTCTTTGTATTTGTTAATCTGATCCTGTGCCATTTGATTAAGGAGTCCGCTCTTTGCAGCTTTTTCCTGAACAAGCTTATCAATTCTTTCTTTATAATCATTGATTTTATCTCTTAATCGGCCTTCGTTATATTCCTTCTTTGCGGCAATGTCTTTTCTTATAATCTCTGTATCTCGTTCTTTTTGAGTTTTCATCAAGCTGATTTTCTTTATCAGACGCTTTTTTTCTGAAACCTTTTCCCACCCGGTATTCATTACCGAAAAGAATGAAAAAATAAGTCCAACAACAAAAGCAACGCCACCCCAGGTAATTCCGTTTATCATTATTGTTCCGATGAAAGAGGAGAAGTCTTCAGTATTTGTCTCATTATTCATAAAAGTTCCGGCGAACCCGACAATAATAAACACAATCAGTGAAAACAGAATGTTATAGTAAACAGCATTGCTCATAGCCTTTCCCGAATCGTACTTCTTTTCAGTATCGAGTTTTTCAAGCTTCATTTCCAAAGCCTGAGTTGTTTCGGTATAATAAATTTCGGTACGATTAATCATATCATCAAGCTGGTTTTTAAGCTGTGTCTGAACATCGTTTATGGACTGTTCAGCTGCATTCATTTTATAGCGGAGTTCATTGATTTCCCGATTATAAACATCCAGATCTTCTTCCAGTCTGGCTTTATTTGTTGTGTTATAGAGATTAATAATGTCATCCACCAGCACTTTTGAACTTTCTCTTAAATAGCCTCCGAGCATTAAGATAATCACATTCGGGTTGTTTTTGTATTTTTCATAAATCTTGGTAAGAAATTCTATTTTATTAAGAACCCGCGTAGCATCAATATTTTCAAAAGTCAGAGTACCGATTTTACTTAGCAGTTCTTCGATGGAATCCATTGGCAATCCTTCGTAAACAAAGGTAGATTCAATTAAGTAATCAAGTTCTTCACACAGGTTGGCAAATTCAGGCTGTGCAAGAATAGAGTATGTAATAGCAGAGCGCAGGAAATAATCAAACAAAGGCAGATTTTGGTTGTCAACTGCGTATTGGAATCTCAGTTTATCGAAAGCAACAAGTTCGCCTAAAATTTCAAGCGCCCGGTGTTCATTTCCATTTTTGTTTTCGATAAGTGCAGTATAGAATGAAGCAGTTATTGCTCCGGGTTTATATTTCTGTGCTTCGCTGAAATGACTGAGTGCTTCATCATAATTATTTGCCTTCATAAAAATAAAAGCGGTATAGATTGTAAGAAGGTAATGAAAATGATTTTTAAGCGTATCATTAAGTTTGGAAGATTCAAGAAGCTGTCTGCTTTTATTTAGCTGGTCCAGAGCTTTATTGATATTATATATCCTGGGATCAAAAGTAAGAACAACTGCATAATAAATAAAACTAAGGAAGTTATTAGTTGATGCATTTCTTTCAATCAGGTTTATTGTTGAAAGCGCAAAATACTGCTTTTCCTTATCGTTTTTCTGAAGTGCCCATTTGCTGAAAAAATTCTTTACATCCTTATAATCTTTAGATTGTGAAAGTGTGTTTTTTCCAAATGCTGTCAAACCATCTTCTGCGAGTTTAAGGATAGGAGATGAAGAAATCCAGAAGTAGGGTGCAAATTCATAAATCAGAAGTACTTCAGAGAATTCATAAGGTAAGTAAGAGGCTCCGTATTTGGAAACATCGTTCAGAAAATCATCAGGATTATAGCTGTAATTAATATAATGATGAAACTTATTTCGCGCCATTCCCTTAAACTTATTAATAAGGAACTGTTGGCGTGAAAGTGCAGATTCATCGTGTGAATCAATGTTGTCGAAATTCATTTTACCCATAACACTTCTTCCATGAAGTTAATTGTAATCCTTTACAACAATATAATCGAGAAAAACAAATATTTTTTTAATTTAGTCTGCTACCCGCCGGAAAAAAAAAACCATTATTCTGTCAAAGGAATAATTATTCTAAAACAGCTTCCTTTCCCCTTTTCGCTGTCGAGAGTTATTTTGATTGAATTTAGGTCGCAGAATTTTTTTACCAGTGCAAGGCCCAATCCGTTTCCTTCGTATTTCCTTGTATATCCCTGTTCTTCCTGAGAGAAAGGTTCAAAAATTCTCTCCTGATATTCGGGTGATATCCCGATTCCGGTATCAGTAATTAACACTTCCATTTCACCCGGATTTCTTTTTGTTGAAATTTTTATTTCGCCCTGCTTTGTGTATTTAATGGAGTTATCTAATAGATTAGCAAGAATCTGAGTAATGGTGTACCGGTCAATGACCAGTGTATGGTCAAAATCACCCTTCTCAAAAATAAGCTCCAGTTTCTTTTCCTTAGCCTTTGCAGTCATTTCGCGTACTAAAGAAGAAATAACATTTTCAGAAAGATTTAACTTAACCGGATTCAGCTTAAAATTTCCTGTTTGAATTTCTGACATATTAAGTATAAGATCGATGGTTCTTATTATTCGGTCGCCTGCATTTGCGATAATTTCAAAAGAAGACAGAAATTCAGAATCAACGTTACCTGAGACTTCTTCCTTTATTAAGGAGGTAAAACTTAAAATTGCATTTACAGGCGTACGGATTTCATGAGACATCTGGGCAAGGAATTCAGTTTTTAATCTATCGGCTTTTTCAGCTTGCTTTTTTGCGGCTTTGAGTTCAGTAATATATTTATTTCTTTCAATTTCAGCAGCAGATCTTTGAGCAAAAAGTTTCAGGAAAGAAACATTAAAGTCAGACTGTTTCATCCGGACACTGCTCATAATGACTATAACCCCGTTAACATTTTCCATTGAATCCTTCAAAGAAATACCGAGGTAGGATTCCGCAGAAAACAATTCCAAAAGTTTTTGTCCGGGGTATTTTAACAGTATTTCTCTATCAACATAAAAAATTCCTTCCTGAATTATTTTTTCGCAAGGAGTGCCCTTAATGGCATATTCAACGTTTGTCAGGAATTTACCGCTGTTGTAAAGAGATAGTGTCCGCAGGTTTTCACCTTCGGTCATTTGAGCAATGAAAACAGTTTCTACATCTAATGTCTGACTAATTTTTTCAACTAATGTGTTAAAAAAATCTTTTCCGGTTTTTGTGGAAAGTACTTCGGCTACATCCTTTAACTTTTTCTCGAACTTGTATTTTTCGGAAACCTCTTCAAATGAAATTCCTACTTTCGCTGCCGGCAGAGGAAAAGCTTTAACTAAATAAATCTGATTGCCTTGAAACGGTACTGTTAATTCTGCCTGAACGCCGGTTCTTACGACATCAGCATAAATGCGCGGAATGTCTTGTTCTCGTAAAGCAGGAAATATTTCATCAATATATTTCCCGATTAAATCGGAGGCTAAAAAACCGGTCATCTTTTCGCCGGCCGGGTTGCAGGCAAGCATCTTTAATGTGTGGTCGTCTTCAGGATTTTCCAGATGGTAGATATATAATCCTGAATACATGTTATTGTAAATTTCAAGACTGATATCTACTTGTTCTTTCAATGAGTTTTGTGTTTTGTAGTGTTTCTGTACTTCTTCAAAATGAATGTAAATTTCTTTTGTGCTGTTTACTATGGCTTTAATTTTAAGAAATTTGTTCTCACCGTTACGGCACAGTACTTTAAATATCTGAGGTTTTATTTCACCATCAGTTATCCCTTTCAATGAATTTTCCCACATTCTCCTTGCCATCTCGCGATAGTTCTTGTCATCATAAACATTATTAAACCACGCTGCTACAGAAGGAATGTCTTCTAAGGAATATCCAAGTAATTCCTCGGCCTTTGGGCTTATGTAAACAACCTTTTCAGCTTTTACAATGTAAACCGGAACATTTGCGAACCGCAGAACATTGTCAAGGTCGGTCTTTACGAATTCAGATGTGTTTTCTTGACTTTCCATTTCAGAATTTTTCATAAGTAAATAGATAATCGGAAGATTCCTGAATAATTTTACTTCCAGACACCTATATGAGTATTAATAATTTCAGTCTGCACTTTTTTGCGTTGATATCTGGCAAGTCTTGCTTTTTCGTCTTCAAGCCAGGCTATTACATCAAACAGAAGAAAAACAAATACAATGCCCATTATTATAAAGAAAATAAAAAGAAGAATATAGCTTATATATGTTTTATCCAGAATAAAGAATATAAAAGCACCGGGAATAATTACAAAGACTGCAACAAAACTAAGCCAGAAATATTTTTTTAGTTGAAATAAATTCACAGAAATAACAAAAACAATTGATGATCCGAGAATGTCAAGAATAAGGCTGACAATGAATACATTGTGAAATAGAGAATGGATAATTGCGGCAAGGAAACAGAAAATCGGCAGTCTGAATGTAAGCACAGAGTGTATTTCTTTCAGTAAATCCACTCTGTGCTGAATGTATGCTGCCGTAAGTTTTTCCATTGAATCAGAAATATTTTTTAATTTCCGAAAAATACTCGTTTATGTATTGATCAGCGGAACTTTGCGATCCGGCTTCAGCAATACAGCGAATAATCGGTTCTGTATTCGATTTTCTGAAATGTACCCAATGGTCAGGGAAATCAATTCTTAATCCGTCTTCAGTATTTATTTTTCCGTCTTTATATTTTGCCTTGAGTTTATCAAGAATTTTATCAGGATTAACATTGCCGAGTTCAATTTTCTTCTTTGAAATAAAATATTTAGGAAGAGAATTTTTCAATTCCGACAAACTGCCTCCGAATTCGAGTAAATGCTGAAGAGTAAGTACAGTTCCTGCAAGTGCGTCTCTTCCATAATGAAGTTCCGGATAAATAACACCGCCGCTTCCTTCTCCGCCAATTACAGAAGCAGTTTTTTTCATGATAGAAACAACATTTGCTTCCCCCACAGGAGAGCGAAATACTTCACATCCGAATGATTTGGCTATATCATCTACTGCTCTTGTGGTAGAAAGATTTATAGTGACACTTCCGGGGGTTTTCCCAAGAATAAATTTCACAGCTTGTGCAATAGTGTTTTCTTCAATGAAGGGTTCGCCTTTTTCTGTTATCAGAACCAGACGGTCAACATCAGGGTCAACTACAATACCGATATCGGCACCGCTTTCCTTCACTGCTTTCATTGTATCCGTAAGATTTTCAGGTATCGGCTCCGGCAATCGTGGAAATATTCCGGTCTTCTCGCAATTAATTGAAATTACTTCGCAGCCCAGTCTTTCAAGAAGCTGAGGCATAACATAAGAGCCTGCCCCGTTCACACAGTCTAAAAGTACTTTGAACTTTCTTTTTCTGATATTATCAACATCTATTAGGTTCAGATTAAGAGTATCGCCGATATGCTTCTCAAGTCCCTTAGTATAATTCTCGTATTTCCCGAGTTTGTTCCAAGGCTCAAATGTTTCGAATGATGCTTCGAAATTATCAAGCATTTCTTTGTTTTCTTCAACAGTCATAAATTCGCCCTTACTGTTTAACAGCTTAAGTGCATTCCATTCGTTGGGATTGTGACTGGCTGTTATTGCAATTCCGCCTGCAGCTTTTAATTCCCTTACATTATATAGAACAGTAGGAGTAGGGCATATACCTATATCTATTACATCATTGCCTTTTGCCAGGAGTGTTCCGGTTACAAGATTGCGCACCATTTCTCCTGTGATTCTGCCGTCGCCTCCTATAACGATTTTTCCTTTCCCGCAGAATCTGCTGTATGCCGATGTATATTTAACAATAGTAAGAGGGTCTAATCCATTCCCGATTATTCCTCTGATTCCGGAAACGCTAACCATTAATGCCATAATATCCTCACAAAATATTTTATATTCCCAAAAATAATTATTGAGGGAATAAACCCAAATTAAATTATTCTTTTATTTTAAGCTTATCTATATTTCGTTTAACAAATTCGCAGAAAAAGGATAAATATGTGGTTACTTTTTGCATTGCTCAATCCGGTCTCTGAAGCACTCAGGAGCATGTTTGTTAAAAAAACTTCTGCGAAAATTCATCCCATTCATATTTCACTAATGAATAATTTTCTTTCCTTTGTTTTATTCACACCTCTTTTGTTTTTTATAGATCTGAAATTCAACTGGCTTTTCTGGATTGGAGTAACCGGGTCAGCCATAATCAATCTTCTTGCATCAATTTATTATATAAAGGCAATTGCATCAGATGACATTTCGATAGTTATGCCGATGCTGAGTTTTACTCCGTTATTTCTTCTGTTCAGCTCTCCATTTATCCTTGGAGAGTTTCCCGGAGTAGAAGGTTTATTGGGAATTCTTTGTATTGTATTCGGTTCATATACATTGAATCTTAATATTAGAAAATTCAGTCTTACTGAACCATTCAAAGCTCTGTTGAGGAGTAAAGGTACAAGATACATGCTGTTTGTCTCATTTATCTGGAGCATTTCTGCAAATTGTGATAAGATTTCGATAAATAATTCTTCAGTTATTCAACATATCGCATTTGTAAATATCATGGTTTTTCTGGGAATGCTGCTGATTGTAAAATTAAGAGGACAGCTTGATTTAAAAGTGTTGAATGAGAATAAGGGCCAACTGATGATTATCAGCGCATTTACTGCATCAGCTTTTATAATTCACAATACTGCCTTATCTCTTACACTTGCAGCCTATGTAATAGCCTTAAAGCGTCTTGCCGGGATGATTTCTGTGTTTCTCGGACATTTCTTTCTGAAGGAAGTCGGCATAAAATATAGACTTGCAGGAGCCGCCATTATGCTGTGCGGGGTAATACTAATACTTTTTGATTAAATTCAAATCAGTAATCTTCTATGATAATAATCACAAAGTTATGATTAAAATGAATTATTGATTTCTTCTCTTGTTTGAGATAAGTCATTAGTAAAAAAAATATTGACTTGTTCATTTATTATTTGTAAATAAAGTTAATGATATTGAAAAATACAATTACAAAAGTTACATGTAATTGTCTGTTCTGAAAAACAGAATTAATTATTTTTACAGCAGCATAATTTAGTTTGAATTCGGAAAAATGTTTGGGGTTTATAGTATGATGTATTCCGGAATAAGAATTAAAAATTTTGCAACTTTCGTTATAGTGTTTTTACTTGGTTATTCTGCCATAAGAGCACAGACGGATATTTATGATTTATCGCTTCAGGATTTGTCCAAAGTTCAAATCGCTTCCGCTTCAAAGGTTGACCAAAACATTAATGAGATATCATCTACAATTTTTATTATCTCCGAAAAGGATATAAGGGAAAAAGGGTACCAGACTCTTGAAGGAGTATTATCGGAACTCCCCGGATTCCAATTCAGAAACATTCAGGGAATGAACAGCTATGTTTTTCAGAGAGGTATTCCAAATCAGAATAATCTTACATTGCTGCTTCTTGACGGAGTTCAAATTAATGAATTAAACTCAGGCGGTTTTTATGGAGGCGGACAGTATAACCTATCGAATGTTAAAAGAATCGAAGTAATCTACGGACCGGCATCTGTGGCATACGGAACCAATGCAGTAAGCGGAATTATAAATATAATAACCAAAGAACCGGATTCGCTTCAAGCCGCGGCTCAGCTTACATTGGGCAGTTTCAGCACCTATAAGGGTAATCTGAGTTTTTCCTATTATGATCCGAATAATGATTTTGGAGTTCTTGTTTCAGGTATGTACAGAGAAACTGACCGAATGGATCTGAAAGGAGAAGCGGGAGGAAACTACTGGTCGAATAAAATGGAAAACTATGAAAAGGATTATGCATTTGATATCAAGGCTGATTATGGAGGGTTTTCGGGCGGATTAAATTATATTCAAAAACAGACAACAACAGCCACGCTTAATAAATCAGCAGGTACTATTTACCGAGATTACGGCACATTTTGGAATATCAGATTTATTAACGGATATATAAAGTATAACGGAATTCTGTCGGAAAATATTAAACTAAGCAGCATAATTTATAACAGAAATTCAACGGTACTCGACAATACAATTTACCATGTAACCGATACCGGTAGGGTGGGTTACTACAGACCAAATAATTTGATTGGTATCGAAAATATTTTGGATTACTCATATTCCGGTAATTTTTCGGTTGCCGGAGGTATTACGCTCGAGTTTGAAAGTTTGGCAAAGGGATTTTCAATATCTAAGAGCAATTCAATTGATGTTAATCCGCCTGCCCCGCCAAAACCAAATATGCTGAATAACCGTCTCGCAAGTATTTTCATAGAGCCTAAGATTACTTTCTTAAAGGATTTATATCTTTCAGGCGGATTGAGATACGATAATAGTACTGTTTATGACGATGTTGTAACTCCAAGAATAGGATTGAGCTACAATGTGCTTTCATACATTTTGAGGATTACCTATGCCGAAGCATTCAGAGCACCTAAACCATGGGATTATAACGACGGATTGGGAAATCCTGCTCTAAAGCCTGAAAGAATGCGTTCCTTTGAAGTATCAGTTGCCGGAGTCTTATCCGAAAATCTTAGATTCTCTGTAGCCGGTTATATTAACCGTTTGAAGAATGCAATAATAAAGGAGGAATACATTGACGGCTACAAGTGGACAAACAGCGGAGAGGCAAATACCGAAGGAATTGAAACCTGGCTAAGATTAAGATACGGTAATTTCTCGGCAAATATGAGTTATACTTATACTAACAGTACAGATGAAAAAGACAGAATAATTGCCGAAATCAGCAGACATACAGGAAGTGCAGGTTTTACCTGGCATTTCAATGAACAGATTTCTATTAATCTAAGCAATATGTATTTAGGTAAAAGAGAGAATCCGAAAGTAATACCGACAGAAGGTGTAAAAACTTTACCGGCATATTTTATCTGGAACGGCACATTTTCCGTAAATGATTTTTACGGGGTCAAGTTTTCTTTGTCTGTTAAGAATATTTTTGATACAGAATATTATCATACTTCAAACCGTAGTCCGGAAAGATACCGGCAGCCTCAGAGGACAATACTATTTACAGCAGGATACAGCCTGTTTTAATCTAAAGGAAAGTGTCGGATGCCTAAAAAAATGATTCTTAAGTTTGCATTTTTGATATTCACGTTTATTTTATTTTCAGACTATACTGCTCAACTGCAGAGGCATCAGGCTGTTTCATCTTATATTTATAATTTTGCCAAAAATGTTCAATGGAAGAATGAATCTGATATTCAATCGTTTAATTTTCTCGTAATCGGAGACGACAAGCAGATAATCAGCGAGCTTAGAACTCTTGCAGGCTCAAAAATATTAAGAGGGAAACCAATAACAATCTCAACCGGCGAAACTTCTTCAAACATACGCGATGCACATCTTATTTTTATTACAAAAGATGCACAATCAAGGCATATAGAAGTTTTCGATAAGATAGAAGGGAAGAATAAACTATTGGTAAGCGACGGCTATAAAGATAAACAGCTTATCATGATTAATTTTATAGAGAAAAAAACCGGCGGACTCCATTTTGAGATTAACAAAGCAAATATAATTAATCAAAATATCCGGATTCTTGAAGATATGATTCTCTTAGGCGGCACTGAGGTTGATGTTGCAGACTTATATAAACAAGGACAGCAGAGTCTCAGAGACCTCCAAAAAGAGCACAAGGCGCTTGAAAGCAAGAGTCAGGTATTAGAGTCTGAACTTAAAAAACTGGAAAAAGTAATTACAGAAAAATCCGTTGAAATTCATGCTCAGAAAGACAGCCTGAACAATCAGAGAAAAATGATTAATGAACAGCAGAAAATTCTTGATGAAAAATCTCTTGAATTAAAAGAAAGTGTAACTGAACTTGAAAAACAGCTTGCCAAAATTAAAGAGCAGGAAGAAATATTTAACCGTAAATCATTAGAACTTGAAAAGCAGCGAACTGATTTGGAAAAAGGTAATGCTGTCTTAGGCGAACTTAAAAATCAGATTAAGGAACAGCGCTTGGAGATTAATAAGCAATCTGAGATTTTAGCTACGCAGGGAAAGAAAATTCAAAGTCAACAGAGTTACCTTTATTTAATGCTAGTTATAATTCTATTGGCAATACTGCTTGCCGGGGCAATTTATAAAGGATACCAGAGCAAGAAACTTTTATCTGAGCAGCTTGAGCAGAAAGTTCACGAACGGACGGTTGAATTAAAACATTCCAATGAACAATTGGTAAAAGAACTTTCGGAAAGAACGAAAGCTGAAGAGGCATTAAAGGACAGCGAAAGGCATTACAGGTATTTGTTTGATCAGAATCCGGTTCCTATGCTTGTTTATGAATTATCAAGTCTTAGGCTGCTTGCGGTAAATGATGCATTTGCAGCAAATTACGGTTATACAAAAGAAGAGTCAGTCTCCTTGGTTTTACATGACCTTTATCCGCAATCGGAAAAAGAAGCAATTGAAAGGCTAACAAAAACTTTAGCCGGACACGCCTATGTTGGTGAATGGCATCATGTAAAAAAAGATGGTACTTTAATAGTAATTGAAGCCAGGTCTCACGAATTCCAATATGAAGGAAAAGCTTCAAGAATAGCGGTAATTAATGATGTTACAGAAAAGAAAGCGGCTGAAGAAGAACTTCATAAATATAAAGCTCAGCTTGAAGAAAAAGTAAAAGAAAGAACCGCAGAACTGGAAATTGCCAAAGACAGAGCAGAATCTGCAGACAGATTGAAATCGGCATTTCTGGCAACTATGTCCCACGAGCTACGAACTCCTCTTAATTCAATAATTGGTTTTACCGGTATTCTGCTTAAAGGAATTGCAGGCCCATTGAATAATGAACAGCTCAAGCAGCTTACTATGGCAAAAGGAAGTGCACAGCATCTTTTGGAACTGATTAATGATGTATTGGATATTTCCAAGATTGAAGCAGGTCAGCTTGTCGTTTCCTTATCAGATTTTGATCTGGTAGCAACACTCAGTAAAGCTGTTTCAACGGTCCAACCTCTTGCTGCGAAGAGAAATCTTGACTTAATTTTCAATTCAGGAGCTGAATCCTGTGATATAAATTCAGATGAAAGAAGAATCGGACAAATTTTATTAAATCTGATTAACAATGCAATCAAATTTACCGATAATGGGTATGTTAAGGTAGATTTTGCAATTAAAGACAGGTTTGCTGAAATTAGCGTAACTGATTCGGGAATCGGAATAAAAGAAGAAGACTTGGAAAAGCTATTTAAACCATTTAGTCAGGTTGATACAGGATTATCAAGAAACAGGGAAGGAACGGGTCTCGGACTTTCCATAACAGCCAGACTGATAGAAAAACTGAACGGAAGTATTTCGGTTAAAAGTGTTTATGGTGAAGGAAGTGTTTTTACCGTTCGCTTGCCTTTGTCATAAATAATTTATAATATAAACATATAATATTCAGGAATAAAAATGGAAATCAAGGTTTTGATGATTGAAGATAATGAACAGAATATGTATATGCTGACTTATCTCCTTCAGAGCGAGAATTATGAAGTTCTTCAGGCATTCAGCGGAAAAGACGGAATCCGGATGGCAGAAGACAATAATCCTGACATAATACTTCTTGATATTCAACTGCCTGAAATGGACGGCTACTGTGTGGCTCAGAATCTAAGGAAGATCGAAAAGATGAAGGATACTCCGATTATTGCCGTTACTTCTTACGCAATGCCGGGCGATAGAGAAAAAGCTATTGAATCCGGTGCTACAGGTTACATAGAAAAACCTATCAATCCCGATACTTTTATTAGTCAAATGAAATCATTCCTTCCTCCAAAACTAATCGACAGACTAAAATGAAAATACTTATTATTGACGATAAAATAGAAAATTCCTATTTACTTGAATCACTACTTAGAGGGTCAGGTTACGATACAGCTATAGCGGCAAATGGTGCCGAGGCTTTGGAAATTGCAAGAAATGATAAATTCGGATTGATTATTTCCGATATACTTATGCCGGTTATGGACGGATTTACATTCTGCAAGGAATGCAAAAAGGACGACGCTTTGAAATCAATTCCGTTTATATTTTATACGGCAACTTATACCGACAGTAAAGATGAAGACTTTGCATTAAGCCTTGGGGCAGACAGATATTTGATTAAACCTCAAGACCCTGATGACTTAATGGCAGTGGTAGAAAAACTGCTTGAGGAATACAGTAATAAGAAAATACCTGCAAGACAAGTTCCGGCACAAGATGAAGAAATTATCCTGAGAGAATACAATTCCATCCTTATTCGGAAGCTGGAAGACAAGATGAAGCAGACCGAGGATAATGAAAAGGTCTTAAAAGAATATGTTGCCAAACTGGAAGAAAGTCTTGCTGAAAGAAAAAAGGCAGAACAGATTATAATGACATTAAGTTCAGCAATTGAACAGAATCCGGTTGCTGTAGTCATTACTGATATTAATGGTAAGATTGAATATGTGAATCCCAAATTCACTGAACTTACCGGATATTCGCACGATGAGGTGGTTTCAAAAAATTACATGGAATACAAGACACAGGCCTTTTCAAGCGAAGAATTTATCCGGATTATTGATACTGTTAAGTCAGGCAATAAATATCAAACGGAAGTTTTAAGTAATAGAAAAGATGGGAAAGAGTATTGGGAAGAAGTTGTGTTCTCAGTTATTTATGACCAGACTAACGGACCTGCACATTTATTAATCAACAAAAAAGATATAAGTGAAGACAAACGAATTTTGCAGGAACTGATTCAGGCTAAGAATGAGGCTGAAAAATCAGACAGTACAAAAACAAATTTTCTTGCGCAGATGTCGCACGAAATCAGAACACCTCTTAATGCTCTTATGAATTATATATCACTTTTAAGAGATGAAATAGGAGATGATACTACCGAAGATACAGATATGATATTTGAAGGAATATCTAATGCGGGCTCCAGGATAATCAGGACAATTGAACTTATTCTGAACGCTTCTGAATTACAGGCAGGGGCTTACAGTTCAATTAAAAAGCGAATTAATTTATATGATGATGTTGTTGTGAAGGTGCGAAATGACCTGAAACACCTGGCTGAGTATAAAGGACTCGATTTTAGAATCAGTTGTCTTGCGGAAGATGCAACTGTTGAATGCGATGCATATTCCGTTTACCAATCTGTTATTAATATCGCTGATAATTCAATTAAATATACAGAAAAGGGTAAAATTGATATCAGAATTCTTCGCAATGAAAACAGCAAACTGATTCTTGAAATTGAAGACTCAGGAATAGGCATTGCAGATGAATACATAGATCATATTTATGAAGCATTCTCTCAGGAAGAAGCCGGATATACAAGAAGGTTTGAAGGAACCGGACTCGGTCTTGCCATAGTAAAAAAATACAGTGAACTAAACAATATCCAAATATTGCTGCATAGCGAAAAAGGCAAAGGAACTAAGTTTACACTTGTTTTTAATGAATAGATCTGCCTTATAATACTTCAAATAAGCTTATAAGGCAGTAAAAGTTATACCAGTGAGTTAACGAAATCCCAATTAATCAGATTTTCAGTGAAAATGCTAAGATAATCAGGGCGCCTGTTCTGGTAATCGAGATAGTATGCGTGTTCCCAGACATCAACAGTAAGCAGAGCTTTTAATCCTGAAGTAAGCGGCAGTCCGGCATTTGATGTTTTAAGAACTTCAAGCTTTCCTTTATTATCAACGAGCCATACCCAGCCGCTTCCAAACTGAGTAGTGCCGGCAGACTTAAATTCTGCAAGGAAAGTTTCATAGTTGCCAAAAGCCGCATCAATCATATCTGCAATTTTTCCGTTAGGATTTCCGCCGCCTCCGGGAGCTATGCAGTTCCAGTAGAAAGTATGGTTCCACACCTGAGCGGCATTATTAAAAATTGCTGTTTTTGCCGGATCGGCGGCAGAGATTTTGATTATCGTTTCAAGATCATCATTATCCAGCGCAGTACCTTCAATTAATTTGTTAAGATTAACAACATAAGCATTGTGATGTTTACCATGATGAAATTCAAGAGTCTTCTCGCTAATATAAGGCTCAAGTGCTTTTGTGCCGAAAGGCAGAGAGGGAAGTGTAACGCTCATAATTCCTCCGTTTATTTATGTAAATCGTTTTTACAATTTAATTATTTTATTATTAAAAAGTAAAAAATAAATTATTTGGCTGCAGAATCTTTCAGTTTCAGCAAGCCGAAGATATTTGCATCAATCCAGCCAATGTTTTTGTCATTCCCTTCAATAATTACTGACCCATAAAAACTTTCTCTTTCGGGTGAAGTATCATTATCACAATAGGCAATCATAAAGCCCATCCTTTTTTCTGCCGAAAGCTTCAAAGGAGTGTTCGAATCTGAATCCTCGTCGTAATCTTCTCCGAAAATTTTTATGGCAACTTCCCAGATATGTTTTCCGGCATCTGATTTAATTGCAGAAACAAGATGCCCTTTTAATTCGCGCGGCCGGCCGTTTGTACCTACATCGACAACTCTTCCGTCAATTGCAATGTGATACGCAAAAGCATTGTAGTTATCTCTGTGATTACCTCCGGAATTGTCTTCGTCTATGAATATTTCAAGACAATCGTCATCCCAATACTTTATCAGAGGATGTTGCTGTTTATCAAGCAGGGAATCGTCATTTATTTCAGCTAAAATATACAGGAAATTTTCATCCCAGGAAAGACTGAATTGTCCCTGGAAATCAACGCTGTCTGCCTCGGCTCCAATCCATAATTTATCAATGGGGTACTTCCCGGCATTCATCCAGCAGGCATCATCCGGAATTCCGTCAATTATGGGCGGAACCTCAGATTTAACAGCAATATGAACTTCTTTTGTTTGGGGAAAAATTGTAAGCGTAAAAAATAAAAACAGCAGTACTGTCTTTAAGTTATTCTGAACCATAAAATATCCGAATAAAATTATAACTTAAATATCTAAAAAATCACAAATAAATTCATTGGTTTATGTCCGCAATAAACCCCGGTTTGTCCCGGTTTATCGACAGGCTTTTATTTAAGTCAAATATCTGCTTCCCTGGCTTTGAGAAGGAATTCAGATTAGATGAATTAAATTTTCCTTATATTTTCTGATATAATCAGCAATAAGGCTTTGGAGGGCAGATTCATTTTTCCGGTGAATCATATCAGTAAGCTGGATGTGTTCTTCCTCCGAGATTATCAGTAAAAGTTCCGCAAATATAAGAGCCTCTTTCATAGTAACTCCGCGGTTTTGTTATAATATATTATCGGCAGCCGGAAAAAAAAATTTAATCAGATGTTGTAATCTTTAGTCAGAGATTTGTCCTTGCGAAAAGAGCATTTTTAAGTCTTTCGGAATGAAGAGAATTGCCCTGATGCTGAAGTTATAAACTCAAATTCGAGGGTACTGCTGTAAATAAAGACTAATTTGGGTTAAATCGGAGTCTATGTTTTATTTTAATCTGCTCTTCATTATATTTCGACATTAAATCTTTTTAATTAGTAAACCGGACATCCGTATTACTTAAATCTAAAAAAGGAATAAATGAATAATATAAGTAAAGTTCCCACCGGGAAAGCAGATTCTTTCGGAGGAATGACAAAGGACGAATTAATGAACGGTCTCAGACTGATGCTTCTTTCAAGAATCAGTGATGAGAAAATTATGAAACTTCTGAAGCAAGGGAAATCATATTTCCATATTGCCGGAGCCGGTCATGAAGCTGTGCAGATTGCATTCGGACTTCAGATGAAGAAAGGTACCGACTGGGCTTATCCGTATTACCGTGATATGGGTTTCCTTTATGCTATGGGAATTACTCCCGATGATATTTTCCTGCATATGCTTGCCAAGAAAGATGATATTATGACAGGCGGAAGGCAGATGCCTAATCATTGGGGAAGCAGAGAGTACAATATTCCCACTCAAAGTTCTCCTACTGGTACTCAGTTTCTGCAAGCAGTGGGAACTGCTCTTGCTTTGAAAAACGAAGGGAAAAATGCTGTTGTTTACGTCAGCAGCGGAGAAGGTACAACAAGCGAAGGTGAATTTTTTGAAGCCGTAAACTGGGCGGCCAGGGAAAAACTTCCTGTGGTGTTTGTGATTCACAATAATAAGTATGCTATTTCGGTTCCTGTTGAAAATCAGAACGCTGGATTGAATGCTTCTGTTAGCGAAATGATGAAGGGATTTGAAAACTTACTAAGAATTAAAGCAGACGGAACAAATTTTACGGAAATACATTCTGCGGCAAAAACTGCTTTTAAATATGCAAGGCAAGGGAAAGGCCCGGTTCTTATCGAGGCTGAAGTAGTAAGACTACAGTCACATTCATCGTCAGACGACCAGAAAAAATACCGCGATTTATCACAGCTTGAAGAAGAAGCCAAGAAATGTCCGATCAAGAAATTCTATGATTTTCTTATTGAGAAAGGTGTTTTAACAGAATTGGCTTACAAGGAATTTTTGCGTGAAATTGAATTAAGAATTAATCAGGCAGCCGATTGGGCAATGAAACAACCTGATCCCGGGGCAGAAGATGCACTTAGATTTATTCTTGATGAAAGCGGGAAAAGCTCCAGGTTGAAATATAACACAACCGGAAACCCCGGAAAGTCAACAGTTCTCGTAGATGCAATTAATCATGCACTTCACGAAGAAATGGAGAGAAACGAAAAGATTTATGTTTTCGGAGAGGATGTTGCTGATCCGAAAGGCGGAGTATTTACTGCAACTAAAGGATTGTCTTCAAAATTTGGGTCTCAAAGAGTATTTAATTCACCGCTGGCTGAGGCAAGTATAGCCGGAACTGCAATAGGAATGGCATTGGCCGGAATGAAGCCTTGCATTGAGATTCAATTCGGAGATTATATTTGGCCTGCTTTCATGCAAATCAGAGATGAACTGGTTACATACAGGTACAGGTCTAATAATGCATTTGAAGCTCCGGTAGTTATCCGTGTTGCCGTTGGCGGATTTATCCATGGCGGATTATATCACTCACAGAATATTGAAGGATTCTTCTCACATATACCCGGTATTCTGATTGCCTATCCTTCGAATGCGTCTGATGCAAAAGGTCTTCTGAAAACGGCACTAAGACTTAATGATCCTGTGCTTTTTCTTGAACATAAGGGACTTTACAGGCAGACTTATGCATCTTCGCCTGAACCGGGAAGCGATTTTCTTCTTCCTTTCGGGAAGGCCTCTGTTGTAAAGGAAGGTTCAGACTTGACGGTTGTAACTTACGGAGCAATGGTGCACGAAACGGCTTTTGCCGTTAAGAATCTTGAGGATTCCGGAAGCAGCATTGAAATAATAGATATTAGAACGATAGCTCCGCTTGATGAGGAAACTATTTTTAATTCCATTAGGAAAACAGGGAAGGCGGCAATTATTCATGAAGATACACTTACAGCAGGGTTTGGGGCCGAAATTGCCGCAAGAATTGCGGAGAAATGTTTTGAGCATCTTGATGCTCCGGTAATAAGGCTAACTGCTGAAGATTCTTTCATTCCTTATCATCCTAATCTTGAAAAGGCCGTTCTTCCGGAAAGAAAGAAAATAGAATCAAAACTTAAGGAATTGCTGGATTACTAATCCCGGAAGAAGACCGGATAATTTTACGGAGAAACAATGAAAATTGAAATAATTATGCCGAAAATGGGAGAGAGCATCACTGAAGGAACAATAGTAAAATGGCATAAGAAAAAAGGTGATAAGGTTCAGAAAGATGAAATTCTTTTCGAAATCAGCACCGATAAAGTTGATTCTGAAATCCCTTCTCCTGCAGACGGAGTGCTTGTTGAAATTGTTACCGGCGAGAATGAAACGGTAAATGTGGAAACTGTTGTGGCATACATTGAAAATTCGGCTAAGCAGGAAAATGACAGCGGGCCTGTTGAAATTCCTTCTACAGACATTATAGGCGGAGAAAGCATAGATATAATAATGCCAAAAATGGGAGAGTCGGTAACCGAGGGAACAATAGTAAAATGGTATAAAACGCCCGGTGAAATAGTAACAACAGATGAAATTCTTTTTGAAATTACGACAGATAAGGTGGATACAGAAGTTCCCTCTCCTGCAGACGGAGTTCTTACGGAGATTTTTGTAACTGAAAATCAAACTGTTGCAGTTGAGACCATTGTGGCAAGAATTGTAAAATCCGGAGGAATAGTTAAACAAGAATATGCCAGGGAATCCGCAGTGGAATCTGAAAAAGTTATAGGTGAGAAAATTTCGGCTGAGAAGGTTTTCGCAGAAGAAGCCGGTGAGGGAACAAGAAAAGATTATGTTAGTCCCGCGGTAATTTCTATTATGAACCGTGAAAACATTTCACTTTCGGAAGTAAAGAAAATACGCGGAACAGGCGATGGTGGCAGAGTAACAAAGAAAGATATAATGAATTTTGTGAAACTTCGGGAAGTTGAAGTATCCGACTTACTTGATCAGGAATCATCAACGCCTGAAGAAAATACCGGAGAGAATATACAGGGTATAGGACGGCTTTACGACGGCCGGGGCGAGGTTATCAAAATGGATAATAACCGCAGGAAAATTATGCAGCACATGCTGAAAAGCCGTGATACTTCTGTTCATGTAACTGAAATGATAGATGTTGATATGTCGCGCATATACAACTATATGAAAAAGAAAAAACTATCCAAAAGCTCGGGCGAAATAAAACTGACTTATACTGCCTTTGTTGCATATGCTTCAGTTAAGGCAATCAAAGATTTCCCTCTGATAAATTCTTCGATTGAGCAGGAAAGCATTTTGATGAAGAAAAATATCAATCTCGGAATTGCCATTGCACTTGAACCGAACGGACTGATTGTGCCAAATATAAAAAATGCCGAAGAGAAAAGTCTTACGGGTATAGCGGGTTCAATTGCAGATTTAACCTTCAGAGCAAGGTCAAAAAAACTTTTGCCTGAGGATGTTGCAGAAGGTACGTTCAGCATAACGAATTACGGAATTTTTGGAACACTTTTCGGAACACCAATCATTAATCAGCCCGAAACGGCAATACTGGGAATGGGAGCAGTGCGCAAAATTCCTGTGGTTATCGAGCAGGATGATATTGATACTATTGCAATAAAGCCATATATGTTTCTTTCATTAAGTCACGATCACAGACTTATAGACGGGATGCTAGGCGGAAAATTCCTTGCAAGAATAAAGGAAATATTGGAGAATTTTGATACGAAAAATATTTAGGGAATGTTTAGATGAATAAGCACCAGCAGAAATTTAAAGAAGGCAAAGAGAAATCAAGAGAAGAACTCGGCAAAAGACCTGACTGGCTGAAAATCAAAATTCCGCTGGGCAAGAACTTCAGCGAAGTATTAAACTTGATGAGGAAATCAAAACTTAATACAGTTTGTGAAGAAGCCAGATGTCCGAATCTTGCTGAATGCTGGAATCATCGCACAGCAACATTTATGATTCTGGGAGATACTTGCACCAGAAGCTGCGGGTTCTGTAATGTAAAGACCGGAATACCGAATGAACTTGATTTGGATGAGCCGCGGCGTGTTGCAGAGGCTGTTGTTGATCTTGAATTAAGGCATGTTGTAATTACTTCTGTTGACCGCGATGAACTTAAAGACGGCGGGGCATCCATATTTGCCGAAACAATTAGAAGAATAAGAAAAAGCCGTCCGCAATGCAGTATTGAAATACTGATTCCTGATTTCAAGGGTGATGAATCTGCTTTTGAAATTATTATGAAGTATCCGCCTGATATTCTTAACCACAATTTGGAAACAGTAAAAAGACTATATCATGCTGTAAGACCCCAGGCAAAGTATGAGAGAAGTCTTGAACTTCTAAAATGGTTCAAAGAAAAGGGATTAAGAACCAAAAGCGGAATTATGGTAGGAATCGGTGAAAAGCCCGAAGAAGTTCTTGAAGTGATGAAAGACCTTCGTTCCAACGGATGCGAAATTATGACAATCGGACAATACCTGCAGCCTACCAAGAACCATTTGCCGGTTGATAGATATGTTGACCCCGAGGAATTTGCAATGTACCGGGAAAAAGGCAGGGAAGCAGGATTTCTTGCAATTGAAGCAGCTCCTCTTGTAAGAAGCTCATATCATGCTGATAAGCATTCAGGATTGTAAATAAAAAAAAGCCGGAGAGCAGCTCCGGCTTAATTAAAGGGAATGCCTTTTTATATTGCTATGAAATTATTTTACAGAATAAACGTAATTAGCACCGTAGCCAACTTTCTGACATCCGTACTTAATCCACATATATCCGCTTTCACCCCATCCTGTGCCCCATGAGTTTTTAAGTTTCCAGGCGCCTTTTGAATCATCCCAGCCGACAAGCATAATTGCATGGTTTACGTTTCCGCTTGCATTTCTGTTGAATACACCGCTTGTGTAGCGTGAGAAATAGGAATCAACATAAACTGCTGCAGCAACTGCACCGTAGTTATATATAGCTGTTTTAATAGCTGTAGTTGAAGGAACAGAACTGCTTGAAGAAATATAATACCAGGAGTTTACTCCGTTATATTTTGTGCATCCGCTTTTACAGTATGCATCAGAAGCTGAATAAGGATAACAGCTTTCAAGTGGAGTTCCGTTCGTTAGCATATTATAAGCAAACCATCCGCCGTTACAGCCGTAACCGTAAGTATTGCAGGAAACAAGATATTGTTCTGAAAGATTTCTTGTAACACCTTTTGATTTAAGGATTTTGGCTTCAACTGCACCTACAGTGGCAAAAGACCAGCAGGATCCGCAATTTCCCTGATTTTTAATTGAAGTAACCGGAGCCGTATATTTTGATGGCAGCGCGGTTGTTTTCTCAAGCGTTGGGTCTTTAAATATTCCTGTTTCTCTCCAATCTGCCGGCTCTACTAAACCGCAGAGTTCGTCTATTGTACGTCCCTGAAGAGCATCGTCTGAATATGAGAAAGTGAATTTTGTTGGATCTGTCAACTGATCATTATCAGGTGAAGAAGTGTTCATAGATTGATCTTCGGCGCAACCCTGAAGAAATGAAATAACAAAGAGTGCAGCAAACAGCAGTATGCCGCTTAAAACTAATTTTTTCATATTACCCCTTAATTTACAAATTGATAAACTTGTAAGGCATTCCCTAAAATGCGGTAGAAAAATAAAGTATATATTATTACAAGTCAAGATATTTATGAATATAAAAATAAAAAAAAATGTGGCTAATTATCTGAATGTGATTGATAATGCCATTATGATTTGTTTTGTGGATTTTCTGATATATTAATATTCCCTGTGGGTTGTTTTTATATTGGAAGTTACTATTTTAAATATCAAAAAATTATATTTGAGGATTTATGGAATACTCTGAAGTTGAAATTCTTATGGTGGAGGATAATCCCGATGATGCTGAACTTGCACTGCGTGCATTCAGGAAAAACAATATTGCTAATCGGGTAGTGCATCTGAAAGACGGTGAAGAGGCTGTTGATTTTATTTTTGCTAAAAACAAGTATTCTTCCAGAAATCCTGATGATTTGCCAAAAATGATACTTTTGGATCTAAAACTGCCGAAAATGGACGGACTTGAAGTTCTGGCAGTTATTAAGTCAAATGAAAAAACAAAAATGATACCGGTAATAATGCTCACTTCATCCAAAGAAGAAAAGGATATAGTAAAGAGCTACAGTTTAGGGGTTAATTCCTACATAGTAAAACCAGTTGATTTCGAACAATTTGTTCTTTCCGTTAAAGATATTGGTTATTATTGGCTGCTTCTTAATCAGAATCCTAAAGATATTGGTATATAATGAAAAGTAAACTCAGAATTCTTTTTGCCGAAGACCTGCCGTCTGATGTAGAACTTGCTGCCCGGGCAATGAAAAGGCAGGGGATTGAATTTGAAAGTGTAAGGGTTGAAAAAGCTGATGATTTTATTGACCAGCTAAAGAATTTTAATCCTGATTTAATTATTTCGGACTATTCTATGCCGGTTTTTGACGGGCTACAGGCATTGGAATTAAGGCAGAAACTTGCCCCTGATATTCCGTTTATTGTTTTTACCGGTTCGATGAACGAAAAGACGGCTGTTGAATGTATGAAAAAAGGTGCTACGGATTATATTATTAAGGAGCATCTTGACAGACTGCCTTTTGCAGTAAATGAAGCAATTGAACAGTATGAACACAGGAAAGCAAAGAAAAAACTGGAATCTGAACTTACAGTCAGTGAGGAAAGATACAAAGCTTTGTTTAAGAACAACCGGGCGGTTATTCTTGTAATTAATCCGAAGGATTTTCGAATTATTGATGCTAACGATGCAGCTTCAGAGTTTTACGGATACAGTTACGATCAGCTCATTTCATTAAAAATCAGCGATATTAATACTCTGCCTCCTGAGCGCATTAAGGAGGAGATGAATAAAGTACTTCACGAAAAGAAAAAGAGCTATACTTTTCGTCATAAACTGGCCTCGGGGGAGGTAAGGGATGTTGAAGTATTCAGCGGTGAAGTTTTTGCGGGAGGCGAGAGGCATTTATATTCGCTCGTTTACGATATTACGGATAAGGTAAGATCCAAGAAGGCATTAAAGGAATCAGAGCTTAAATGGAGCAGTACCTTTGATGCAATCAACGATGCAATCTGGCTGGTTGACACAAACGGAATAATCAAAAATTTTAATTCTGCCACTGAATCGGTATTAGGATTTTTACCAATAAAAGATGTATCCGATTGCCGAGAACTTTTTAAAGAGTATTTATCCTGCGGTGATGAATATCCGCTTGAGGTAATGGTTAATTCGGGGATTAGGCAGTCCTGTAATATAATGTATAAAGATAAATGGCTCGAAATAACCGTTGATCCCATCTTTGGAGAAAATAACAGCATTATAGGCGCAGTGCACAGGATTGAAGATATAAGCGAAAAAATCAGAGCAGCGCAAAGACTGGAAGCAGAAAAATCAAGGTCACAGTATTATCTTGATATAGTCCAGACGATTGTAATAGTAATTGATCCGGACGAAAAGATTTCACTCGTTAACAAGAAAGGCTGTGAAGTTCTTGGTCATATTAAAGAAGAAATTGTCGGAAAAAATTGGTTCGATACTTTTCTCCCGGTAGAAGTTCGGGAGTTAAAACGAGAGAGTTTTCATACACTTCTGAATTCCCGATTAATTGATAACGAGTATTCTGAAAACCAGGTTAAAACGAAATTCGGAAGAAACAAGCTTATTGCCTGGAGGAACAGAAAGTTGATTGGGGAAACAGGCGAGA
Source organism: uncultured Melioribacteraceae bacterium (assembly GCA_964584325.1). Lineage (GTDB taxonomy): Bacteria > Bacteroidota > Ignavibacteria > Ignavibacteriales > Melioribacteraceae > CAZOZP01. Next base: position 39,879 of record CAZOZP010000007.1, read on the forward strand.
TAACCGGAGTGATTTGTGCCGGTGAAGATATAACAGAGAAGCGGATGGCTGAAGAGCTAATTAAAGAATCTGAGGCTAAGTTTAATAAAGCTTACAGACTAAGTCCGGTAATGAAAACCATAACCAGACTTTCCGACGGAGTTTTTATTGATGCGAATAAAGCGTTTCTTCAAGGCACAGGATTCAGTCAGTCTGAGATTGTAGGTCATAGAGCTCTTGATGTGGGGCTTTGGAAAAGCAGCGAGGAAAGAGCAAATTATATGAAAAATTTGCTTGAAGGTGAAAAATCTTCCGAAATAGAAATTGAGTTTAAGATCAAAACGGGCGAAATCCGAAATCTTACTATCTCCGGCCAGCTTATGAATATTGGGAATGAAGTTTGCATTCTAAGTGTTCTTCAGGATATTACAGAAAGAAAAAGAGACGAAGAGCACATAAAAAAAATAAACAGAATTTATTCAGTTCTTTCAAGCGTTAATAAAGCAATTGTTCAGACAAAGGATGCTGAAAGGCTGTTGGATGAAATTTGCAGAATCTCAGTTAGTGAAGGCGGATTCAGCCTTACCTGGTTCGGTGAGATTGTTGCCGGCGTCGGGTCGGTTTATATTACCAATATTAAAGGTGAATCCGGGGAGTTCAAAAAAGGCAGGATTCTGGACGATTTTGCCGATTTTTATAATAAACTTGATTCCGGAAAATTTGTTTGCAACGATATCCTAAACGATGCACGGGTTTGCGGACTTAAAGATATTATAGCTAAAGACGGCTGCAGGTCTTTGATTGTTTATCCGATAATAAAATTTGGGAATGCGGTAAAATATCTGAATATATTTTCTAAAGAAGTGAACTCATTTGATGAAGCAGAACTAAGACTTCTTGATGAACTTGCTCTTGATATTTCCTATGCACTTGAGTCGATTGAAGTTGAAAACGAACGGCAAGTTGTTGTTTCAGTGCTTAAGCAGACTGAGGAAAGACTTCGCCTTGCTCTTGAGGCTTCAACTGACGGAATGTGGGACTGGGATTTTAGAAAGGAAAAATTCTATTTGAGTCCGCGTGCCTTTACTCTTCTTGGTTACGCACCCGATGAATTTGAATTAACCATTGAAAGATGGTATGAATTGATGCACCCGGAAGATAGAGAAGACGGGTTCAGACTTCTTAATCAAAGTATTCAAAATCCTGAGACTAAAATAGTTTCAGAACTCAGGATGCAAAAAAAAGACGGGACTTATGAATGGATTCTCTTTCGGGGTAAGGTTGTTGAAACTGCTCCCACCGGACAGGCTTCAAGAATGCTGGGAACTATTTCTTTAATTACTGAAAGAAAAAGGCATGAAAGAGAACTTCTCGAAGCAAAAGAGCTTGCTGAAACAGCAAACAAGCTGAAGGATGCTTTTATAGCAAATATTTCACACGAAATCAGAACCCCGTTAAATGGTATTATTGGTCTAACGAGCGTACTCAGAGATATTTTTGCCGAACATATTACAGAGGAGGAAGATTCATTTTTCAGTGGCATTGATAAAGCCGGAATGAGGATTATCCGGACAATCGATATGATACTGAATTTCTCAAGATTACAGGTGAATGATTATCCACTGTGTTTCAGGAAAATATGCATAAACAGAATTGTTGAGGACCTTATCTCAGAATATAAGGCGCTTGCCAAAGATAAGCGGCTTCAGTTCCGATACGAAAGAGACGATGAAGATTTTGAGATTGTGGCTGATGAATACTCAATAATCCATACAGTTACCAATCTTGTTGATAACGCAGTCAAGTTTACAGACGAAGGTATTGTAAGAATCAAACTTCATAAAACGGAAAAAGGATTTGTTCAATTATCGGTAACAGACTCAGGAATTGGTATTTCGGAAGAGTTTATGCCTCACATTTTTGAACCCTACGCTCAGGAAGAAGTTGGTTACAGCAGGTCTTACGAGGGCGTCGGGCTTGGGCTTGCACTTGTATCAAGATTTCTTCAGTTGAATAATGCCGCAATATCAGTTACAAGTAAAAAAGGTTCAGGGTCAGAGTTCATTATAACTTTCGGAGAAAATGTTCAGGATGATTTGGATTTACCGAGATCATCTGGCATTATGGCTGATCTAAAACCAGCTCGAGTAAAAGAGAAGAAGGAAAAAGTTATTCTGATTGTTGAGGATGACTATATAAATCAACTTTATATAGCTTCATTTCTTGAAGAGTATTTTATTGTGCTTAAGACTAATTCCGCTGAGGATGCAATGGAAATTCTTCGTAAAACAAAAACTGATCTTGTTCTTATGGATATTTCACTGAAAGGAATTATGAGCGGTCTGGATCTTACTAAATGGATTAGAAACAACCATGCTTTAGCAGAGATTCCGGTTATTGCCGTAACAGGTCATGCCTTCCAGAATGATAAAGAAAATGCGCTGGAGTCGGGATGCAATGATTTCCTTGCCAAACCCTTTGTTAAAAATGACTTGATGGAAAAAATAATTAATCTTCTTTGATAGGATTCAGATGAAAGTTCTTCTTACAGGTAGTTCCGGTTTATTTGGCGGGTATATATATGAAAGAATGATTCAACAAAACAGCTTATTATGTTTGTTCAATAATGCATCTTCGGGCAATGTTTTTCCCGGTTCCGTAAAAGCAGATATCACAGACCATTCACTCATAAGGAGAATTATTTTTGATTTTGAGCCTGAATTAGTGATTCATACTGCTGCGGTTTCCCGACCGGAACTTGAAGGGAGAATTCCCGACAAACTATTTTATGACATAAACGTGAATGCAGTGAAGAACATTGCGGAATCGTGCTGCGAAGTAAATGCCAAGCTGATATATACTTCAACAGATCTTGTCTATGACGGCAGTTCCGGATCTATGCTGAATGAAGCCGCTAAACTTAATCCGATTTCTCTTTATGCGGAAACAAAGCTTATAGGAGAAGAAAAAATTCGTGAGACATTCGATAAGTATTTAATACTTAGAGTTTGTCTTCTTTTCGGATATAAGTCGGGCAATACGATAAATTCATTTTATAATATGTACAGAAATTTCTCAAACGGCGAAAAAGTAAACTTGTTCTACGATCAGTATCGTACACCGCTATATCTGCCGGAGGCTGCAAGAATAATATCGGAATTAGGTGAAAGTGAAATTACCGGCGAGACGATAAATTTCGGAGGAAGGGAAAGAATTTCCCGCACAGGATTAGGCGAGTTGCTTTGTGAAGAAGGCGGATTTGACAAAGCATTGATAAACAGTATGTCGCTTAAAGAAAGAGAAGACTTGCCGCAAGTTGCTGACGTTTCGCTCGATACGTCAAAACTGCAGTCGTATGGAATAAGGCAGTTATCCCTCAGAGAATCTGTAAGAGATTTTTTAGCAATGGTAACAGGTAGAAAAGTATCTTAAATAGAAATTAAAAAAGGGCAAATTTAGGGAAGTGACAGAGTAACAAAGTAACGCGTGACAAAGTTGGGGTGAATTTAAGATATTAACCACAGAACTCACAGAGAGCACAGAGGGTGGAAATTTAAGGAAATTATCTGAACTATGATTTTTGTTGATTAAATGATTAGCGTGATTAAAGAACATAATTACTGAGCCAGTCCAATTATCAGCGACCTAAGTGCAGTATGTAAACAGAAAAGCAAAACCAGCGTATTGCCAAATCTTTTTATCCGTGTCCTCGTGGTAATATCTTTTTAAGTGCCGATAGCTGTTAATCACAGAAATCTTATAAATCCCGGCTCAGACAATAGTTCTCGATTCAATTGGTAAAAGCAAAATACGTTAATAATATTAGTATGAATGATTTTAGACATTTCCCAATGCATTGGAAAAAAGAAGAGAAAGAAAAACATAAAGATTTGGCAAGTTCGCTACTCTCTTCGTAAAAACAGAAAATCTGACAATTGACCAAATATCACCGCTATGACAAAAGTTAAAAGTCATCCCGTCCGCAAAATAATACAGCAGAAGTAAATAAAACAATTACGAATTTCGGTAAAAACGTTTCGGCGGTCAGGAAATACAAACTGGCGGTCAGGAAATACAAACTGGCGGTCAGGAAATACAAACTGGCGGTCAGGAAATACAAACTGGCGGCCTTACAATGAAGACTGGCTCCGGAAACATTGGGAGTGTTAATGAAAAATTAAAAGTTAATGCCTCCTGAATTCTGTGAATCTGTAATAACAAAAACAAAACCCGCGTATAGCTAAAACATTTCTCAGTGCTTCGTGTGTTCTGTGGTAAAATCTTTCTCTCTCTTTGCTAAGAAAAGGATAGCCTTTCAACTAATCGATCTAATTCTTATATTTGAAAGAAATAAAAACGGTATTGGGCAATGAAAAAGAAAAAACCTCCTTATGGTATTTCGAATTACGAATCTTTAATTACAGACAATTATTATTTTGTTGATAAAACAAAGTATATTGAAATATTGGAAGAGGTTCCGGAAAAATCAATTTTTTTCCTTCGGCCGAGGAAATTCGGTAAATCATTATTTGTATCAATGCTTCAATACTATTACGGGGTTGAGTATAAGAATAAGTTTGATAGTTTATTCGGCGAGTTTTATATAGGTAAAAATCCGACTAAAAAAGCTAATAAGTATTATGTTCTTGTTTTTGATTTTAGCGGAATAGATACATCAAATAATGGAAAAACAATTATTAGTTTTCATAATAAAATATTAGATGGAATTAAGGCTTTTAATAATTCGTATAAGAGTTTTACCGAACAAGAAATTAGAGAATTAGCAACAATAAATAGTTCAGCTGATTTAATGACAAATTTTTTAAGATTATTTGAAAGTAAAATTCCTGATAAAACAATATTCGTTCTTATAGATGAATATGACCATTTTACAAATGAATTGATATCATTCAGACTTACAGAATTTAAGGATATTGTATCAGGAAATGGTTATGTGAGAAAGTTTTATGAAGCAATAAAAACAGCATCCAGAGATGGAATAGTTGACAGATTTTTTGCAACCGGCGTAACCCCGGTAACATTAGACAGTCTTACAAGCGGCTTTAATATTGCAAAGGATTTCACTCTCGACAGGCGCTTTAATGAGATGCAGGGTTTTACACCCGAAGAAGTAAAATCAATTCTTGAATATTATGAAATTGAAAACAGCGATGAAGTATCAGCCGATTTGGAAAGACTATACAATGGAAGTTTATTTAGTTTTGAAGCCGATACAAGGATATACAATTCCAATATGGTTCTTTATTTCCTGAGTGAATACATTTATCGGGGTGCATATCCCAAAAAACTGATTGATAATAACATAGCCAGCGATTACAGCAAAATAAAAAACATATTTTATCTGAATAATTCTCCGGTTCATCGAGAAAAGCTGAATGAGATAATCACAATAGGAGAGACAACCGGTCTTATAACTGAAAAATATAGTTTTGAGCGGGAATTCACTCCTGATGATTTTGTCTCCTTGCTGTTTTACAATGGAATGCTGACAATTAAAGGCGCTAAAGCTGCAAGGATAGAGTTCTGCATACCCAACTATGTAATAAAAGAAATTTACTGGAATTTTTTCGCAAGTCAGTTGAAGGAAAATATACAAATTGCACTGAACACAGATAAAATAATAACATCACTCGAAGATCTTGCATACAAAAACAATATGCAGGGGTGGATGGAGCGAATAGAAGATGTAATGGAGTTGTTAAGTAACCGGGATTTACAGAAGTTCGATGAGAAATATGTAAAGATGTTATTTATTACCTTAGCAGCTATGTCGCAGTTATATATCATAAAAAGCGAAGCTGAGATAAAAGGCGAATATCCTGATTTAATGTACCTCTACCGCAAACCGTATAAACCGAATTACCAGTTCCTTATTGAACTGAAATACCTGAAAAAAAGTGAAGAAGGTAAACTGAAGACAACAATGGAAGCGGCAGTTCAGCAAGCAAAGAAATATTTAGCAAAACCTGAAGTAAGTCAGTTGGAAAATCTGGAAGTTTATGGTGTTGTGTTTGTCGGGAAGAAAGGGCATTTTGAGGAAGTGACAAAGTAACAGAATGTAGGGCGAAATAACCTCTCATTAACCATTTCTAATTGTTTTTTTCCTAATGACAAATCTGGGTTAAGTAGATATTTTCCGAATATTGTCTTATTTTTACACTTTGAACATTCCGGAAAAATGAAATGAACGATTCCCTTAGAAATAAGCTTGCCCAGGTGAAATTGCTGGTTACTGATGTTGACGGAGTTCTGACTGACGGCGGATTGTATTATAATGCCGACGGTATGGTGATGAAGCGCTTTAATGTTAAGGATGGCCTTGGCGCTGTGTTGCTTAGGGAAAAGGGAATTAAAGTCGGGATTATTACTACCGACGATACTCCTGTTGTTGAGGCAAGAGGGAAAAGACTTAATCTGGATTTCGTGTGTATGCGGATCTATGACAAAGGTTCGAAGCTTCTTGAGCTATGTTCTATATACGGAATAAAGCCGGAAGAAACAGCTTTTATCGGGGATGATGTTAACGATATAAGTATTATGAAAACAGCAGGAATTACAGCGTGTCCGGCTGATGCGGTAAGATCTATTAAGGAAATGAGCGGTATAATTCTTTCCTGTAAAGGAGGCGAAGGGGCTTTCAGGGAGTTTTCCGATTTGATACTGGAAGCTTTGCAGGAAGCCGGGGATAAATGAAAAAGAGTATGATTATTATAGGAGCCGGAATTGTCGGTTTAGCCGCGGCTCTTAAAATTAAAGAAAAACATCCTGATGTCAATGTCAGAATTCTGGAAAAGGAAAATGATATAGCACTTCATCAGACGGGCAACAACAGCGGTGTAATTCACTCGGGAATATATTATAAACCCGGCAGTCTTAAAGCTTTGAATTGCCGGAAGGGCTACTCAATGCTGCTCGATTTCTGTACAAAACACTCCATTAACTTCGAAATATGCGGTAAATTAATAATAGCTGTAAATCAGAAGCAATTGCCTTATCTGGAAACAGTTTATGAGAGAGGAATTCAAAACGGACTAAGTGGACTCAGGAAAATCGGGACGGATGAAATAAATGAAAGAGAACCGGAGTGCAGGGGAATCAGCGGCATTCTTGTGCCCGAAACTGGCATTGTTGACTACAGAAAAGTTGCCGAAAAGTATAGGGAGCTTATTGTTAACTCAGGCGGCGAGGTTATTACGGGAACAAGGGTAACAGGAATAAGGCAGGAAAAAAATACAATAAGGGTTATAACCGATAAGCAAGAATATGAAACAGATTATCTTGTTAGCTGTGCGGGACTCCATTCAGACAGAATTGCGAAAATGACAAATCCTGAACTTCCTCTGCGTATTATTCCTTTTAGAGGCGAGTATTATAAACTCCGTCCGGAAAAGGAAAATCTTGTTAAATCTTTGATTTATCCTGTGCCTGACCCGGCTTTCCCTTTTTTAGGAGTGCATTTTACAAGAATGGCTAAAGGCGGTGTTGAGGCAGGTCCGAACGCTGTTCTTGCATTTAAGCGCGAAGGTTATTCGAAGACTGATTTTAACTTGCTGGATACATTGGAAACATTTGCATGGCCGGGGTTCAGAAGCGTGATGTATAAATATTGGCAGACCGGACTGGGTGAGTTTTACAGATCTTTCAATAAAAAAGCTTTTACAAAAGCACTGCAGGGTCTTGTGCCCGGAATTTCAGAGGACGATCTGACTGAGGGCGGTGCCGGTATAAGAGCGCAGGCTTGCGGCAGAGACGGCGGGCTTATAGATGATTTCTATTTTGCCGAAAGCAGAAACATTTTGCACGTATGCAACGCTCCTTCGCCTGCGGCAACATCTTCCCTTGCTATAGGTGAATACATTGCCGATAGAATTACTGAACAGGCTGATATTAAAAATTAGATAATGAACTTATAATAAATTACTTACGAGATTTATGGATAAGAAACTTGAAAAGATACTCATTTTAGCTTCTGATTTTATTTCCGTGAACGTTGCCTTTGTAACTTATTTCTGGATTAGAACCGAGAGCGGTCTCTTTACCATACTTGCCAGCCCCGATATAGTTTTTGCCAGCACTGCGGTCTATTTATTCTGGCTTGTGATATTCACAATTGCCGGACTCTACCGCACATGGTTTGCTTCTTCAAGATTTGACGAACTTACGCTTGTCTTAAAAACTACTTTTTTCGGAGTTCTTTTTCTCTTCTTTTTGATATTTATTGATGATTATGCTGCAGGTGTTTCAGATGCCAACAGAATGCTGATATTTATTTATTTCTTTTTGATGCTCGGTTTTGTTTCTGCGGGAAGGCTTCTGATTCGTAAGTTTCAGAGAAATCTGTTACTTAAGGGAATCGGCAGACGAAATGCTGCTATTGTGGGATTCAACAGCCGCGGGCATAATATCCATAATATGATAGATACCTATAAAGCACTCGGTCTTGATGTTAAAGCCTATATTTGTCTGAAGGAAGAAAACTTCGGAAAAGAACATAACGGTGTTCCGGCTGTGGATAATTACAATAACATTGAGAAAGTAGTGAACGATTATAAGATTAAGGAAATCATAATTGCTCTTGAAAAGCAGGAACACGATGTTATGATAGGCATTATTTCAAAGAGCGATGACCTTAATGTTGGATTAAAAATTGTACCCGATCTCTATGATGTGATAAGCGGTCAGGCCCGGACATCCCAGTTGTATGGTTATCCGCTTATTGATATCAAGCCTCAGTTGCTGAACGATTGGGAAAAGTTTCTTAAAAGAACAATCGATATTATGGCATCTATTGTTATTCTGCTCATTACTATGCCGGTAACTCTGATTACTGCAATGATAATAAAAACTGATAAAGGCCCGGCTCTTTTTAAACAGGAAAGAAGCGGACTTAAAGGCAAGCCGTTTATGATGTATAAATTCCGCTCAATGATTATGGATGCAGAAAAGTATTCAGGGCCAATGTGGTCAGTTAAAGATGATCCTAGAATTACTAAAATCGGTAAATTTATCAGGAAAGTGAGAATTGATGAAATACCTCAAATGATAAATGTTCTTAAGGGCGAAATGAGTCTCGTGGGACCCCGTCCTGAACGTCCGTTTTTTGTTGAAAAACTTGCTCAGGATATTCCTTTGTATAAAAGAAGACTATCCGTTCGTCCGGGAGTTACAGGCTGGGCGCAGGTAAATCATAAATATGATGAAACGATAGAAGATGTGAAAATGAAACTTCAGTACGATCTCTTCTATATAGAAAATATTTCTGTGCGACTTGATTTGAAAATTATTTGGAGAACCGTTTTTGTGGTTCTTTTCGGAAAAGGTCATTTTGGTTAATAAAATCGGAGAAAAAATGAAAATTATTTATTTGTGGGGACTAATTATGGCGCTTATGATAAACCTGAATGCTCAGGAAAATAAAGACAATCCGTTTTTCGAATATTTTGAACTTCCGCCTTTCAGTAAAATAAAGGAAAGTCACTATAAACCTGCTTTTCTTGAAGGGATGAGAATTCAGGCTGAGGAGATAAAAGCTATTTCTGAAAATCCGGAGCCTCCTACTTTCCAAAATACAATCGAAGCATTCGAATACAGCGGTGAAATGCTGGACCGTGTTTCATCGGTTTTCTATAATCTTAAATCGGCAAATACTAATCAGGAAATGCAGGATATTGCAAAGGAACTTTCTCCGCTGCAAAGCCGGCACAGAGATGACATTTATCTGAATGCAAAGCTGTTTGCCAGAATTAAGAAATTATTTGAATCTTCAGATAATTTGAATCTTAACCCGGAACAGAAAATTCTTCTCGAAAAATACTATAAGGATTTTGTTAGAAGCGGTGCAGGTCTCTCTGATTCAGACAAGGAAATTCTCCGAGGAATTAATGCAGAGCTGAGTATGCTTACTCTGAAATTTAACGACAATATATTGAACGAAAATGCACAATTTGAAATGATTCTTGACAATGAAAGTGATCTGGAAGGATTGCCGCAATCTGTTATTGATGCTTCGGCTGTTTCAGCTTCAGAGAAAGCTCTTAACGGGAAATGGAGATTCACGATTGATAAACCAAGTATGATTCCGTTTCTGCAGTATTCTTCAAAAAGAGACTTGAGAGAGAAATTATACAAGGGATATATTAATAAGGGTGATAATAATAATGAACTTGATAACAAAGAGATTGTGAAATCAATTGTCAATCTTAGAATTAAAAAAGCTCACTTGTTGGGTAGTAATAGTCACTCTGAATTTATACTTTCTGAAAATATGTCAAAAAACACAGAAAAAGTCTATGAATTATTAGACAAACTCTGGGAACCGGCTTTAAAGGTTGCAAAACGTGAGAGAAGCGAACTTCAGTCAATAATTGACAGCGAGGGTGGGGACTTCAAGCTTGATTCGTGGGACTGGTGGTATTATGCTGAAAAGCTTCGTAAAGAAAAATATGATCTCGATGAATCTGAACTGCGGCCTTATTTCAAACTTGATAATGTTCTGAAGGGAGTTTTCGGTCTTGCTGAAAGCCTTTTCGGAATTAAATTTAATGAAAGAAGAGATATCGAGGTTTATCACCCTGATGTGCGTACTTTTGAAGTTACTGAAGCAGACGGCACATTTATCGGAATACTTTACACCGACTATTTCCCTAGAAGAGGCAAGGGTGGCGGTGCCTGGATGAATTCTTTCAGAGACCAGCAGATTAAAGACGGAAAAAATATTTATCCGATTATTTGCAATGTGGGAAACTTCACTAAACCGACTGCCGATGTGCCTTCGCTTCTGAGCCTTGATGAAGTAGAGACTTTATTTCATGAATTCGGACACGGATTGCACGGACTTCTGTCAAAAACTACTTATCCTAAATTAAGCGGCACAAGCGTTCCCCGCGATTTTGTAGAGCTTCCTTCGCAGATAATGGAAAATTGGGTCTTGGAGCCGGAAATGCTTAGGCTTTATGCATTCCATTATCAGACCGGTGAAGTGATTCCTGATTCTTTGATAGAAAAGATTAAAAACTCATCACTTTTCAATCAGGGATTCAATACAGTAGAGTATCTTGCGGCATCTTATCTGGATCTGGCATGGCACAATCTGACTGAGTCAGCACCTGAAGATGTTAACGTTTTTGAGAATAAAGTTCTCGAAGGAATAGGACTGATTCCTGAAATAATTTCCAGATACAGAAGCACATATTTCAATCATATTTTCAGCGGTGGTTATTCGGCAGGCTACTACAGCTATATTTGGGCCGAAGTTCTCGATGCGGATGCATTTGAGACTTTTGTGGAAACCGGGTTATTCAACAGAAAGACCGGAGAATCTTTAAGACAAAATATACTTCAGAAAGGCGGTACCGAGGAACCTATGAAAATGTTTATCAATTTCAGAGGTAAGGAACCTTCTGTTGAGCCTCTGCTTAGAAAAAGAGGTTTAACGGAAAATGATAAAGGCAACGAAATCTAAGGATTGGTTATGAATAAGTCTTCTGCATCAGAATATATAATGCGTACAGCGGTAAAAATAATCAATGTAATGGCAGATATACCCCGGGATGTAACAGTTTACGACAGATTTCTCTCTGCTTGCATTAAAATGCTTGATGCAAAGCTTATTGTAGGCTTTAATCTTGTATCAGACGCTGAAATTATTGGCAAATATGCTGCTAAAGAATCGAAAATTTGTTCTTTAGGAGATCCGGGTTTAACCGGAAAGGGAATTTATACAATTGCAATTGATTATGATAATCCCGCAGCTATGAACGAAGGCAAAAAACTATTGGCTGAGGCCGATCTTATTATCCTTGATCATAAAGGCAACGGAGTAGAAAGTATTTTCAAGACTTTGACAGAAACTAATTACAATAGATTTCCGCTGTTAATTGTTAACGGAATTACGGAAGAAAGAGTAAAGAAAATATGGGATACGCTTCCAAATCCGAAACTCGATCTTTCTTCATTCGGCAGAGAAAATGGTACCGGGATTTATGAAATTAAGAAGTATGCCGTTAATCCGGAAGAGCTTGACGATAACCACAGATTCAGAAAACTACATATAGGATGCGGCTATAAAAAATTGGAAGGCTTCATAAATGTTGATGTAAGACCCACAGAGGCTGCCGACTTGGTTCACAGTTGTGTGAGCTTCGATGATTTCCCGGCCGGGTATTTTGATATTGTTTACAGTCACGCTTTTTTTGAACATCTTACGGCAACAGAAGAACTGATATGCATGCAAAGTATTAAACGAATACTTTCATCAGGCGGAAGTATTCTGTTCCTCGGAATCCCCGACTTTGAAATAATTGCCGGTGCATATTTGCAAAAAGCAAAATTCAATTATGCCGGGAAGTTTGACCTTGAACAGGTTTACCGTTATACACACGGTTCTCCGGAACAGGGAGGTTCGGATTGGTATTATGAACAGCTTCATAAATCAGTGTTTGATAAAGACCGCATTAATACTTTGCTGCATCAGGCAGGGTACAAAAAGTATATCATTTTCAGGTACGCATTCAGAGATGAATACATTGCGTTAAATCTTGGATTTTTAACTCTTCCGGAAAGTTATTCCGGAAGAGTTGATATTTCATATGTTAAATCTGTAATAGAAGGTATCAATTCGGATGTAAACCTCAGCTCTATTGAAATTATTTCAGTAAAATCATCTTTTTGATTTCAGTGAAGTTTTTCCCGCTTCTTCCAATGGCTGCAAGTTTATAAAAATATATTCCGCTTGAAAGATTTCCTGAATGAAATTTCAATTCGTTGTATCCTCTGGGCTGTGAATTCAAAGCATACTCTCTTACTTTCTCTCCTATTATATTGTAAACTTCAATCCTTACATCAGAATCTGTTTCAAGGGAATACTTTATTATGGTTTCAGGATTAAAAGGATTCGGATAATTCTGATAAAGTCTGAATTCATATTTTTCCGGAAGTATTTTGTCTGTTGCCGCTTTCATCATCTGCATTGGCTGCGAATCAAGTGAAGAAATGTTTATTTCCGAAAAAATTACATCAGTATGGTGTGCAACAAATAAAACAGAACCGCTTTCAGGAATCTGATTCCCGTCTGGATGCTGCCCCTGAAGATTCCATGAGGCTGGTTCTTCGGAAGCAGCAGGCCAGATTTTTAATCGGAAAATATCCGGGGCGCTTGCATCCGATTCAGACCTCAATTTCATAAAATAAAATTCATTGAGTTTTAAAAGATTACCGGCATTGTCGCTAACTTTTGCAATGCTTCTGTCTTGATTCCCGAGTATTTCAAGAACTTTTGCTCCGTATTGGTTAATCCAACTGTAAGTTGCGAATACACCATAAGGCCACCAGCCTGATAACGGCTGGAATCCGGATGCGCTTCCGGGAAGATTCGAGTGACCGGTCCAGCCGGTAATAATCGCAAATGCCGCACCATAACTCGGAGCACTGAACTTTGGCATAACTTGCTTAATCTTAAACTTAACAAGTATTTCATAATTCTTCCACGATATATCTCCTATAGCAAAGGTGCGGTCATAACCGGCTTCATCTGTTCTCAGACCTTCTTCATCCATTTTCCATTTACCGTCAACAATCTGGATAAAATCTCGCAGCCTGTCGAACGAAAGAGTATCAAATTTAACTGAATACGGAAGAGTCCAGGCTGTCTGAGACGGGAAATAATCGAATGTAACCGTCTTCTCAGTCACCTGAGCGGATGTTCTTCCTATGGCTTTGATAACTAAAGTATTAACAGCATTTGAGTCAAGATCGGAATCAGTTTCTGTATTTATTTCAATAATGAAATCTCCTTTGTTATAGAGTCTTCTTATATTTAATGGGGCTATCTGAGGTCCGATCCAGAGAGTTCTTTCAGTTCCTCCGTTAAGTTTGTATTTGAGAGAAGTTACTGTATCAGCCGAAGAAACATTTCCCAAAATATTGATTTGCCTCTGAGGCTTGCCCAGGTGTCCGAATTTCTGATGGTCACCATACCAGATGCTGATAACCGGAGTATTGGCCTTGTTTACTTTTAGAATTGCTCCTGCTGAAACGGCAGAATCAATAGGATTTGAGACAACGGCATAATAGACAGAGCCGCTGTCGGTCAGTAATGCTGGGTTAATACTAAGCAATTGAGAATTTCCGGGGAGTACTTCCGTTCCGTTTTTTAACCATTTGAATGTAAATGGAGGAAGACCTGATACAGATATGCTGAAGTTAGCTTCCGTTCCTTCATTTACTTCGGTATCCATCGGATTAATCGAAATGACCGGTTTCCCGCTTAATACGGAAAGCAAAGCAGATGCTGATTCAACCGTTCCAAGTGAATTCGAAACTCTGCAATAAAATGTACTACCGGAATCTGACAATGTTAAAACCGGAGTTTTATATGATGAAGAATCAGCGCCGGGTATTTCTATTCCATTTTTGAACCATTTGTATGAAAGCGGAGGTGTTCCTGAAGCCTGTGCATAGAAAACTGTCTGCTGTGTTTCATACTTTTCCGTGTTTTGCGGATTGGATATTATCAACGGAGAGGATAATCTGCTGAAAGAAACATTATCAATGGCAAATGAACCTGTTTTTGTTCCGTCAACATAAAAGGCAATTGAATTTGTAGTATTGTTAGCCGCATCAACTGTAAATTCCCAGGTGCGTAAACCTGAAAGACTGCCGATAGGTTTGAGGCCGGTTCCGTAATTGATATAACCGATGCCGGGAGAGCCGGAGATAACTTTTGTCGTAAATGAGAAAATGTATTTCCCTCCTGAAACTTTATTCTCTGAAAGAGTTGCTGTTATCAGAGGTCTGCTGTTGTTTGACCCGGGTAATGTTATTGTAATAAGTCCTTCGTAACTCCCGTCAATAGGATTACTTGAATTTACTGCAAATGTATAACCGGCCCCTCCTAAAGTATTGCTTTGCCCCCAGGATGAAAGGGTGCCGGTTTCAAAGCCGGAATTTAATACCAGATTTTCCGATGTGGGCGGGGGAGGAGGAGTGTCCTGATTAACAGTCAGAATAGCAGAGGCGGATGTTACACTTCCTTCGGAATTAGTTAAACGGCAGGAAAAGAAAGAACCGGAAAGATTTAACTGTGCGGCTACAATAGTGTATGAAGACGAAACAGCACCAGGTATTTCGTTACCGTTAAGAAGCCATTGATAAGCTAATGGCTGACTTCCTTCTGCCGTAATGCTGAATACAGCACTCATTCCTTCTGTAACTGTAACATTCTGCGGCTGAGAAGTAATTGTTGGCGGAGCAGCCTGGATTACTTTTGTAAAACTTACATCATCTATGCTGAACGACCCTGCTTTTGTTCCGTCAACATAAAAGGCAATGGAGTTTGTAGTATTGTTTGCCGATTCCGCCGTAAAACTCCATTGATTGGTTCCTGTCAGACTGCCTAAAGCCTTGAGCCCGGAACCGTAATTTATGTAACTTATTGCCGGGTTCCCCGAAATTACTTTTGTAGTGAAATTAAAAATGTACTTTTCCCCGGTTATTTTATTCTGAGAAAGAGATGCTGTGATCAGAGGACGAGAATTGTTTGTTCCTGCGGATTGAACAGAAATTATTGCATCATAATTTCCGGATAATGGAGATGCAGAGTTAACCGAAAACGAATATACAGCTCCTCCGAAAGTATTACTTTGTCCCCAGGATGTAACAGAACCTGATTCGAAGCCGCCATTGATAACCAGGTTCGGCCCTCCTGAAGGCGGCGGCGGCGGAGCAGTGAGAACTGTAAGAACGGCATTTGCGGATTGTACCTGACCATATGAATTCGAAATAAGGCAGGAGTAAGTTTCGCCTGAATTTGATAGAGTGACCGCCCCGGTATTATATTCGCTGAGGGTAGCACCCGGTATCTGGAAGCCGTTTCTCATCCATTGGTATGTTAAAGGTGCCGCACCGGAAGCATTTACACGGAACACTGCACTTTGGCCTTCTCCTATGCTGATTGAAGCAGGATGTGCTGTGATTATCGGTGCAAGCTGATTTCCGGAAATATTGTCTATGATGCCTTTGGCATACTGAAGAGCATTATCAATACCGCTTTGGAAAGGGATTATGTAACTTGTAAATACCGGGCGGTATGATTGTCCGGTGGCCGGAAAGTTTTCATATCCGTCTTGAAGAATTTTCAGTATTTTCGAACCGCCTGAAGAGCTGTTGGAAAATATGGGAAGAGTTCTCACATAACCTGCCGAAGTTGCTGAAAGTCCGCCCCGGCCAAAAATGAGGTGTCCCCTGTAATTTAGAGCGCCTGCATCGGTTGGGTGATTAGGATAATCTTTTATGTCAAATGTGTTCCAATAGCTTTCAGGATAATATACTAAAGGACCGTAAGCTTCCATTCCGGTAACTTTATGTACACCGCCGGAGGAAGTTCTATCCACGATATTTGCCCAGCCCCCGAAATTATAACTGATGTAATCAACTTTAATCTCATATTTATCGCGGAAAATTGTATATTCTGTTATTCCTGAACGACTTTCGAGATTGTACTCCAGCCTTACCGTTTTTTTGTCTGATCCGTCAAAAACTATTGAAACGTTATTTGCCGGCGGCCTCTGGGTACAAGCATCCATGTAGGTAGATACAATATCCTGACCGGAAGATTTAATTATTATATCTCTGATTGCATGCTCTGTGCCTGCATAACCTCCCTGATTAGGGCGGATAACAACTTTTATGAGACTGTTTTCCAGCGTTATTCGGCTGTACTGAGGATAATCCGGATCAGCATCGATAACTGCGCTTAAGCCTGTTGATTGAGCCTGACTAAGAGTGAATGTAAATATAATTAATAATAAAAATCTATAGAAAAGATTCATTTTGACCCCGCTAAATATTTATTTTTTACTAATAAGCCTTAACAAAAAAAAGCAAAAAACAGATTAAAAGCAAACAGAATAATACAAAATGTCCGAAAAACCGCAAGTCGGAATTTCGGACATCTTCACTATATAATGGCTCTTTATTTTTCTACAAAAAGTGTCTGTGTCGGATAGGCAAATTCAATTCCTTTATTCTTAAAGGCACTAAAAATATCCAGATTTATCTTCTCATTAATATCCATATATTCTTTAAAATCAGGACTATTGATCCAATAGACTGTTTCGAAGTTCAGAGAAGAGCTGCCCAATTCCTTAAAATGGCATCTGTCAAATTGTGCGGCTTCATTATGTTTTTCTATGATTTCCTTTATCATTCCGGGAATCATCTTCAGTTGTTCTTCGGTTGTTTGATATATAACCCCAACGGAAAACAGAACTCTTCTCTTTTCCATCCTTTTGAAGTTTCTGATTCGGCTTTTAAGAAGATCGGCATTTGAAAAAATAAGCTGTTCTCCGGATACGCTTCTGAGCCTTGTAGTTTTTAGTCCTATGTGTTCAACCGTTCCCACAAAATTATCAATAAAAATTGTATCTCCGAGAACAAATGGTTTATCCATAACTATAGATAATGATGCGAATAGGTCGCTCAGTATATTTTGCATTGCCAGAGCTATGGCAATTCCGCCGACTCCCAATCCGGCTATAAGAGCGGTAATATTTACACCCAGATTGTCAAGAATAAGCAGAACTATTACGGCATAAAGAATTATTTTGCCGATAAAAGTCATAGCACTGAAGGATGTAACACTTGCGGCATCAGATTCAAGATTCTTTTCCTTATAGTACTTCGTATATGAAGAAATAATACTTGTTCCCCAGTATGCAATCTGAAGGAAAAGCAAAGTAGTGAATGCTTTGTCGGCGAAATTAGATAGTTTCTGAGATACTTCAAGAAATGAAATTGAAATATAAAGCGAGGCGGCAAGTATAAAAAAAGCCTTTGTGTTGCTTAGAAGATCCGCAATCAGATCGTCAAGAATCGTATCTGTGGCTCCGGCAAACTTTTTCAGTCTTTTTATGAAAATTCGGAAAAGTGTTTTTATAACAAAAAATAATGTGATGGAAAAAACTAAAAACAAGAGCCAGTTTTTATAAGAGTTACCCCAAAATGTATTAGACAGATATTTTAATATTTCATCCATAAGACCTCCTTTTACTTTAGTTCTGAAAAATTACGGTTTCCTGCAAGGCTCCAGGCAGAAAGAGTCAGTCCGTCCCAGATTGAATTGTTCTTAATTTTTTCGTTTAATTCATCAACCGAGAGTTCAACCGGTTCAAAATCTTCTGTAATATCTTTTTCAAGCGGCGAATAGAAAAGTCCGAAAGCGGCATAAACAGTACAGATTTCATCGGAAGCACCTGTATAAGGGGCAAAGAATCCGATTTTGACGATTTTTTGAGCCGAGTAGCCGGTTTCTTCTCTAAGTTCCTTGAGTGCATTTTCCTCAGGAGTGATTCCGGCTTCCACAGAACCGCAAGGGAATTCAAGGCTTTCCATACCATTTAAATAACGGTATTGGTTTATCATAAGAAGTCTGTCATCGGAAATGAAAGGGATAACCATTGTTGATCCGAGAGTGTGGACATAGTGGTATTCCAGTTCTTCAGAATTACCGATTCTGAATTTATCTAATTTATATGTCCAATACCTATTGGCGTAAACAATCTTTTCCGATATCTTTTCCCAAATCTTCAGAGCCATCAGATTCCGTTGTTTTCCAGAAGTTCTTTTCTTGAGAAAAAGTGTGAAATTTCGATTGCGGCATTTTCGTCCGAATCTGAGCCGTGTACTATGTTTCTTTGAATGCTTTGAGCGTAAAGTTTACGGATTGTACCTTCCTCAGCTTTGCAGGGATCTGTTGCTCCTATCAGTTTTCTGAAATCTTCCACCGCATTTTCCTTTTCAAGAGCAATCGGCACGCAGGGACCTGATGTCATATATTCAACAAGACCATCGAAGAATGGTTTTCCGGTATGAATCCGGTAAAAGCCTTTGGCTGAATCTGGAGTTAATCTTGTCATTTTCATAGCAAGAATTTTAAAACCTGCATTGCTTATTTTTACAATTACATCTCCGATATGGCTGTTTTCAACACAGTCAGGTTTCAGTATTGCGAGCGTCCTGTTTCCCATTTTAATCTCCGGTTATATTTTCAAAAGTCTTTTCATTGTTATCCCGATTTCGGCCGGATTTTCAACAACTTCAATTCCGCATTCACGCATAAATTTAATCTTAGATGCCGCGGTTCCTTTGCCTCCTGAAACAATTGCTCCGGCATGGCCCATTCTTCTTCCCTCGGGCGCAGTAATGCCTGCAATAAATCCCACAACCGGTTTCTTTACATAATTTTTAATATATTCGGCGGCTTCTTCTTCTGCTGTTCCGCCTATTTCGCCTATCATTATAATTCCATCTGTGCCTGCGTCTTCATTAAAGAGCCGGAGTATATCAATAAAACGTGACCCGATAACAGGATCACCTCCTATTCCCACACACGAAGATTGCCCGATACCCAAATCGGAAAGTTGCTTCACGGATTCGTAGGTCAGGGTTCCGCTTCTGGAGATAACTCCAACAGTGCCGGGTTTATGTATAAATCCGGGCATAATCCCGATCTTTGCTTCTCCCGGAGTAATGATTCCCGGACAGTTCGGCCCAATTAGAGTAACACCTTTTGTCTTTACGAAATTATAGGCTTTTGTCATATCTTTTACAGGGATCCCTTCGGTTATGCATACAATAAGGGTAATACCTGAATTTGCTGCTTCAATTACTGCTTCAGCGGCAAATGCCGGGGGAACAAAAATTACAGAGGATGTAGCACCGGTTTTTTCAACAGCTTCTTTTACGGAATTAAAAACGGGCAGACCATCGAATTCTGTGCCGCCCTTTCCGGGTGTTACACCGCCAACAATTTTAGTTCCGTATTCAATCATTTGCCTTGTATGAAATGAACCTTCGGTACCTGTTATTCCCTGAACAATAACAGGAGTGTTTTTAGTAAGAAGAATTCCCATGGCTTTACCCTTTTATTTCAAAATTGATTCGAAGTACCTGCTTATTTCAAATAATTTTTCTTCTTCGAACTGATTTGCCATAAACTGCATTCCGATTGGAAGATTTTCGGAAGATTTACCAATTGGGATGCTGATTCCGGGGATTCCCGCAAGATTGGCAGATGTTGTATAAATATCCATCAAATACATCTCAAGCGGATTATCGGTTTTTTCACCTAACCTGAAAGCTGTCGTAGGAGCAGTCGGTGTCAGTATAAGATCAACTCGGCTGAATGCCTTGTCAAAATCCTGCTTAAACAGCCGTCTGACTTTCTGGGCTTTCTTATAATAGGCATCATAATAGCCTGCGGAAAGAACATAAGTGCCGAGCATAATTCTGCGTTTTACTTCCGGACTGAATCCTTCAGCCCGTGAATTATTATACATATCAATCAGACTTTTTGCTTCTGATGATCTCCGGCCGTATCTTGCTCCGTCGAATCTTGAGAGATTGGAAGATGCCTCTGCAGTTGTGAGAATATAATATGCCGCTATGGAATACTCTGTATGAGGAAGAGAAATATCGGTAATTTCATATCCGTCTGCTTTAAGCATATCAATGCATTTATATATTGCAGATTTCACTTCATCATTTAATCCTCGTCCAAAATATTCAGCCGGAATTCCGATTTTAAGTTTGCTTTTGGTATTATTACTCTCTGTATAATTCGGAACAGGCAGGGCAGCGCAGGTTGAGTCTGAGTTGTCTTTTCCTGCAATAACGGAAAGAATCAAGGCGGCATCGTAAACATTTGTTGAAAACGGACCTATAGAGTCGAATGAAGAAGCATAAGCTGTGAGTCCGAATCTTGATACTCTTCCGTAAGTTGGCTTCAGGCCGTAAATTCCGCAGAAAGATGCAGGCTGACGTATCGAACCGCCTGTATCTGTTCCGAGTGAAGCATCACATAACCCTGCTGCAACTGCTGCTGCAGATCCTCCGCTTGAACCGCCGGGTACACGAGTAGTATCTGCCGGATTGAGAACAGGGCCGAAAGCTGAATTTTCATTGGACGAACCCATTGCAAATTCATCGCAGTTGGTTTTTCCTATTATAATTGCGTCTTCATCTATCAATCTTTGAACTGCGCTTGCTGTATATAAAGAAACAAAGTTTTCAAGTATTTTTGATGAACAGGTAAGAGGTTTATCTTTCAAGGCAAGTACATCTTTAATTGCAATTACCATCCCGGCAAGTTTTCCTGACTTTCCCTGCTTGATTTTCGATTCAATTTCATCAGCCCTATCTGCCGCATCGACAAATACGAAGTTGAATGCATTAAGATGTTTACTTTTTTCTATTTTATCAAGGAAGTTCTTAACATTATCTTTGAGGGAGAGCTTGCCGGAGCGTATAAGCTCAAGTTTTTGTCTGTGGTCAGAGTAATTCATCGTTAAAATCCCATAATATGAAAACTATTCCGGTTTCTTTTCTTCGTCTTTCTTTTCATCCGAATTTATTTCATTTTCAGCATCTTTAAGGGCCTTTTTAAACTCTTTCATTCCCGTACCGATACCTTTTGCCAATTCCGGAATCTTCTTTGCTCCGAAAAGAATAAGTACTGCAAGAAGTATCAGAATTATTTCGGTGGCACCTAAATTTCCAATAAAAGCCGGCATTTTTACCTCCTGTTTTTCTTTGTTGACAAAGTTAGGTTAGGGAAAAAATATTTGAAAATATGCCGAAGTATGCTGTAAAAAATTACACTCATAAGTATTATAAACAGAAGTGAACCGCGAGAAACTATGGCTAAGATAAGAGCAATAACCAGGAATAAATAGTATAAAGGTTGACTCTGAACGCCCTTTTTACTGAATTTCGGAAGAGTGTTGAATTTAATCCGGCTTACCATGAGGGCTGAAAGAAACAGCACCAAAGGTACAATAAAATTTATATAAGGTTCGCGGAAACCTGATTCAGGTGAGTAATAAATCATAACATATGAAGAAAGTGCGAAAGCCTGGAAAGGTATCGGTAATCCGGAAAAACTCGATTTATCAAATCCAGTAAGCTGAACATTAAATCTGGCAAGTCTTAAAGCGCCGCATATTAAAGGAAGCGAACTGATTACAATTCCGAGCCATTTATATTCATAATCAAAAAAGAACGAAGAATAAATCAAAAATGACGGAGCAGCTCCGAAGCTTACTACATCAGCAAGAGAATCAAGTTCAACGCCGAACTGGCTGGAAGATTTGGTAAGCCTTGCCATAATTCCGTCAAGAGCATCAAAAATGGCGGCAATGATGATGAAAACAGCCGCAAGCTGAAAATCGTTTTCACGCGAGTAAACCATTGAAGTGAATCCGCAAAATGCGTTCATGGCAGTAAATGAATTCGGAATAACCGATCTGGATATTTTAAATTTTTTCATTGTATCAGTTCGGCAATTATGGATTCACCGGCTTTTACTTTGTCGCCTTCCTTTACGGAAATCATAGACCCTTTGGGCACTATTATATCGCAACGGCTTCCGAATTTAATCATTCCGAAACGGTCGGTTCTTACTACATCACGGCCAACTTCAAGATCGTAAACAATTCTGCGTGCCACAAAACCTGCAACCTGAGTAAACAGAACTTTTCCGAAAGGGGATTCAATTCCGATTACTGACCGCTCGTTTTTGGAGTCTGCCTTTTCGTGACTGGCAATAAGATACTCGCCTTTTATATATTCAAGATATGTTACTTTACCTGAAACTGGGATTCTGTTCACGTGAACATTAAGAGGAGTCATAAATACAGATACCTGTACTGCATCACCGCCAATAAATACCGAATCAGATACATCTTTTATAAGAATTACGGTTCCGTCTGCCGGAGATACTACTGAATTTGCCGGAGCATTGGAATGTCTTTCGGGATCCCTGAAAAAATTCAGTGTAAAAATCATAAATATAACCGAGAAAATAATAATGCCCGACCTGACATACTGGTTATTTATATAGAAGCTGATAACAAGCAGAATGAAAACTGCAACTGTTATAAAGGCAACTGTAGAATAGCCGTATTTTGTGATCATAATATCCTGTTAAATTAATAAGGAAATACCTATCTGCAAATTTAACATTTTATTCGAATAATTTCTTTGTAAAAATATTTTTTGTTAAATTTAAGTTCTTAAATAATATACAATAACATATAAAAATACCCGGAGCCATTATGATGAAAGGCGGAATGCAAAATATGATGAAGCAGATTCAGAAGATGCAGGCTGATATGGAAAAAGTGCAAAACGATCTTGCTTCCAAAACTGTTACAGAAGAGAGCGGCGGAGGTATGGTTAAGGCTACCGTGAACGGCCAGAAACAGGTTATTTCCGTTGTTATTGATCCGGAAGTACTGAAAGAAGAAAAAGAAATGATAGAAGATATGGTTGTTGCCGCGGTTAATAAAGCTCTTGAATCGGCCGGAAAACTTGCTGAAAAAGAACTTGGTGCCGTAACTAAGGGGATGATTCCTCCGGGCTTAAACATTCCGGGATTCTAATTGATTATTCCGGCGCCGCTGCAAACTGCTATAGATGAATTAAGCAAGCTCCCGTCTGTTGGCAGAAAAACCGCACAAAGGCTGGCAATGCATCTGCTGAAAGCCGATAAAAGCCGAACCGACAGTCTGGTTGAAGCGCTTAAAGGCCTGAAGGAGAAGATCAGGTTCTGTTCAAAGTGCTTTAATATCTCAGAAGACGAAATGTGTGATATCTGCCGCAGCCACAAGAGAGACCACTCGCTTATTTGTGTTGTATCAGATTCGGGAGATATTATTTCTATTGAAAGATCAAACGAATACAACGGTTTATATCATGTTTTAGGCGGCGTCCTTTCTCCGCTTTCCGGAAAAACAGCTTCCGATTTAAGAATCAAGGAACTTGTAATCAGACTCGAAGACAAGTCTGAACCTGTAAGAGAAGTGATTCTCGCACTAAATCCTGACGCTGAAGGCGAAGCTACTTCCCTCTACCTGGCACGACTGATAAAGGAAAGAAACATTAAAGTTACAAGGCTTGCGAGGGGACTTCCTATTGGCGGCAATATTGAATTTGCGGATGAGGCAACTTTAGGTCGTGCTGTTTCGGGCAGATTAGATTACTGATTATGGAAAATTGGTATAAAACATGGTTTGCCTCCGATGAATATCCGGAAGTTTACAGCCACAGAGATACCGGTGATGCATTGCTTCTTACCGAGCTTATCCTTAAGGAAACCCGCCTGAATAAAAATCTCTATATTCTTGATGCAGCCTGCGGAAACGGGAGATATTCGAATCTGCTTTCGTTTAGGGGATATAAGATTGCCGGTTTTGATTTAAGTCTTCCGCTGTTAAGAACCGCAAAATCCGATTCGGATTCAGAGGGTGCGAGTTCATTGTTCGTTAACGCCGATATTCGCCGTCCTTGTTTTAAAATTAAATTTGGCGCTGTATTGAATCTGTTTACAAGTTTTGGTTATTTTGAAAGTGATTTTGAAAATTTCAAATTTATTAATGATTCTGTTTCTTTCCTTGATGATGAAGGTTGTTTTATTTTTGATTATTTTAATGCGGATTTCATTAAAAGTAATTTGATAAGCGAGTCTTTCCGAAAAACTTATGATTCAAGAATCCGTGAACTGCGTGAAATTAAAAACGACAGAATAATAAAAAAAATTATTATTGAAAAGGATGGATTTGTTAAAGAGTTTATAGAATCAGTAAGATTGTATGATAATGAGGAGATTTTGGAGGGCTTTTCAAAAGCCGGCTATAAGGCGGAAAAGCTTTTTGGTAATTATCACGGGAAAAAATTCCGAAGGGATGAATCTCAGCGGTTTATAGGATTTTTCAGAAAATGTTAAAATATCTTTTTATTATTTCAATTTTGTTTGTGCAGGCATGCGGTCTGTTTGAGACACGGGAACCGGAAGAACCTAAGGGACAAGGGTCAGGCTATATTCCGGCAGCTACACCTGAAATCTTGATTGAGAATATGAAGAAATCATTTAATGAACGAAACACTGCAAATTACATAAGTCTGTTTGCGGATTCCTCGGTTTCCGGAATTGTTTTCCGATTTCTTCCTTCTGCAGGTGCTTCGGTGAAATATCCCTGGCTTTCAGATTGGAAACTCTATGATGAAGAACAATATTTTAATAAAATAAAAAACTTAGATAATTATAATTCCGGTAAGGGATTAACTCTTTCTTTTAAGGAGAAAAATCTGGCTGTGGATAGCGCCTTGTATTTGTACGATTATTCTATTCTTCTTAAAAACGAAAACCAGTCATTGTCGGAATACAAGGGAATTGCAAGATTTACAATGAAAACGGACGGAACGGGAAACTGGATTATTTCTGAATGGACAGATATACAGACAGGCAGTGATTTAAGCTGGAGCGATTTAAAAGGAATCTACCATTAAAAGATACTTGATAATACTAATACTGCCGGTGCTCTATTGCTGTACTAATCCTTTTGCACCTTCACTTGAGGATACTGATTCTGCAAGCGGTTTTCCTGTGGGCGATTTAAGCACAGTTGACAAAATGTTTCAGAATTTCACTTATGCATATAGTTTTAGAGATACAACAATTTACGGACAACTGCTTGCCCCCGATTTTTCATTTTCCTACAGAGATTATGATATCGGGGCAGATATTACCTGGGGAAGATCCGAGGAAATGAGGATTACAAACAGTCTTTTCAGGAATACTCAGAGTATTGACCTGATATGGAACGAAATACTTTCATCCAACAGCGATTCAACGCGTATAGTGCGGTCGTTTAATCTAACGGTTACAATCAATCCTCTTGACATATTCTATATTGACGGAAAGGCTGATCTTTATCTGCGTAAAACAGATAATAAATGGCAAATATACAGATGGAATGACGAGTCTAATTTTTAACGGGAATAATTATGCTGTTTTTTTACTTTTCGGAAGCACTGAAATCCTTTTTCAGAACAAGGTTTTCATCATTGATTTCAATTGTTACGATTTTTATCTGTACTGTTCTGATCTTCTTTTCTCTCACTATTGTATTTCTTTCAGATGAAATTGATCGTTAGATAAAAGACAGAATAGAAATATCATTTTTTCTTGAAGATAGTATTTCTACAGGCCGAATGAATGAAATTAAGGAAGATATTCTTAATATTAAAGGTGTAAAATCTGTCCGGTATCTCAGCAAACAGGATGCTGAAAAGAATTTTATAAAGGAAACCGGGGAAGATTTTCGGGATATTCTGGAATTTAATCCGCTGCCTGCTTCATTCCGAATTAAGTTAAGTCAGGAATTCGCAGATAACGAAAAAATATCGGCTATTGTGGCTTCTCTTGAAAAAATTGAAGGTGCGGATGAAATTGTTTATGATGCCGGCTACATTATTAAATCGCTTGATTATTTGAATTCATCAGCGGTTTTTGTCTATTCCGCGGCAATTTTCTTTCTGCTTCTTTCTCTCTATCTGATTTATTCAACAAATAAACTTATAATAAACAGCAAGTTAAGACAGTATGAAACTATGAAGCTCGTTGGGGCACCTCTCACCGCAATAAAGATACCGGTATTTATCAACGGAATTGTAAGCGGAATTATTGCCGGAACAGCCGGTGCTTTCGTTATAAAGTTTATTCTTGGAATTATCGATAAGGTTTACGATATTGAGTTTATTCTGAAAGAAACATACCTGGTGCTGGCTTTTGTTGTGCTGCTGAGCATTGCACTGGGATTCTTAGGGAGTTTTATTGCTACAAGAAATATAAATTTAAAGTCAGAATTATTTACAAATTAAAAAAAGAGAATTATGAAAAAGACAGCAGTAGTTACCGGCGGAGCGGGATTCCTCGGTTCACATTTATGCGACAGATTACTTGCCGAAGGACATAATGTAATCTGCATTGACAATCTTCTTACAGGAAGCTTGTCGAACATCGAGCATCTTTTCGGAAACGAGAGTTTCCGTTTTATCAAGCACGATGTAACTAACTATATTCACGTTCCCGGGAGAGTTGATTATGTATTACATTTTGCATCTCCCGCAAGTCCGATTGATTATCTTAAACTTCCTATCCAGACACTGAAAGTCGGGTCTCTCGGTACTCACAAAGCGCTCGGATTGGCAAAAGACAAAGGTGCTACATTCCTTATCGCTTCTACATCAGAGGTTTATGGCGATCCGGCAATTCACCCTCAGCAGGAAGATTACTGGGGTAATGTTAATCCCATAGGTCCCCGAGGTGTATATGATGAAGCAAAACGTTTTGCCGAAGCCATTACCATGGCATATCACCGATACCACGGAGTTGAAACACGGATAGTTAGAATATTCAACACTTACGGTCCAAGAATGCGACTAAACGACGGAAGAGCATTACCGGCATTTGTTTCACAGGCTTTGAACGGAGAAGATATTACAGTATTCGGTGATGGAAGTCAGACAAGAAGTTTCTGCTATGTTTCTGATCTTATTGACGGAATCTACAGACTGCTAATGTCCGGCGAAGTATATCCGGTTAATATCGGAAATCCGGCAGAAATTACCATTAAACAATTTGCTGAAGAAGTAGTGAAGATAACCGGATCGAAAAGTAAAATTGTTTATCAGGAACTTCCTGAAGATGACCCGAAAGTCCGCCAACCCAACATTTCAAGGGCAAAGGAAATACTCGGTTGGGAACCGAAGGTTGACAGAGCTGAGGGTCTGAAAATCACGATAGATTTCTTCAAGAAATCCCTTAATCTGTAAATCTATCAATAGTTCCTATTGTTTTAGATCAAAAAAAAAGGCTGTCATCAAGACAGCCTTTTTTAATTATATCATTCCGTGAGTTTCAGAAATTACATCATTCCGTCCATTCCGTGCGGCATAGCCGGAGCAGCTTTTTCTTCTTCTTTTTTCTCATAAACAACAGCTTCTGTTGTAAGGAGCAGAGATGAAACTGAAGCGGCATTTTCAAGAGCGGTTCTTGTAACCTTAGTCGGGTCAATAACGCCGACTTTAATAAGGTTTTCGAACTGTTCGGTAGCGGCATTGAAACCGTAATCGTCTTTGCCTTCTTTTACTTTATTAAGAATAACAGCGCCTTCAAGACCGGCATTACTTACTATTTGTTTCAGAGGTTCTTCGAGAGATTTTCTGATTATGGCAATACCTGTTGTCTGGTCAGCATTTTCGCCTGTAAGACCATCGAGTACACCTGCGGCTCTGACAAGTGCCACCCCGCCGCCTGCAACTATACCTTCTTCAACGGCAGCTCTTGTAGCATGGAGAGCATCATCAACACGAGCTTTCTTTTCTTTCATTTCGACTTCAGTTGAAGCGCCTATTCTCAGTACAGCAACACCGCCTGAAAGTTTAGCAAGTCTTTCCTGAAGTTTTTCTCTGTCATAATCAGAAGTTGTGTTCTCAATCTGAGCTTTGATTTCATTAACGCGTTTCTTAATATCTTCAGTTGTTCCTGCACCTTCAACAATAGTAGTATTATCTTTGTCGATAGAGATTTTTGTTGCGCGTCCTAATGATTGAAGAGTAGCACTTTCGAGTTTAAAACCTCTTTCTTCTGAAATTACAGTACCTCCTGTCAGTACAGCGATATCTTCAAGCATGGCTTTTCTTCTGTCTCCGAATCCGGGAGCTTTAACAGCGGCAACTTTAAGAGTGCCTCTGAGTTTATTAACAACGAGAGTAGCAAGGGCTTCACCTTCGAGATCTTCAGCAATAATAAGAAGACCTTTTCCAGTCTGAACAACTTTTTCAAGAACAGGAAGTAAATCTTTCATTGAAGAAATTTTCTTGTCGTGTATAAGAATATAAGGATCATCAAGAACAGCTTCCATTGCCTCTGAATTAGTTACAAAATAAGGTGAAAGGTAACCGCGGTCAAACTGCATACCTTCAACTATTTCTAATTCAGTTTCTGTGCCTTTTGCTTCTTCAACTGTAATAACGCCGTCTTTACCAACTTTTTCCATTGCATCTGCAATAAGGTTTCCAATAGTTTTGTCGTTGTTTGCTGAGATTGAGCCAACCTGTGCAATTTCTTCGCGGCCTTCAACTTCTTTTGAAACTGATTTCAACTGAGCAACAATTTTAGAAACGGCAAGGTCGATACCGCGTTTCAGATCCATTGGATTTGCGCCTGCGGTAACATTCTTCAAACCTTCTCTGTAAATTGCCTGTGCAAGAACTGTAGCGGTAGTAGTACCGTCGCCTGCAACATCAGATGTTTTTGACGCAACTTCTCGTACCATCTGAGCACCCATATTTTCAATCGGGTTTTCAAGTTCTATTTCTTTTGCAACAGTCACACCGTCTTTAGTAACCAGCGGAGCGCCGAATTTTTTGTCTATGATTACATTACGTCCTTTAGGACCTAAAGTTACTTTAACAGCGTTTGCAAGTTTATCAACACCGGATTTTAATCCGCTTCTTGCATCCACACCGAATTCAATTATTTTTGATGCCATATTTATTTCTCCTTATTTAAACTTTAATTAACCGATTATTCCGAATATATCGTTTTCGCGCATAATCAAATATTCCTGACCGTCAACAGTTACTTCTGTTCCGGCATATTTTCCGTAAAGCACTTTATCGCCTACTTTAACGGTTAACGGAGTAACTTTTCCGTCATCGCTTACTCTGCCTGTACCAACTGCAACAATAGTTCCCTGAACAGGTTTCTCTTTTGCTGTGTCAGGAAGAATGATTCCGCCCTTAGTAACTTCTTCAGCTTCCTGAGCTTTTACTACTACTCTGTCTGCCAAAGGTCTTAATTTGATTTCTGACATAAATCCTCCATGTTTATTAATGTATTAGCACTCAATAATTACGAGTGCTAATATAACACTTCCTGAAATCTCTGTCAAGAGGATTGTTTATTTCCGCAGAGCGGAAATGTGAAAGAGGAACAAAGTAAAGCGTGACGAGTAACAAAGTTAAGGCATATTCTGCCGAAAATTATTGCAGAAATCCGAGGAACTTCTGATAATATTGCAAGGGAAAAGAGATGGTTTAATCGAGTAGAGCATCAGCGCCTTAAGGTGCGGAATCTAATATGAAAGAGAAGAACTGCGTTTAGCTTAATCTTTTTCTCTGTGTCCTCTGAGATCTTTGTGGTAAAAAGTGGACGGAGGTTGGAACGAAGTGGACGGAGGTTGGAACGAAGTGGCTGGAGGTTGAAACGAAGTGGACGGAGGTTGGAACGAAGTGGACGGAGGTTGGAACGAAGTGGCTGGAGGTTGAAACGAAGTGG
>CAZOZP010000008.1:0-67429 GCA_964584325.1 uncultured Melioribacteraceae bacterium
TTTCTATATGGACGGCAAGAGCGAAGGCGTAATGCTGCTAGATGATTTTGAGATAATTAAACCGTGAAGCGTGAGAGAGTGAGGAGTGTTTTACCACCAAGGTATTATGTTTAAATAATCGGTATCCCTTAAATTTGTAATTACCACAAAACAAAAAAAAGGAGATACCGATATGAAGCGAACATTAGAAAATACCAATAATTTATTTGATGGTCAAGAATTTAATATCGGATTGGATGTACACAAGAAGAATTTCAAAGTAAACATAAGGAACAATGGAAGAGAATTAAAAACATTTTCGGTGGATTCTGATTCTGATGAATTGAGAAGATATATGGATAAGAATTATCCGGGAGGCAAATCCAATAAATAGATTAATTAAAAAAAAATCAAAAATACATGAAAAAATATCATGACTTACCGATAATGAATTGAAAGTATAAAAAAATTACCGGAAGATTAGATATACTTCTGAATAGATAAAGAATCTTATAAAATAAGAAAAGAATTTAAAGGGAAAAAAACTACAAGGAGGTTTAATATGAGGATTAACCATAATATTGCACCAATGAGTTCATATAACAGGATTGATGCAAATAACTCCGCAAAGGCAGAAACAAAGATTCGGGATCAACAAAAGTCACAAACTAATGTATCGGCTGAAAATAGTCGTTCTCTTCAGAGAATTAACGAGGCAACTCAACAATTGAGTCAACTAACGAAGATGAACATTGAAGATGTTTTAAATATTCAAAAAAACAGAGAGGCTGGTGAAAGAGATAAACTTAATCTTTCAGGTGAAGCCGAAAAAATCAAAAATGATAAATTATCTGCAGAAGCAGAAGAGCAAATGAAAATACCGGTTGCTGATAATACTTTATTAAATGATAAGGTATTATCAATGAAAACAATTATTGGACATACCAGTATGCAAACTTCAACAATCGGAATAATGATAAACAGAAGTTTTTAACAATTATTCGTAATTAATTTGTTTTAATATCCGATAAATAATTATTGTTTCGCCTTACTGAATCGTGGATTTTGTAAGGCGATTCTTTTTTGTTTCGGGGAATAAAGCAGAACAATCATCAAAAAAATACTTTTCTAAATCCTATCTTTATATTTTTCCGTAAGAATGTCTGAAAATTTATCCTTTGAAATTGTGAATTCCGGGATTCCTGATGAATATGGAGCAATTTCGTAAAGTCCGAAGAAAATTGTAATTCCGTCTTCCCCGATTAAAAAATTATTATCTTCCTTAATCCCTTCATAATCTCCGAAAAAATCCTGATTCCTTTTGATTGAATCGCTGACTGCCGAATTAAAAACAGTTTTGTATTTATTTACATCTTTAAAGATAGAATATAAACTTAATCTTTCTCCTGTTTTTGTGTCGAAGTTGAAAGCCTCTCTTACAGTATTTCCGTGAGCTCCGCCGGTGAATTCGTATGTTTCGGTGTAAAGACTAAGAATCCCGTTTTTATTATAGGATACTGCAAAACCAATATGAAGTTCGTACATCCAATTTGCCGGATTTTGATCCGGTCCGTATTCTTTAACGAGTTTAAGAAATTCATTTTCTTTAGACAGTATTGATCTTTCGATTACAAGATTAAGTTTTTTTGCAACAACCGAATCGCCTGAAGAAATTATCCTTGGGTAGGATATATCAATTACATATGTACTTTCTGTAGCAGTTATGGAATCTGATTCAATCGTTATTTCCGGATAAAAAGCCTCAGTGTTTTCTCCCGGCCCGGCAGATTCATTTTTATCCTTGCTTTTGCAGGAGACGGCAACCATAATTATCAGAGCAAGAGTAAGGATTTGTATAATGTTTTTCATTTTAGATATCCTGTTGTTATAAAGAATTTTACCATGATGCAGCCAATATAATAAATAATGATTAAAAATAAACACAGGTTTTATTTTTTTTGTTTTTGAAAACCCGGCTTATTATATTGAAATCAAATTATAAGTTATAAATCCTTCATACTCCGAGGTAAATATGGCAAATGCATTATCAAAAGTACCCTTCCCGGTTAATGAACCGATACTATCCTACAAAAAAGGCAGCAGTGAAAGAGCATTGCTTCAGACAAAACTTACGGCAATGGGATCCGGATTTGAAGATATTCCTATTATAATAGGCGGAAAGGAAATCCGCACGGGAAATACTGAACAAATAACCGCACCTCACGATCATTCCAAAAAGCTTGGGATTTATCACAAAGCCGGAACAGCAGAAGTTAAAATGGCAATTGAAGCTTCACTAAAAGCAAAAAAAGAGTGGGCTGAAGTTCCGTGGGAGCAGAGAATTTCTGTATTTCTGAAAGCAGCAGAACTTCTCTCGGGTAAATGGAGACCGGTACTCAATGCCGCAACTATGCTCGGACAATCGAAGGTGGTGCATCAGGCTGAAATAGATTCTGCCTGCGAACTGATAGATTTCTGGAGATTTAATTCATATTTTTTAACTCAGATAATGGCAGATCAGCCGTATTCACCAAAAGGTCTTTGGAACAGATCCGAGTACAGACCTCTGGAGGGATTTGTTTTTGCGGTAACACCTTTTAATTTTACATCCATTGCCGGGAATCTGCCGACAGCACCGGCAATAGCAGGAAATACTGCAATATGGAAACCGGCATCTAGTTCAGTTTATTCCGGTTATTTTATTATGAAGCTTTTGGAAGAAGCCGGATTGCCGGGAGGAGTAATCAATTTTGTACCAGGACGCGGCAGTGAAGTAGGAGATCCGGTGCTGGATAGTCCGGATTTAGCAGGTATTCATTTTACCGGTTCAACAAGTGTATTTAAATCTATGTGGAAAAGAGTTGGCGATAATATAGACAGATATAAATACTATCCGAGAATTATCGGGGAAACAGGAGGGAAGGATTTCATTTTTGCTCATAACAAAGCCGATGTTAAAGCACTTGCAACCGCAGCTTTAAGAGGAGCATTTGAATATCAGGGACAAAAATGTTCAGCGGCCTCAAGAATGTATATTCCCAATTCAATTTTTACAGAATTCAGAGATTTATTTTGCCGTGAAGTGTCAAAAATAACTATCGGGAATCCGGAAGATTTCACCAATTTTATGTCTGCCGTAATCGATAAATCTGCATTTAGCGGAATTACATCTTATATAGATTATGCAAAGAAATCATCTGAAGCTGAAATAATTACCGGCGGAGGATATGATGATAAAACCGGATATTTCATTGAACCGACAACAATTGTAACAACGAATCCGAATTTCAAAACAATGGAAGAAGAAATATTCGGTCCCGTTCTTACAATCTATGTTTACGAAGATTCAAAATTTGAAGAAACACTGGAACTTTGCGACAAAACTTCTCCTTATGCGTTAACCGGATGTATATGGTCGCAGGACAGATATGCATTAAACTTAATGACACAAAAATTGGTTAATGCCGCAGGCAATTTCTATATCAATGATAAACCAACTGCAGCAGTCGTAGGACAGCAGCCATTCGGAGGTGCAAGAGCCTCAGGCACCAACGACAAGGCCGGAAGCATTCTTAATATGGTCAGATGGCTTTCACCCAGGAGCATAAAGGAAACTCTGGAACCTCCATATGATTGGAAATACCCGTTTATGGAAGAATAATCCGGAAGGGGATAGATTTAGTTTCAATAAAAATTAAGTTTATCCCCTCTTTTTTAATTAAACACTTGACAAAATACTATCAGCTTAAGTATTTTACGCAATCAAAATTCCTAAGGATGCATTTATAGAAAAATTTGCTACGATTTCCGAAATAAAAATTTTGTATTTTAAGTGTCTGTTTTTGTTTTATTTTAGAACGGAGTCGAGATGAGCAGATTTTTCATAATGTTCATATCTGTTGTTTTTTACATAAATTCGTTAGGCCAGAGTACTTCAGTATTAGAATCCAATTCTTCTTCTGTTATATTAAGGATTGAACCAAAATATAAAGTATCCGACATCAATATAAACGGAACTATATATAAACAAATATATTGTGATGACAGTTATACAGATGCAATTCCCGGTATGCCTCAGCTTCCGAAATTATCATTTAATCTTGCAGTGCCTTCAGAAACAGGAAATATAACCAGAATTACCGCATCATCGTTTAAGGAAATAAGCGGAAAGATACTGCCGGCTCCTAAGTATAATTCTTCATCGGGCGAAGGTTTTTATGTTTACGAAGAGTCTGATGATTATTATAAACCGATAGAGACAGAAACAGTCAACTTCGGTGAATTCGGTTATATCAGGCAGGAGGCTGTTCAGCAGATTATTGTAGAACCGGTTATATTTAATCCGTCTTCAAAAACGATTAAACTTGCTGAATATTTAATTGTGGAAGTAAAATTCAACACCCCGCTTATATATAAAGGCAAATCCGGAAATTTTGCGGAAAGGCAGGGAGTTCTTAATAATGAATATGGAAGCAGCGTTTCAGAAAATAATTATTTTGGAATCAGGAAAAAGCAATCAGTTTTATTTTCCGGTAACTGGTATAAATTTACTGTTGCCTCAGAAGGTTTTTACAAAATAACCAAGCAGATGCTGCCGCAGTATGGTATTGATTCGGATGTAGATCCCCGAACAATCAGAATCTTTAACAATGGAGGAAGTCCGCTCTCTGAAAAACTAACCGATCCCTATCCTGCCGGACCGAACGAAATAGCAATTATGGTAGTAGGCGAAGAAGACGGTAAGTTTGATGATGATGATTATATACTTTTTTACGGAAGAAACATTAAATTCTGGCAATATAATGAAACCTCCAGAAGAATAACAAGGAACAGAAATCCTTTTTCAGATAACAATTATTATTTTATTACTTCCGGATCTGCTGCAGGAAAAAGAATAAATGGGAAGCCGTCATCCGCATCCACCGCAACTCTTATTCAAAATACCACAAAAGCTTTTATAAGCCATGAAATTGACAGGTTGAACATAGCCGGTTTCGGAAGACTTTGGGTAGGAGAGGAGTTTACCTCACAATCACCCTCTGCGGTTTTTGTAAATAAACTGCATGACAGAGTAGCGGAAACGCCTGTTTTATATACAGTAAATTTCGCAAACTCCTCAGCAAAATCTGCAGGTGTGTCTTTTTATGAAGGAACTACACGACTTGATTCTATTAGAATGAACGGTTATGAAGGTACTTCGCATTTTTTCGGGTCTGAAGTTTACAGAGGCTGGGCATATCACAATGCACTCACAGAAAACCGGAGTCAGTTCAAAATAAATTACAATCCATCTGGAACAGTCGGGGGCGGTTACCTTGATTTTTTTGATATTGAATATACAAGAACTCTTAAAGCTTTGAATGATTCACTTATTTTTTATGGCGGCGGAGTAAACGGATTTATCGAATACAGAATGACAAATTTTAGTTCTACCGATAAAATAAAAGTTTTTGATGTAAGTAATTTTTCTGAAGTTAAACTTATAACCGGAGAGTTTAAGAGCGGAGGTGAATGCAGGTTTACTTCAGAAGAATCAGCAGGAAGCTATTCAAAGTATTTTGCTGTTTCAATAGATAAAACCGGGATACCCGGTGCCGGAGTAAAAATTAATAATTCCGACCTTACAGGAATATCAGAAGGATTCAGATATGTTATTATAACTGACCGCTCTTTTGCTTCGCCTGCTGAAAAGTTAAGAAAATACAGAAACGATGAAGCTCCGGAAAAAATTTCCGCAGGGGTATTTTTTACTGATGATATTTATCATAATTTTAGTTCGGGGATGGTTGACCCTACTGCTATAAGAAATTTTATGAACCATGCCTACCTTACCTGGCAGGTAAAACCTGAATATATACTTTTATTGGGAAAAGGCACTTATGATTATTGCAACAGACTGAAAATCGGGGATAATATTGTTCCTTCTTACCAGTCGGCCGGCTCATCATTAGATGATTACATATCACTTGTAACTGATGATTTCTATGCAAGATTTGACGGCAGTGATAATTTTCTTGATGCGGCTCTTGGAAGGATACCTGCCGCAACTATTCAGCAGGCAGAAGTAGCTATAAATAAAATTATAAAATATGAAACTTCGTCTTCAACCGGATTGTGGAAAACAAGACTTTCATTTCTGGCGGATGATAATATTGTTCCGAGCGGAATTGACGGTATTCAGCATACAAAACAAACTGAAGAATTAATAAATTTCGTTCCTGATTTTTTCAGTACTGAAAAAATCTATCTGGCATTGCATCCAACAGTTCAGACTGCATTCGGAAGAAGGAAGCCCGGTGTAACCGATGCGTTATTAAATTCAATCAATTCCGGAATAATAATGCTGAATTTTACAGGGCATGGAAATCCCAATATATGGACTGATGAAAAAGTTTTGGAGAGGACCGTTCATATTCCGCAGTTTCGTAATGATAATTATTTCCTGCTTACCGCTGCCACGTGCGACTTTTCAAGGTATGATATTCCCGGACTCTTCAGTGGCGGAGAAAATTTCCTGCTTTTAGAAAATGCCGGGGCAATTGCTGTTTTCAGCGCCGCAAGAGTTGTTCGTCCTGAACCTAACGACAGGCTTAATAAATCTTTTTATAATACAATATTTATTAATCTTGTTAATGGCGACAATAAACCCTCAGGTTATTCTTATATGATAGCAAAAAACCTGAATATGAATGATAATACCAGAAGATTCCATCTCTTTGGAGATCCTTTTCTGAAAATAAAATTCCCGTCGCTTGCGGCATATATAGATTCAGTAAACAGCAAAACTGTAACCGAAACAGTTAATCTTCAGGCTCTTGGTAAAGCAAGTCTGAAAGGAGGCGTTTCTGCAGACAGCACATTTAACGGTGAAGCTTTTGTGACGGTATTCGATTCACGAAAATCTCTCATTATCAGTGAACTGGACAACCTTAATGTTACGCTTGACGGAAGCATAATATTTAAAGGTAAATCAAGTGTTTCGGACGGTAAGTTTTCTACTGAATTTGTTGTACCTAAAGATATTTCATACGAAAATAAAAACGGAAAAATTACCGCCTACATTTATAATAAAGATTATGATGCATTAACTGCAAACAAGAATATAATTGTTGGCGGAATGGATACAACTGCCGTAAATGACAACAAAGGCCCGGATATTGAAATTTTATTCGATGACTTGAAAAACGGTTCAGCAAACCTGGTAAAAAAAGATTTTGATCTTCTTGTAAAGTTGAACGATGAGACAGGTCTAAACACCTCAAACAGCGGAATCGGGCATAATATGACTGCAGTTATTGACGGAAATGAAATGAACGCAGTCGATTTATCAAAGTATTTCATATCTGATCTTGACAGCGGCGGAAAATCCGGTGTAGTATCCTATCGGATAAATAATATGAAATCGGGAATGCACAAAGTAAAGATCAGCGCGTGGGATGTATTTAACAATAACACAACATCAGAAAATACTTTCTACGTAACAGAATCTGAAGTGTTGGAAATAAAAGATATCTATAATTATCCTAATCCGTTCGAAACTACTACTCATTTTACATTTCAACATAATTATGAATCACCTGTTGATGTTAAACTTAGAATTTATACAGTTTCAGGCCGAATGATATATGATACTGATGAAAAGTTTATTTCTGACAGATTTGTTCGGATATTCTGGAACGGTAAAGATAATGATGGAGATAACATTGCAAACGGTACATATTTATATAAAATAGTTGTTTCGACAAGCGACGGTAAATATACCAGCTCATTTTTAGGTAAAATTGCAAAAATAGACTAATAATTCTTTCAGGAGGTTATAAAATGTTGTTAAGAAAACGAATCTTGATTCCCATTATTCTGGCATTATTCTCTGTAAGCCTTATGGCACAGGGTGAGACTGCCGTTTCATTTTTACGAATTGCACCTGATTCAAGAGCCGGTGGTATGGGTGAATCAGGAGCCGGATTGGCAGATAACAGTGCTGCGATATTCTGGAATCCTGCCGGTATTGCTTTCCTTCGCGGAATTGAAGGAAGTTTTACACATAGCCAGTGGCTGCCGCAATTTCAGTTAAGCGATTTATTCTATGAATATCTTACCGGAAGAGCCTATCTTCCTGAACTCGGAGTAGATGTACCTGTTCACGCCACAACAAGTCTTACATATATGAACTTTGGTGAGATCAATCTTACAGATGAAAATGGCGGGGATTTAGGTACATTCAGAGCATATGATATGGCCTTTACACTCGGATTTGCAACAAAACTTCATGATGACTGGGGATTAGGAATGAACTTCAGACTTATTCACAGCAGACTTTCTCCTAAGGGAGCCGGTGAAGAAGAAGGATCAGGAACAGCTACCGGTGTCAGTTTTGACGTTGCTGCCATGTGGAGACCTGCTGAATTTGATATTCCTTATATTGCCGATATGAGTAACCGTTTCAGCCTTGGTATGAATTTAAGCAATATTGGTCCGGCAATAACTTATATCGATGAAGCACAGTCAGATCCTATACCTCAGAATTTCAGACTCGGTATCGCTGCAATTCTTTATCAGGATGAATATAATTCATTAACATATACCATGGATTTTAATAAGCTTCTTGTTGATAAACTTCCCCGTGATTTTTCTGCAGTGGTAAACGATACCACAAAAGAGGTTAAAGATAAAAAGCCTGTACCTAAGAGAGATCCTTATTATAAAGCTTTGTTTACTGCCTGGGGCGATGAATCATTCAACGATGAAATGAAAGATATTACAACTGCTATCGGATTGGAATATGTTTACGGTGATCCGAGCAATTTTCAGTTTGCTTTCAGAACCGGTTTCTTCTATGAAGACCCTAACAGAGGGAACAGAAAATTTGCAACTTTCGGGGTCGGACTAAAATATGATATTTACGGTTTTGACTTCGGATACATTACAACAAGTATTTTCGGGGGCGACAGTGATCAGCATCCGCTTTCAGATACTAAGAGATTTACACTATTTATTTCATGGGATAGTCTCCAGAAAAGAGAACCGGGATTTCCAAGAGGGTATTAAAATATGAAAAGATTTGTTTTAGGCAGCATAATGTTTTTTATGGTTTTGGGCAGTATTTCTGCCCAAAACTTTTCATTTATTCCACATCAGGCTAATAAACCTGCGGCAGGTGAAAATGATGCTTCAAATGTGAAGATTCTTGCTGTTATGGTTGATTTCCAGGCTGATAAAGATGAAGCAACTTATGGTAACGGCAAATTCGGAACCATCTATTCAAAAGATTACGGGAAAGATATAATTGACCCGCTTCCTCACGATGCTCCGTATTTTCAAGCGCACCTTGAATTTGCAAAAAATTATTATGCGAAAGTTTCTAAAGGAAAAGTTAGTGTTAGTTACAACCTTCTACCTGACATAATTACTGTTTCGAAAACTATGAGAAACTATGCCCCTGAGCCGAAATCCTCAGATTTGAACAGACCGGTTTTGTTTGCTCAGGAAGTTTGGTCTCTTGCTGCGGAAAAGAGTGATATTGATTTTTCGCAGTATAACCTTTTCGTTATCTTTCATGCAGGTGTTGGACGAGATATAACCGGTCAGGCCGGTTTAACAGTTGAACGTGACATCCCGTCTGTTTACCTTTCCGAAAAAACACTTAAAACTTATCTTGGTGAAGATTTCCACGGATTTCCGGTTAACAACGGAAATTTCAGTATAAAGAATTCAATGATTATTCCTGAAACCGAGAGCAGGGAATTTCAAAGTTTAAATCAAACAGTATTGCTCGAACTATCGATAAACGGACTTATAGCAGCCTCAATTGCCAGTCACCTTGGGCTGCCTGATTTATACAATACAAAAACCGGATATAGTGCCATAGGCCGTTACGGATTAATGGACGGGCAGTCTATGTTTGCTTTTAGCGGATTATTTCCTCCGGAACCATCAGCCTGGGAAAAAATATTTTTAGGGTGGGAAACTCCGGTTGAAATATCACCCGGTGAGTTCAGTATAAATCTATCAAACTATCTTACCGCTGAGACAGGTGATACTGTCTTTTTAAAAGTTCCGATTAATGTCAATGAGTATTATCTTATTGAAAACCGCAAGAGAGATGCATTAAATAACGGTTGTATCTTAAGTGTTTATGGCGGAAAGGATTCTTTGTTCTCATTTGCAAAAGATACTTCCGGTTTTATAAGCTATGACACTGAAGCTCTTTCAGGTGTTGTGACTGATGTTGATGAGTTCGACTGGGCACTGCCCGGACCAAAAATCAATTATAATGATTCCGATAAATTTGAAGATATCGGTCTTTTAATCTGGCATATTGATGAATCTGTAATTAATGCCAATATCGCAACAAATTCAATAAACAATAATCCGGAAAGAAAAGGCGTTAAGCTGATTGAAGCAGACGGGATATTTGACATAGGCGTTGAGTTTCAAACATTTTTGGGAGAAAAAGTTATAGGAGAAGGTTCCAGAGAAGATTCCTGGTATGCCTCTAATCCGGTTACTCTTTATGAAAATAAATTCACACCTGAAACAAAGCCTAATACTAATGACAATTCAGGAGCTGTAACGGGAATCGGAATTACCGGTTTCGGGAATCCTGCTCTTAAGATGCCGATAAACATAGGATGGAATTTCAATAAATCGATACAGCTGATCTCATTCAAACAAGGAGTATTTTCCGGTGAAAAGGATGAATACTTGATTTATTCCGACGAGAATCGTTATGCATTTCTAAAAGGCAGCAACTTGATTTTGGTAAATGTAGGATCTGCTCCGGTCACTTTCCCCGGATTTTCTTCAGTTAAGACAAGTTATTTTCCTTTAAGCAGTTATAGGATTATTGCAGGCGGAATCGGAAATCAAGTTAATATACTTGAGATAAATTCGAGTCTTCTGAAACAAATTACCATTTCTGATACCATTACCTCAGATATAATCTTTACTGATATATCGAAAACAATAAGAGGCGCGGTTGCCGTTAAAGGCGGGAAAATAATTGTATTTGAAATAACGGACCTTGACAATCCGGTATTTGAAGTGGTTCAAACTTTACAAATTCAGACTGAAAAACAGATAAAACAGATTCTGTTTGTTGATGGCCAGTATGTTGCTGTTACCGAAAATGAAATTATTGCAGCCGGAAATAAATTTACTGCCCCCGATAAAATAAATTATACTGCCGTTACAGAATTAACGGGAGGCAACAGCGAAATGGTTGTGCTTACCGAGGCCGGTGAGTTTTTTATCCTGGAAAACTATCGCGAAAAAACAGCCTTTGAATGCGAAGGGTCTAATACTTTGCCTAAATCATTTATTATGGCCGACCTGAAGAACGACGGAAACAATTATATAATTTATGCTGCCGGAGAAAAACTGATTGCAGTAAATAAGGCCGGTGTAAAAGCATCAGAATTTAGTCCGTGGGATAACTCAGGTTTTACAGATTATCTATTATCTGCTGACATAAATATTGATAAATTGCAAGACATAATAGCTGTTACAAAAGACGGTAAAATTTCTGCTTTTTCCGGATCAGACGGAAAGATGGTAAAGTCATTTCCTTTAGCCCTGGGCGGAGAGCAAAAGACATATCCAATTCTAACTGAGTCGGCCGGAAGACTTTATCTTACTGCAATAAGCGGTAACGGAAAATGCGGTGTATGGGCATTTGAAGAAGGTACCGGTAAAGCAGGATGGATGGGCATGTATAAGAGTAATTCGAACAATAATGTAATATCTGAAGCTTCCTCTGAATTGAAACACATAGATGATTTTGTGCCTGAAACTGCTTACAATTATCCGAATCCGGCATACGGAAATACAACCTACTTCCGTTTTTATGCCGGCGAAGATGCCGAATATTCTATCGATATCTTTGATCTGGCAGGTTCACTTGCCGGTTCTCTGAAAGGCAAAGCAACAGGCGGAATTGAAAACGAAGTGCGCTGGGAT
Organism: uncultured Melioribacteraceae bacterium; assembly: GCA_964584325.1. Taxonomy (GTDB): domain Bacteria; phylum Bacteroidota; class Ignavibacteria; order Ignavibacteriales; family Melioribacteraceae; genus CAZOZP01. The sequence continues at coordinate 11,938 of CAZOZP010000008.1, forward strand.
ATTTCATCTGTGCAAAGCGGTGCATATTTTGCCAAGCTTGAACTTAAAAGTCCCATAAATAAATCAAAAATTATTAAGGTGGCGGTTATTAAATAAATGAATCAGATAAAAATTGTATTTATTTTCGTTCTTGTTTCTCTGAGTCAGATTAATGCTCAGTTCAATGAATATAATTCAGAATATGAATGGTACACGATAAAAGGCACTAATGTTGAAGTTCATTTCCATCCTGAGGCAGAGAGAACAGCTCAGGTTGTTTTGAGAATTGCTGAAGAAGTTTGGGATCCGATTACTTCACTTTATGAGTATGAACCGACAAAAGTACATTATGTAATTAAAGATATTGAAGATTTCTCTAACGGAGCCACTTATTTCTTTGATAATAAGATTGAGATATGGGCTTCTTCAATGGATTTTGATTTACGCGGAACTCATAACTGGCTTAGAAATGTTATCTCACACGAGTTTACTCACATGGTTCAGATTCAGGCGGCAATGAAAACCGGCCGGACAATTCCTGCATTCTACCTTCAGTTTCTTAATTATGAAGAGAAAAGAAGACCTGATATTCTTTACGGATTTCCTAATTTCATTGCATCTTATCCGCTTGCAACCATAAATATGCCTGCCTGGTTTGCCGAAGGTACGGCCCAGTATATGAGAAAAGAATTCGAATATGATTACTGGGACAGCCATAGAGATATGATTCTGAGATCTTATGTACTGGACGGAAATATGCTTACCTGGAACCAGATGGGAGTTTTTGAAAAGAACAGTCTGGGAAATGAATCTGTTTACAATGCCGGATTTGCTTTTACTAACTATATTGCTCGGAAATACGGAGAAGATAAACTAAGACTTATTACAAAAAAACTTGCCAGGTTTTCAAATTTCACTGTTGATGCCGCAATTGAAGATGTTCTCAGAATAACCGGTGATCAGTTATATTCAGAATGGAAAAGCTATCTTACAGAGAAATACAATAAAAGAATTGAGCCGGTAAGGAATACACTCAGGGAAGGAAAAGCCTTTGATACTGACGGGTATGCCAATTTTTATCCCCGCCTGAGAGAAGAAGACGGATATGTGTATTATATATCCAATTCTGTAAATGATTATATGGGACAGACATCGATTTTCAGAATTAAGGATTCCGGCAGACCTGAAATGGTTTATCCTATGATTAGGTCACCTTTTGATTTTATCAATGGAACAGATCTTTTAATAACATCAAAACTGACACCTGATAATCCTGGGTTTTATAAGATTCATGATCTATATTCATACAATCTGAAAACAAAGGAAGAAAAAAGACTTACATACGGTTTGAGAGCCAATAATCCCATTGTATCTCCTGACGGGAAAACTGCGGCTTTTGTATTTCAAAAAGACGGAACGGTTAATCTTGGAATTATTAACATTGACGGAACAGGATTCAGACAAATTACTAATTTTACAAACGGCGAGCAGATTTACATTCCGGTATTCTCAAACGACGGAAATAAAATATATTTCGATTATTCTTACAGTGATTCAAGAGATATTGCCTGCGTAAATACAGACGGAAGCGGATTTTCTTTTGTGATGAATGAAAAGTATGATGAGAGAAATCCTACGTTCGATACTGACGGCAACCTGATTTATTCCTCAGAAGAGACCGGAATATTCAACATTTACAAACTCAATCTTTCAACAGGCGAAAAACAGCAGATTACAAATGTTATCGGCGGAGCTTTTATGCCGGCAACAGATAACAGAGGTAATCTTTATTATGCAGGATATACATCAAAAGGTTATAAAATCTTCCGTTCAGAAATAACTGATATTGAAATTGCATCATTCGGCCGATATGCTGAATATGATTTGAGCATGCCGGCAGAAAAAGTAAACGGGGATATAAATAATTTTAATCTCGATGCGTTAAGAAATCACAAGGACAGAGATTTCGAATATGCAGAAAAATCCAAATACAGAGGAGCCTTCAGCAAACTTACTCTTTTTCCGTTTATCAGATATGATAATTATACAACCTCGGATGACTGGACGGACAGAATTAAACCGGGAATATTCTTTGCTTCATTCGATATGCTGAATAAATTCGGACTCTTCGGCAGTGCATCGATTAATAAAAGATGGGAAAGAGACTTATATTTAAGTTTGGATTACAGAGACAAAATACCGCTTATATCTGCTCTCGGCATAAGACCTACTGCAACACTCGAGGTTTACAGTGTGAGCAGAAAAGCAAATGCGGATTTATTTGTAGGTTCAGATACTCTTGTAAATAATAAAATAGTTGCATATGATACTCTCTCTGCGGATGTTACTTATAATCTTTTTGAAGCCGACCTTTCTTTTAAGCAGAATTTCTTAAGTGAGAAAAATTTCATAGAGGCAAGGGTTATTTATAATATTTATTCGGCGGCAATATCCGGATTCTACTATAATGAGGCACCATACTCATCAACGGATGATACATATTTGAAGGGGTGGATATTCCGGCTTACTAATAATATATCAGATATAACCCCGACAGTGGATTCAGATGTAAATCCAATAGGAAGGGAAGTCAAGATACAATATGACTATGAGATGAATAAGTTTAACAAAGACGGAAAATATAAGATTAAAGACGGAATTGTGGTGCCTCAATATAATGATTACAACTTCCACCGTCTTGAACTAAACTGGAAAGAGTATATTGATCTCGGAAAAGGTCATACTTTTAATGCCAGAGTAAGAGCAGCAACTATATTTGGTCCGCAGCAGCCTGATTTCTTTGATTTCTATCTTGGCGGATTGATGGGAATGAAGAGTTATCCTTTTTACTCAATAAGCGGTAATGAATTGGCCTGGCTGAATCTGACATACCGTTTCCCGCTCTTCAGAAATATTGATGCCAGAGTAGGGCATATATATATAGATAAAATATACTTATCCGTATTCGGTGATTTAGGTAATGCCTGGAACGGAAAAATACCGGGAATTGATAATTTCAAGAAAGGTGCCGGAGCGGAACTCAGAGTTAAAATGAATTCATTCTATTTATTTCCTACAAGTTTTTTTGCAAGTGCTGCCTATTCTTTTGACGAATTTACTGGAGTATTCAGAGATCAACCTGTTACTTACGGAAAAGAATGGTTATTCTACGGCGGTATTCTTTTCAGTTTTGATTTTTAATAAAGGGGGATTATTTATGTACAGACTTTTAACTTTACTAATATTACTTACTGCCTCGGCAGGTTTATCACAGGAATTAACCGGTGTTCTTTCTTCAGACAAACTGATTCTTAACGAACAAACCGCCTCGGCGTTCAGAGATAATTATGACATGCACGCAGATATTGAAGAAAAATCGGTCTTTATGGCAGGTATTTATTCAGCACTTGTTCCCGGAGCCGGACAGCTTTACAATTCTGACTACTGGAAAGCGGCTGTGTTTTTCGCGGTAGAAGCGGCTGCAATATATGTTGCCGTAAAATATGAGAAGAAAGGCGATGACCAGACAGAGTTTTTTGAAAACTTTGCAAACAATAACTGGAGTGCCAGAAAATATGCAGAATGGACGTTAAACAATTTTGCCGACAAAGGAATTGTTGACAAAAACGATTACACAGACCTGATTAACTCAGACGGATCGGTAAACTGGAATGCTCTTAACAGACTTGTAACTGTTGTCAGTAAAACAGATGTAGGGAAGTACTATTCACATAACCTCGCACCTTACGGCGACCAGCAGTATTATGAGATGATAGGAAAATATTCTCAGTTTAATGTCGGATGGAACGACTTCCCCGGAGGTCCGTTTACCTTCGGAGATAAGGTAACAAATAACTTCAGTTACTATACCGGATTAAGAGGAAAAGCTAATGATTATTACAATATATCTTCTACAGCAGTTACAGTAATAGTTTCAAACCACATTATAAGCGCAATAGAAGCAGCTCTTAGCGGATTTCTGCACAACAACAGGATAAAAGCTAAAGTTGGTGCTGCTAGTATCAGCAACGGAAAGGCTATAGTTTTTTATCCTGAACTTACAGTTCAGGTAGCCTTTTAGTGCATTAATCTAATCAGGTTTTTGAACTAATAAAACCATATATTTCGAATGTGTTTTTTTATGATTTGGCTGTCTTAATTCTAAAGGCAGCCTTGTTATATATGATCGGATAATATTAAAATAACAGGACAAAATGAAATTACCATTAATACTGATTGTAGGACGCCCGAATGTCGGGAAGTCAACATTATTTAACAGACTAACTAAGAGTACCAGTGCAATTGTTGACGATTTCAGCGGCGTTACAAGAGACAGAATATATGGAGAAGCAGAGTGGAACGGAAGGAAATTCAGGGTTATTGATACCGGCGGCTACGTTCCGGATTCTGAAGATGTATTCGAATCTGCAATTCGTGAACAGATCGAAATAGCAATTGATGAAGCCGATGCAATTTTCTTTGTTACAGACGGAAGAACAGGTCTTACACCGGTTGATGAAATGATCTCCGGTATTATAAGAATTTCGGAAAAGCCTTGCTTTATGCTGGTGAATAAAGCCGATAATGAAGTATTGGGCGGAAATAAAAATGATTTTTACAAAACAGGCATTAAGGATATTTATGATATATCCGCATTAAGCGGTCGTAATCTGGGCAATGTACTTGATGATTTAATGGAAGTTCTGCATTTCCCTGAATCAGATGAAGTTGAAGATCAAAGGCTGCGGATTGCTATAGTCGGCAGACCGAATGTCGGTAAATCATCTCTTACAAATGCTCTTTTAGGAATAGACAGAAGCATAGTTACTGATATTGCCGGTACAACAAGAGACAGCATAGATTCAGTGCTAAAGTATTACGGGGAGGAAATTATCCTTGTTGATACAGCCGGATTAAGGAAGAAAACAAAGATTAAAGAGAACATAGAGTATTACTCCAATGTAAGGACATTTAAGGCAGTTGCTGATTCTGATGTTGCTATTGTAATGATTGATGCCAGAACAGGCATTGAAAATCAGGATATGAAAATTATCGAAGAAGTTGTAAGGAGGCGGAAGGGACTAATCATAGCAGTTAATAAATGGGATTTGGTTGAAAAGGAAACAAACACAGCCAGAGATATTGAAGAGGAAATCCGCTCTCAGCTCGGAACGTTTAATTACGCTCCGATTATATTTATTTCGGCATTGACAAAACAAAGAGTATTTAAACTCATTGAACTTTCAAAGAAAGTACAATCTGAAAGAAGTAAAAAAATAACAACTGATGAATTAAATGAAGTTCTTATTGCAGAGATACAGAAAACTCCTCCGCCTTCATCAGGTACCGGCAAAGAGATAAAAATAAAATTCATTTATCAGGTTGGAGATAAGTATCCGATATTTTTACTGTTCGCAAATTTTCCGGATCAAATACCGGCGCATTACAGAAGGTTTTTGGAAAAAACAATTAGAAAGCACTTCGGATTTGAAGGAGTGCCAATTACAATAAGCTTTAAAGAAAAATAATGAATCGGTTACATCTTTATATATCACTAGCTCTGTTTTTACTTGTCTGTGCATCTGTTAAACAGGAAGTAAGTGCCGCGCAGATTAAAGATTCTATTGCAGACAAGATGATTTACAAGGGCATTGATTTGATTATCCGTCAGGATTATTCAAATGCCCGCAAACATTTTACACGTATTGCCGAAGAATCGCCATATCTGCCGCTTGGGTATATCTATTCCGCCGCTGTTGAAATAGCCAGATCGGTTGATTACGAGGATGAATTCAATGACAAAAAGATTGAATTTTATATCAGAAAAGCTGAAAGTCTTTCCGATTCTTTGTTAGGCACAGCCGATAATCTTGAACACAATTATTATATGGCCCTTTCAAAGGGATATAGGGCATACTACAGCGCAATAAAAGGGAGTTATGTAAAAGCATTTTCTGCCGGACTTGAATCATTAAAGTATTATGAAAAATGTCTAAAGTTTGATAAGAATTTCTATGAATCATATATTGCTATAGGAACATATAATTATTGGAAGTCCGAGAAAACGGATATGCTAAACTGGCTGCCGTTTTTTGATGATAAAAGAGAAGAAGGGATAAAACTTTTGGAAAATGCGGCTGACAAAAGAACTCATAACAACTATCTCACTTTGTATTCTTTAGCTTGGATTTATATAAATAAAAAAGAGTATTCAAAAACAATTAAAATAACTGAAAACATACTCGAAGATTATCCCGGAAGCAGATTTTTTATGTGGGTGCTTGCAAGAGCATATGAAGAAAGCAATAAGAAAAAAGCAATAGCCTTGTATAAACAGATATATGATTCATATCCGCCTGAAGCAGGTGATAATATAATTAATCGTATTACCTTAAAACACAAGATTGCTATGCTTGAAGTTTCTATCGGGAACAAAAAGGAAGCACTCAGCCTATGCAACGATGTTTTGGCAATAAGAATAAACGACGATAGAATAAAAGAAAAAATCAGCAGCAGGTTATCAAGAGTAAAAGAATTGAAAGAGGAATTAACTGATTAATCAATTCCAAAACAATAAAAAAAATGGATATATCCGATAGCGTTCACCAGAAAATGCTGCAGGACCTTATAAAAGCAGCTAAAGAAAATGTGATAAATCCCAACGAGAAACTTATCGAAAAGGCTTTTTCACTGAGTTATGAAGCTCATAAGAATGATTTCAGAGCTTCAGGCGAACCCTATTTCTATCATCCATATCAGGTGGCGGTAGTTGTTGCCACGGAAATTCCGATAGATGATATTTCCATAGCCGCTGCTTTGCTGCACGATGTTATTGAAGATACAGAATTTAAACTTGATTTTATAGAAAAAGAATTCGGGAAAGAAGTAGCTGAAATTGTTGACGGAGTAACCAAAATAGGAGGTGTTTTCCGCGGACATGAAATAGGTCAGGCGGAAAATTACAGAAAACTCTTGCTTTCTATGGTGAAAGATGTAAGAGTTATACTTGTGAAGTTTGCGGACAGGCTTCATAATATGCGCACATTGGATTATTTGTCGCAATACCAGCAGCGAAAGATAGCTAAGGAAACACTTGAGATTTATGCTCCTTTTACTCACAGGTTCGGTTTAGGCCGGGTTAAATGGGAACTTGAAGATTTAGCTTTTAAGTATCTGAACAAAGATGCTTATGATGAAATTGCCAGAAAGATTAATGCTAAACGCAGGGAGCGGGAAGCCTATATCGCAAAATTCATTAAGCCCGTAACGGAATCGCTCGGAGAATATAAACTCGATTTCGAAATTGTAGGAAGAGCTAAACATCTTTACAGTATTTATAAAAAGATGATTCAGCAGAATAAGCCTTTTGAAGAAATATATGATCTGCTTGCCGTAAGGATTGTATTAAATAGTAAATCAGCAAACGACTGTTATTTAGCTCTTGGGATAATCAACCAGGTTTATAAACCCATTCCCGACAGATTCAAAGATTATATTTCAATTCCCAAGAAAAACAATTACCAATCAATTCATAATACGGTTATCGGTCCCGAAGGTAAACTTGTTGAAGTGCAGATCCGAACAAGGAGTATGCATGAAGTAGCCGAGAAAGGTGTGGCGGCTCATTGGAAATACAAAGAGAATAAATCATCCTCAGACCGCGAACTTGAAGAATGGGTTAATTGGGTTAGGGATATTTTCGAGAATGTATCAAAAGATGAAGCTACAAAAGAGCTTCTTGCCAGTTTTAAACTGAACCTATATCAAGAGGAAATATATGTTTTTACGCCTCAGGGCGACTTAAAAAGACTCCCGATTGCATCAACCCCTATTGATTTTGCTTTTGAAATTCATAGCCGCGTTGGTATGAATTGCATAGGCGCTAAAGTAAACGGAAAGATAGTTCCGCTTGATACGAAACTTAACAGCGGAGATCAGGTTGAGATTCTTACTTCGAAAAACCAGCATCCAAATAAAAGCTGGCTTCAGTTTGTAAAGACTCATAAAGCAAAATCGCATATAAGAAAATACCTCAATGCAGAAGATGAAAAGGCAGTTGATGCAGGCAAATCAATATTTGAGAAAAAAATTAAAAAGAATAAACTCTCGTTTAATTCTGATGATATTGCCGGACTTGCAAAAAAACTGAAATTTGATAATTCAAACCAATTTTTTAAAGCAGTATCTGAAGATAAAATTGATTTAGATGCCGTACTTGCGCCGGAAGAAAAGAAAGAAGTTAAAGACGATGTTCAGATATCGCAGACAGATACATTCCTTCAGTCAGCCAGAAGCACAAGAGGAGGGATTGTTTTTGAAGGTAACGAGAAGGGACTTGAATACAGTTACGCGAAATGCTGTAACCCGATTCCCGGTGATTTTATAATAGGGTATATTACAGTAGGCGAAGGCATTAAAATCCACAGAAGGAATTGTAAAAATCTGATTAACCTTCTGCGTCAGGGCGATGCACGGCTTGTACAAGCCGATTGGTTTGGAATGAGCGATAGTACATTCCTTGCAGGAATTCATCTGCGTGGCGAAGATATGCCAGGAATGCTTACAGAAATTACAGCGGCAATAACCAAGTATGAGAATACAAATATTAAAGCGATTAACCTTAATTCCAACAATTCGTTTTTTGAAGGCACAATTACGGTTTTCGTAAAAAACATAGATCATCTGAATACTTTGATGGCAAGAATAAAGAAAATGAAAGGAATTCATATTGTTGAAAGGTTTGATCCGGGAGTATAATGCGAAATAGCTATTTGACCGGAATTGAAGATAATTCTGAGCGTATGCTCGGGATAGATTATGGTGAAAAAAGAATTGGAATAGCAATTACTGATCCTTTAAATCTTTTTGCATATCCCCTTGAAACACTCTTTAACGACAATTCTTTTTTCGAAGGATTAAAAAATATTATTTCTAAATATACTGTTAAAACAATTCTGCTCGGTTATCCGTTAAAAGAGGACGGAAGCAAAACAGTGCTGAGTGAAAAAATTATTAAATTTTCTGAAGATGTGAAAAGTCGGACGGGTTTACCTGTTATCTTAAGAGATGAAAGATATACATCTGAAATTGCATCGCAAAGAATACTGGAATCTGTTTCTTCCAAAAAGAAAAGAAGAGACAAAGGGTTAATTGACCGCAATGCCGCAGCGGTAATTCTTGAAGAATATTTAAGTGAATTGAAAAATCGGTAAGATTCTTATGCAAAAAAATTGGCTGACTATTTTACTTATATCGGTTTCAACCATTATTCTATGGTTTTATGTTTCTCTTAATGAGGAATATAGGGCAGAGTTCCAAACACAGCTAAAATTTAAGAATATGCCTGCCGGATACGGAGTATCATATATTGAACCGGAGAATGTGAAACTCACTCTTGTGGGAAAGGGATTTAATCTTGCAAAAATTTCCTGGGGCGGAGATGATTATTTTGATATTTCCGCTGAAAACGACAGCGGTATGAAAAGAATAAATCTTAAAAAAGAACTGGAAAAGAACATCTGGATTGCCGGAAGAGGGAAGGTACTTGATATTACGCCAGAGTATGTTGATTTTTTTGTAGAGAAAATAATAAAGAAAAAGGTTCCGGTAATTCCTCATACTGAGGTTAGTTTCAAGGAAAGTTATGCACCGGTATCAAGTTTAAAGCTTATTCCAGATTCAATTTGGATTGAAGGAACTGTTTCGAAACTCGATGGAATCCACATTGTAAATACAGAAAGAATATCCTATAAAAATGCAGACAGAACTATATCTGCCCGCTTATCGGTAGTAAAAGATGAAAACATAAAATATTCAGAAGAATCTGCACTTTTCACCTTGGATATCCAAAAGATTGCCGATAAAACATTTACAGATGTTCCTGTTGTAATAGAAGGTGCTCCGGATGATAAAGAACTTATTTTATTCCCGAATAGAGCCACGATAAAACTTAGAGGCGGTATAAAAAATCTTGGAAATATGTCAGAGAAAGACATATACATATCGATGAATTTCAGTGATGCCGAAAATGATACTCTGGGGATCCTCGTTCCGGAAGTAAGAGTACCCGAGTATATGAATCTTGTGGAAATGAAACCGGCCTCTTTTGATTATATAATTAAGAAAAGGTAGAAATGTTTATTACGTTTGAGGGATTGGATTTCAGCGGGAAAACTACTCAGGTAAAACTCCTGAAAGAGTATTTAGAGAAAGCCGGGCACACTGTTCATTTAATTCGTGAACCCGGAGGAACGGTTATCTCGGAGAAAATAAGGGACATTCTGCTTCTGAAGGAGCACGAAGAGATGTCGCAGGAAACAGAACTTCTGCTTTTTGCCGCAAGCAGAGCACAGCTTGTAAAAGAAAAAATTCTTCCTGCACTTCAAAGAAACGAGATTGTGATATCAGACAGATTTCACGATTCTACTTATGCTTATCAGGGCTTTGGAAGAGGAATTGACCTTGAACTGATAAACATGGTCAACAATTGCGCAATTGGCAGAGCGATACCTGATATTACTTTCTTTATCGATATAACGTTGGAAGAAATTGCAAGAAGGAAAAGCAGAATTCCCGGACTTGAATTAGACAGGATTGAGAATTCAAAATCTGAATTTTATGAAAAAGTAAGAGCAGGGTTTATTAAACTATCAGAAACACAACTGCGGGTAATGCTAATAAACGGACAAAAAGAAATTACTGATATACACAGGGAAATTCTTGAAAGAATCAAAGAATTACAGATTCAGGAGGAGAAATGAATTCGAAATATAAATACATATATATATTCCTTTTAATTCCTTTGGCAGGATTCCTGAACGGAGATACAGACCTTTACTTCAAAATATATAAGGGGATTGATGTTTTCGGATCCGTTTATAAAGTAGTTGCCACAAATTATGTTGATCCGATTGATCCGGAAAAATTCATTAACAGCGGAATTGAAGGAATGCTCGCTTCACTTGACCCTTACACAGTATATTTCGATAAAGAGCATAAAGCTGATGTAGATTTCCTTTCTTCCGGTTTTTATGGCGGTATAGGCGCATCAATAGGACTAAGAAACGATAATGCCGTAATAATTGAACTTTTCGACGGATATTCTGCAGACAGACAAGGAATTAGAGTCGGTGATAAAATCGTAAAGATTAATGGGAAGGAAATCACAAAAGAAAACTATAATGAAGCTATTGACGAGGTTAAAGGCGAACCGGGTACAGAACTTAAACTTGTTATTGAAAGAGATGGAGTAAGTGAACCTTTAGAGTTTACCCTTCAGCGAGAACAGATAGAAGTTAAAAATATAACATTCTACGGGTTTGTTCCACAAGATAAGAATACTGCTTACATCAGACTTTCAGGTTTTAACAGAACTGCCGGATATGAAATTGAGACCGCTCTGATTGATATGAAAAAACAAAAGGAAATAAAAGGACTTATACTTGATTTACGAGGTAATCCCGGTGGTCTGCTCGATGCTGCAATTGATGTTACAGAGAAATTCATTCAGAAAAATGAACTTGTTGTTACAATTATGGGAAGAGATTCTTCCGGAAAAAAATCATATTTAGCTCAGGAAGAACCTTTGTTCGGGAAGAATAACCTTGTAGTTTTGGTTGATAGGAATTCGGCTTCAGCTTCTGAAATAGTTGCCGGTGCAATTCAAGACCACGATCGTGGTATAATTCTCGGAGAAACTTCATTCGGAAAGGGCCTTGTTCAAACGGTAATTCCTCTTTCAAACAATAATTCCGTTAAAGTTACAACCGGAAGATATTATACTCCGAGTGGAAGATGCATTCAGCGTCTTGATTATTCAAACAAATTGCTGAAGGGAGTGAGTGTTGCCGACAAGAATGAATATTTTACAAAGAACAAGAGAAAAGTACAGGGCGGAGGAGGAATTAAACCTGATACATCTGTAACAATCAGATCAAAAAACGAAAGTATAGATAATCTTCTTGCGGGCGGAATGTTTTTTAAATTCGCAACTAATTTTTTTAATACAAACGATTCAGTTGCAATTATGAGAATAAAGGATGAAGAACTTATAAGAAAATTCAATGATTATCTTTTGAAACAGAATTTTAAGTTTACTTCAAAATTTTCTTCAGCTCTTGCCAAATTACAGGAAGAAGCAACATCCTCATCACTTCCCGTTGCTGTTGAAGCAAAACTTAAGGAATTAGCTGCAGAGACAGAAAAAAGCAAACTTGACGAAATATCCAAATACAGAGACGAAATAATTCCGCAAATAAGAATTGAGCTGGAAAGGAGATTTAAAGGAAGAAAAGGAAGGATACTGGAAGCCGTAAAATATGATAAGCAGTTTCAAACTGCTTTAACACTTATTAATGATAATAATGCATACAACAAGATTTTGAATTATGGCCATTGATATTTTGCTTTCCGTAGTTTTTTTAATTGTTGGTTTTATGACAGGAGTGCTTGCCGGACTCTTTGGTATTGGCGGGGGAATGGTATTTGTCCCTGCTTTGTTTAGTCTCCTGCCTGTTATTGAACCCAATTCCGCTTTAGCTGCATATTCATCAGTAGCAACTTCGTTGTTTGCAGGAAGTTTTGCTTCTCTCAGTTCAAGTTACAATCACATTAAAAGCGGCAACGTTGTAAAAGAGTACGCAATTCTTTTAGCAATTGGCTGTGTGATTCCGGCTCTTACAATTCCGTTCCTTACAGTTGATATTAATGAAAATTATTTAAAGGTAGGTGTAGGAATAATAATTCTTTTTTCTGCAATAAAAATGCTGATAGACATTAATTCAAAAAAGGAAGCTCTCTGTAAACCTTCCTCAAAATCTGTTCTCACAGTTGGAGGAATAATTGCCGGAACAATCGGAGCATTCGCAGGAGTTGGAGGAGGAGTAATTTATGTTCCGCTTCTGAAAATTGCATTTTGCCTGGATATTAAAAAAGCAGTAGGAACATCGTCAGTTGTTGTGCTTGTTACAATGCTTCTGAGCGCCGTGATGTATTCTGCAATGAACAATCAGATTCCGGCAGAAGGAATGTATCTGGGCTATGTGAATCTTGCCGCGGGAGTACCACTTGGAATCGGGGCGGTAATAGGAGCAAGAAAAGGTGTCGGATTTTTAATGAAATATAAAAGCGACAAAGTACTTAAATTATTTACTGCCTTACTTATAGTTCTTATTTTGAAGATGATGTTTTTTTAATAATTTTGGAACCGGAAAATTTAATTTTAATCAAATACAGCCAATTAATCGATATAATGACAAATTAAAGGAGGTCTTATGAGTGAATCACAGGAGAATATCCGCCATTATGAATTCAAGGCTGAAATTAAACAGCTACTTAATATTTTAGTACATTCATTATATACCCACAAGGAAATTTTCCTAAGGGAACTTATATCCAATGCATCTGATGCACTGGATAAAATTAGATTTGAAACAACTAAAGGCACCGTTGCAGCTAATCCGGAGCTTCCGCTTGAAATAAAAATTTCTGCGGATAAGGACAAAAAGATTCTGACTATAACAGATACAGGTATTGGTATGACCGAGCAGGAAATAATTACTAATATCGGAACTATCGCAAAATCAGGTTCTGCGGATTTTATTGCTAAACTCAAAGAGGCAAACGAAGCACCGGGTAATATTATAGGGAAATTCGGTGTAGGTTTCTATTCTGTCTTCATGGTGGCTAACAAAGTAACCATTCGTTCACGATCATTTAATGCATCAGAAAAAGCTTGTGAATGGAGTTCAGACGGACTTGGCAGCTATGAACTTAAAACATTAGATGAGGAAATAGCAAGAGGTACTTCGGTAATAATAGAATTAAAAGATGAAGAGACTGAGTTCCTTGAAAAATACAGACTGGAATCTGTGATTAAGAAACATAGTAATTTTATAAATTTCCCGATATTAATAGAAGGTGAGCAAGCCAATAAAGTAAGTGCATTATGGCGTGAACCTAAATCATCTGTAAGCAAGGAACAGTATGACGAATTCTATAAATTTCTGACTTATGATGATCAGGAACCGCTTGAGACGATTCACAAATCCGTTGATGCTCCTATTCAGTTTAACTGCCTCCTGTTTATTCCTCCGAAGAATACAGACATATTTGGTTATAACCGCGATAATTACGGTCTGGATCTTTATGTACGCCGGGTACTTATTCAGCATCAAAATAAAGAACTCTTGCCTGAGTATTTAAGTTTCGTTAAAGGTGTTGTGGATTCCGAAGATATTCCGCTAAATATATCGAGAGAAACACTTCAGGAAAATATAATATTTCATAAGATTTCGCAGAGTGTTACAACTCAGATTCTTTCTTCTCTGGATAAAATGGCATCCGGTGAGAAAGAGAAATATTCCGCTTTCTGGAAGGAGCACGGAAGAATATTTAAACTGGGATATGCAGATTATGCAAACCAGGAGAAATATATGAATCTTCTTAGATTCAATTCTTCTTCAAGCAAAGATGAAAATGAACTTATTTCGCTTCAGGATTATGTTTCAAAAATGAAGCCGGAACAGAAAGAAATATTCTTTATACTTGGGGCAAACCGCGAGAACGTAGAATCTAACCCGCATCTTGAGATATTCAGAAGCAAAGGTCTTGAAGTATTATACCTTTTTGATCCACTGGATGAATTTGCATTAAGTTCATTAAGAAAATTCAAAGACTTTGAATTTATTTCCGTTGATTTAGCGGATCTTTCCAAAATTGATAAATATGATAATGTGACATCAAAAGACAACAAGGCTGAAGAACTTTCTCAGGATGATGAGAAAGCGTTTGCAGAATTAATGGCAAAAATCAAGGCAATACTCGGCGAAAGAGTAACGGATGTAAAAATATCAAAAAGATTGCAGGAAAGTCCGGCATGCTTAGTTAATCCTGATGATACCATGTCTTCTTCTATGCAGAAGATAATGAAAATAGTCGGGAAGGATACTTCAATTCCAAAGAAAGTTCTTGAGATAAACAAAGATCATAACTTATTCCGCAATATGCTTAAAGCATTCAAGAATAACAGAGAAGACACTTTTATCAGAGATGTAATTGAACAGTTGTTTGAATCGGCTCTGTTGCTTGAAGGTTATCTTGTCGATCCGCACAAACTGGTAAATCGGATGAATAATTACCTTAATAATTCCAGTAATTGGTATATTTCATCAAATAAAAGTGAATAATCTAAGAAAACAATAAGATTATTATCAGGAGCCGGGAATTGAAAACCGGCTCTTTTTTTTTAAAGTATTAGAATATATTGATAAATAAAGGTTTGTTTTTCTAAAAATAATTCATTTATTGACGAATATAACTATTAGTTTTTCAGCATTTACTTCATTTGCTAAAGGGATATTTATGATTATAATAGACCTGATTTATAACCTTGCTATTCTTGTGTCTTTAAGCATATTATCCGGATATTTGGATTCACGATACGACAGAAGTACACGTAATGGACAAATTATACAGGGCCTTCTATTCGGCTTTGTGGCAGTGATAGGAATGATGAATCCTTTTGTTTTAAGTGCAACTGAAGGAGTAATATTCGACGGGCGATCAATAGTAATAGGATTATGTACATTCTTCTTTGGCCCCATGGCTGGAGTAATTTCGTCTCTGATAGCTATTGCTTACAGAAATTATTTAGGCGGCGGCGGGGCATTGACGGGAAGTCTGGTTACAACTGCTTCGTTCCTAATTGGATGGATTTATTATAAATATCATACTGATAGGAAAATTACTTCATCTAAACTGCATTTATATCTTATGGGATTATTTACAAGTGCTGCAATGATGGCTCTTATGTTTACATTGCCTAAAAATGTAGTGTTGGAAACATTCAAAGTAGTTACTCTTACCGTAATGACAACCTATCCGATTATAACAATGGTTATAGGTCAGGTGCTCATGGAGCAGAGGGATAACAAGGATTTTGTAAAGAGATTGAAAGAAGACAATGATTTTCTTCAGGCTATTCTGGAAACCACACAGGACGGCTTTTGGATTGTAACTCTAAACGGAAGAATTACAAACCCAAATAATGCTATTTGTAAAATGATGGGCTATACTAAAGAAGAGATGGAAAGAATGGTAATTTCTGATCTTGATCCTTTTGAAACTCCGATTGATATTTCCAAGCGGATTAACAGGATATTACAAAACGGATCTGAATTGTTTGAAGTCAGGCATAGAAAAAAGAATGGAGAAATATTATTTCTTGAAATATCTGCATCGTTATATAAGGATAGTATCCTTTGTTTTTGCAGAGATGTAGGAGATAAATATAAGGCCTTGCAGGTTTTGCGGGATAGTGAAGCACTTTATAAAACATTAGTCGGGAATATTCCTGATGTAATCATGATTTTTGATAAGCAGTTGCGGCATACTTATGTTTCTGTAAATGTAAAGAAAGTTGTAGATATAAAACAGGAATAGTTTATCGGGAAAACTCACAAGGTATTAGGCTTTTCTGATGAAGATTGCTGTATTTGGGAAAAGTCTATAAACGATGTTTTAATTAGCGGTCTGCCTGTAGAAACAGAATACTCATTTGAGAGTATTTCAGGCCAGGTTGTTCATAACTGGAGACTCGTTCCGTTAAGAGATAATGACGGAACTGTTACATCAGTCCTTTCTATCAGCCGGGATATTACACGCCAAAGAAGCATGGAAAGTGATTATAAAGTATTGTTTAATGAAATGCTTGACGGCTTTGCAGTGCACGAAATAATTTGTGACGAGAGCGGTGTACCTATCGATTACAGATTTATTGCCGTTAATCCGGCGTTTGAAAGACTTACAGGACTTAAAGCGCAGGATATTATCGGACGCCGTGTAAAAGAAATTCTTCCTGAAACAGAGGGTTACTGGATAGAGAGATACGGAAAGGTTGCATTAACCGGTGAACCTATGCTCTTTGAGGATTATTCAAGCGAACTGAAAAAGTATTTTGAAGTAAAGGCGTTTTCACCGGTCAAATCTCAGTTTGCATGCATTTTTGTAGATATTACAAAAAGAAAAAAAGCGGAAATGTCGCTTACACAAAGCGAAGAAAGATTCCAGCACCTATTTGAGCGCGCACCACTTGGTTATCAGTCTTTAGATGAAAACGGTTACTTTATTGAGGTTAACGAAGCCTGGTTGAATACTTTAGGCTATTCAAAGGAAGAAGTTGTCGGGAAGTGGTTCGGCGATTTCCTTGCTCCTGAATTTGTGGAAGCATTCCGGGAAAGATTCCCGATATTTAAAAGTAAGGGTAAGATTCATTCAGAATTTGAAATGATACATAAAAACGGGGAAAGACGTTACATTGCTTTTGAAGGAAGGATAGGCTATAAAAATGACGGCAAGTTTGAGAAAACTCACTGTATTCTAAGCGATATAACCGACCAAAAGAAAACACAGATTAAGAATCAGGAACAGCTTGAAGAACTAATGAGATGGCAGGAGTCAGTTATAAACCGTGAGGAGAAAGTAATTGAGTTGAAGCAAGAAATTAATAGACTGCTTGTTGAAAAAGGTATGCCGCCCAGATTTGAAATTAACGAATAAACCGGAGGCCGGTTATGTGTAATAACAAAAAATTTGTTGATATGGGTTTTGTAGGAGAAAAGTATCCGGAAGGTACGCATATGTGTTTTATTTTCAGCAGAAAAGAAGAAAGGGAAAGGATTATCAGTGAATATGTAAATTCAGGATTGGCAGGCGGTGAATATGTCGGTTATTATATTAATGTTCCGAAAGAAAGCGAAACAATATATCCTTATAAAGCGAAAACCGATAAAAATAATACAGAATATAAAGGCGAATTTAAATTAACTCGTGCTTTAGATACATATTGTCCGGAAGGTTTTTTTGACCCGGATAAAATGTTAGGAAACCTAAAAGAGTTTTATGTTCATAACTGCAAGGAGCAAAACTTTCCGGCTGTGAGAGTTACAGGTGAGATGGAGTGGGCACTTGAAGATTTGCCGGGGACTGAGAAATTAATGCTTTACGAAGCAAAAGTTAACGACCTTTTGAATGATTATCCGGTTACGGCAATCTGCCAATATGATGCTTCAAAATTTGATGCCCTTACTATTATGGAATGTATGAAAGTACACCCATACATTATAGTTAACAGGCAAATTATTAAAAATACTTATTATATGCCTACTGAAGAGTATCTTGCTAATTCATATTATGACTATTTAAAAGCAGTCAAAAAGGGGAGATGAGAGTTGCCAATTTCGGATAATTTCATTGTACTAAATCGTTTATTTACAGCACAGAGCATAATCTATGCTATGCCGGATGAAAAGAAAATAGCTGCTTTTGCTGCAAGTGCAATAAAGCTTATTCCGGGTGTTGAGTTCTGTTCAATATACCTGATTGAGACTGATGAGTTTTATGGAGATGAGTTTGAAGGAGAATGGCACCGGGAAAGACTTAAAGATGTCCGGACTTACGAAGGCAAAAAGTCAAATATTGTAAAGATAGAACTCAATACAACAGATTACGCTTTGGTGAGGCTTACATTGCCTGTGATGATTTAGAAACAATAAAAATATTCGAATCTCCATTGTCAAATTTTATCAGTATCGCCTCATTAAATCTGGAAAATGTAAAACAGCGTAAAATAATGGATACCTTCAACCGCTCTCTTCAGTCTAAGATAGAAGAGGCTACAAAGGAATTACAAAAGGAAATAGATGCACGTCGATCTTCAGAAGAAGCTGAGAAAAGGGCTCTTGAAGAAGCTGAAAAAGCTTTGGAAATAGCTTCAAGATCCAGGAAAGTATTATTAAGTCTTATTGAAGATGAGAAGAAAGCAAAAGAAGACCTCAATAAATTGAATAAGGAGCTTGAAGAAAGAGTAGCGTTAAGAACTTCGCAATTGGAAGCTGCAAATAATGAGCTTGAAGCATTTGCTTATTCTATATCGCACGATCTCAGAGCACCGCTTAGGGGTATTCATGGATTTACGCAAATATTAATCGAGGATTATTCGGCAAAATTTGATGAAGAAGGTTTGAGGTTATGCCAGGTGATAAAAGATAATTCAGTAAAGATGAGCAGACTCATAGATGACTTGCTTGTGTTTTCCAGAGTTGGAAGAGTTGAACTCTCTAAATCATTGATTGATATGCAGACTATGGCAAATTCCATTTTCCACGAAATTACTGATGAAGCACAGAGAAAAGCTATAAATTTTAGGATAAATGAAATACCGCCGGTTTTTGGGGATACAAATCTTATCAGGCAGGTGTGGATAAATTTAATTTCCAATGCTGTGAAGTTTTCTTCTCGCCGGGAAGATTCGGTTATTGAAATTGGAATGTTCGAGAGGGATGGCAGGAGTTTTTATTATGTTAAAGATAACGGTGCCGGATTTAACGAAAAGTATAAAAACAAATTATTCGGAGTATTCCAGAGACTGCACAGTGATCAGGAATTTACGGGAACAGGGGTCGGACTTGCACTTGTTCAGAGAATAATCAACCGGCACGGCGGTTTGATTGCCGCAGAAAGTGAAATAGATAAAGGCGCTTTGTTTTACTTTTATCTGCCCGAAATAATAAACTAAATAAACAAAACAATTATCATAATAATCACAATGAGCCTTACTCAAACCATTAATGTTAAACTAATTATCTTTAATGATTTTAACGGCTCCTAATTCTGAAATTAGTAATTGTCCAAGTTCACTTAATTCTTCATTCGATTTCGGGTCTTCTTCAATATCAGATATTCGGTTTGTTAACCCGATAGAAACAACAACTGCTTCCTCTTTCCGTTCAGGCAGTTCTTCTATTTTAATCTCAGCTTTATTTACTTCTGTCTTTTGAGAAATTGTTAATTCAGGAATTTTTTTTTTAATATCTTCATCAGAATCATCTGTATCGGAAGCATCCTTTAGTTCACTCAATTTCTCAAGCAGGGAAGTGATAGTAGATGACCTTTCTAAACCGATAAGGTGCAATAGTGAAATTTCAGTTTTAAGATACTGATTGGGTGTTTGCCTGATTTCATAAACAATTCTGCCTAAATAATTCAGAATTCTGATTAAATCGCCTTCAGAAAAAGAGTCTTTATATTTAAGGTAATTCTCTTTATAGAGTTCAGCCGCTTCTATAAGATCCGCCTTCCCTGTAAGGTGAACGGTCATAATATTTCTAAAATGCTCAATTAGTCCGTTAAAGAAATCATTATAGCTCCAGCCCTGGTCATAGAGCGTTTTAGTTATTTCAAAAGCAGCAGTGAAATTCTTTTCGAGGACAGCATTTGCGGTTTTAAAATAAACAAAATCATCAATAGAGTTAAGCATTGTTTTTATATGCTCGGCAGTAATTGTATTACCGCAGAAAGCAACTGCCTGATCAAAAAGACTTTCAGCATCTCGCAAACCGCCGGCGGCTTTTCTTCCTATAATCGTAAGAGCTTCATCATCAATAGCAATGCCTTCATTCTGTGCAATCATTAAAAGCTGTTGTTTAATTGTTGCAAGCTCAATTCTTCTGAAGTCATACCTTTGACATCGAGAGATGATTGTCAGAGGCACTTTATGAATATCTGTTGTGGCAAAAATGAATCGTGTATGTTCGGGCGGTTCTTCCAGAGTCTTAAGCAGTGCATTGAATGCTTCAGTAGTAAGCATATGAACTTCATCTATTATATAAACTTTACATTTGCCTTTAGTCGGAATATACTTAACTGATTCGCGCAGTGTTCTTATTTCTTCAATTCTTCTGTTTGAAGCACCGTCAATTTCAATAATGTCCATATTTGTTGAACTGTCAAACGAATTGCACATTTCACATTTATTGCAAGGCTCGCCTTCAATCGGATTATTGCAGTTAAGAAGTTTTGCAAGAATTCGTGCACTTGTGGTTTTTCCGACCCCTCTTGGGCCGGTAAACAAAAAGGCATGTGCTGTACGATTGTTAATAAACGCATTTTTCAGAGTACGAGTTATATGTTCCTGGCCAATAACTTCATCAAAGCGCTGCGGCCGCCATTTCCTTGCAGTAACAATATAGGTCATATCAGATCCCTGTGGATTAAAAAATCTTACTTACATCAGTTTTTGATTCAATAAGTCTGCAGAGTTTTTCAAGATAGAACTTATCAGTATCGTTAAACGCCGAATAATTATAACTGTCTATATCCAGAACAGCAATAACTTCAGTTCCCTTAAATATCGGTATCACGATTTCGCTTTTTGTTCCGGAATCGCAAGCTATATGTCCGGGGAAAGAGTTCACATCGTTTACCAGGATGGTTTCCTTTTTCAAAACAGAAGTTCCGCAGACACCTTTACCTTCAAATATTTTTGTACAGGCGGTTGTGCCCTGAAATGGTCCGAGGAAAAGACAATTGCCGCTTTTAATATAAAATCCTGCCCAGCTGATTTTATTAAAAGTAGTTTTAATTGCTGATGAAACATTGGCAAGAATCGAGATTGCCGGATCATATTCATCCAGAAGGTATTCGAGCTGCTGGAGAAGCGAAGCATATTTATCTTCTTCGCTCAGGTTATTGTCAATTATCAGATTGTCTGCCATCATTCTTTCGCTCTGTTATGTTGTCGTTTGTTGAATTATTTGGGAACAGAATATTTAGTGCCTCGCGGGCATGTGTTACAGGAATTATTTTTAATCCGTCTTTAACAGTGTCTTTCATTTCAGAAAGATCTCTTTCGTTTTCTTTCGGTATAAGAACTGTTTTAATTCCGCTTGCTCTTGCTGCAATGAGTTTTTCAGTTAAGCCGCCTATAGCAAGAATTTTTCCTCTAAGTGTAATCTCTCCAGTCATAGCTATGGTACTGTCTGCAGGTTTACCGGAAAATGCGGAATATAATGCCATAGTCATAGTAATTCCTGCACTTGGTCCGTCTTTCGGAATTGCACCTTCAGGAATATGGATATGAATTTCCTTATTTTTATGGAAATCCGGCTCAAGTCCGAATTCCTCGGCATTTGAACGAAGAAAGCTTAAAGCAGCCTGAGCCGATTCTTTC
Organism: uncultured Melioribacteraceae bacterium; assembly: GCA_964584325.1. Lineage (GTDB taxonomy): Bacteria > Bacteroidota > Ignavibacteria > Ignavibacteriales > Melioribacteraceae > CAZOZP01. The sequence goes on from CAZOZP010000008.1 coordinate 33,923, forward strand.
ATCACATCACCGATTTTTCCTGTAAGTGTAAGTTTTTCGGAACCATTCATCACAGTAGCTTCAACCTGAAGTATTTGTCCGCCTACACGAGTCCAGGCCAAACCTGTCACACTGCCTACAAGTGAAGTTTCGTTTGCCTTTAAGTTTCTGTATTTAGGCATTTTCAGGTATTCTTCAATTTTTTCGGGAGTTACTTTTAGTCCCTGTGTTTTCTTGAATACACTACCCGCAGAAACAATTTCACTTGCAACTTTTCTGCAGACTCCGGCTATTTCACGTTCAAGATTTCTGACACCCGATTCTCTTGTGTAATCGGTAATAATTTTCAAAACCGCTTCATCTGTAAATTTAATTTTAAAGTTTTTTAAGCCATGGAGTTTAATTTGTTTAGGAAGAATATGCTTCTTAGCAATTTCGAGTTTTTCGTGTTCAAGATACCCAGGAAGCTCAATAATTTCCATCCTGTCAAGAAGAGGAAGGGGGATGTTATACTGAACATTGGCAGTAGTAATAAACATAACTCTTGAAAGATCGTAATCCATATCCAGATAATGATCATTGAAAGTGCTGTTCTGTTCAGGATCAAGTACTTCAAGCATAGCCGAAGACGGGTCACCTCGGAAATCCATACTCATCTTGTCTATTTCATCAAGAAGAATAACCGGGTTAACAGTTTTGGCCTTTTTCATTGCCTGAATTATTTTCCCCGGCATAGATCCTATATATGTACGCCTGTGGCCGCGTATTTCAGCTTCATCTTTCACGCCTCCGAGACTGATTCGAACAAATTTACGGCCAAGCGCCTTTGCTATTGATTGTCCGAGCGAAGTTTTTCCTACACCCGGAGGACCTACAAAGCAAAGTATTTGTCCCTTTATTTCTTTCACGAGATTAAGAACTGCCATTTGTTCAACAATTCTTTCTTTCGGTTTTTCAAGTCCGTAATGCTCTGCATCAAGAATTTTTCTTACATTTCCTATATCAAGATTATCTTTAGTCTGCTTATGCCAGGGAACACCGATTATCCAATCCAGATAATTCCTGATTACTGTATATTCAGGAGAATTAGGTGGTGTTTTTGTAAGCTTATTAAGTTCTTCTTCAGCTCTTTCGCGTGCATTTTCAGGTAATTTCAGTTTGGTCAGTTTATGATATATCTCGTCAAATTCATTTCCGTAATCTTCAGAGTCTCCTAGTTCTTCTTTTAATACCCGTATTTGTTCCTGAATAATAAAACGTCTCTGGTTTCTGGAGATATTTTCGTGAACTTTCCCCTCAATTTCTTTTTCAAGTTTGAGAATATCAATTTCGGAAGTAAGAATTTCAATTACCTTATAAATCTGTTCTTTGAGCGTAATTTTCTGGAGAATTGACTGCTTAACCTGAATAGTCTGATTTAAATTTGCCGATATATAGAAAAGTTTTCTGTCTGTTTCTTCAATATTATTATAGCCGGAAAGGGCTTCTTCAGGAATATTTTTATTAGTTTTAACATATTCTTTGAACTGGGCAGACATCTTTCTTACAAGCGCATCAATTTCTGAAGCATTTTCAGCTTTTTGGATTATCACTTCAACTTCAGCTTCAATAAAATTTTTGTTATCAGTTACAGAAACTATTCGTCCCTGAATAAGACCGTCTATAAGAATTTTCATTAAACCATTTGGCAATCTCAGCATCTGGATAATCTTTGCGATGGTCCCGTACTTATATATATCTTCTTCTCCCGGATCTTCCACAAGGGGTTTTTTCTGAGATGAAAGAAATATATAATTGGAAGTTCCCAATGCATATTCGGCAGCTTTTACTGATTGAGGCCGCCCAACAAGTACCGGGTATATCATATAAGGAAAAATAACGTTATCTCTAAGCGGCAGAACAGGAAGAACGCTTGGAATATCTTCTATTACTGAAAAGTCGGCGGCAGAATCTATTTTCTTTTTTGGCATAGTCTTTAAGTGTATCTCAAAAAAATGAATAACAAATATATCAAATAAACAATAACCTTCCAAGTAAGTAGTTTTTGTATTTATAATGATTTTGATAAAGGAATTTTATAACTTTGCACTTTAATATAAAGGATTAAAATGATTAAGAATATTGAATCAATTGCAAGAGCTGCAGGAGAAATTGCCCGGGAAGGATTCAGAAAGAATGTAAGTTATGAATATAAAACCAATTCATCCAACCTTGTTACAGAAATTGATAAGAAAGCAGAAAAACTGATTATTGATTTTGTAAGAGAAAATTATCCGGAACACGGAATAATTGCGGAAGAAAGCGGTGTTTTAGATAAAGATACTGAATATACCTGGGTTATAGACCCTCTTGACGGAACTACAAACTTTTTTCACGGATTACCGATATTTTCCGTCTCAATCGGTTTGCAGTGTAACGGTCTCACCATTGCCGGTGTTGTATATGATGTAATGATGGACAGGCTTTATTCTGCTGAAACAGGCAAAGGTGCATTTTGTAACGGTGAGAAAATTTCCGTGAGCAATACATCAGATATTTCAACAGCTTTTCTGGTTACCGGATTTCCTTATGATATTAATGAAAATCCATTTGATGCTATCGGCAAGTTCGCAAAGATTCTCAAAACAACCAGAGGAGTACGCCGACTGGGTTCTGCGGCAATTGATTTTTGTTATCTTGCTTCAGGTGTTTTCGACGGATTCTGGGAGGTTCATTTAAATCCGTGGGATGTTTGTGCCGGGAAACTGATTGTTGAGGAAGCAGGCGGAAAAGTAACAGATTTTACCGGGAAGAATATCGGATTATATTCAAAGCAGATTCTTGCCACTAACGGAAAGATACATATTCCCATGATTGAAATTCTTAAAGATTAAATTCAGCCTTGAAGGAAGTTTTTAATTATAATCCCTAGCGGATCAAAATCAATCAGGAAGCCGTCGTGTCCGTGAATAGATTCCAGATCTTTATAAACACCTCTTTTAAGCATAGAAGCAATCTTTTTCTGTTCTGAAGGCGGATAGAGAACATCTGATGTAATCCCAACCACTAAAGCAGGTAAATCGATATTTCCGAGAACATCATCGGCATTGCTTCTTCCTCTGGAAATATCGTGAAGATCCATGGCTTTAGAAAGAGTAAGATAAGTATTTGCATCAAATCGTTTGATGATTTTTTCGCCCTGATAATTCAAATAATTTTCAATCTGGAAAATTCCGTCGGAACCGAAAAAAGAAGCATTTTCAACAACATTTCTGGAAAACTTCATCTGGAAAGAATCAAAACTCCTGTAGCTTATCATGGCAATTTTTCGTGCAAGAGATAGACCTTTGCGCGGCTGTTCCGAATAATTACCGCCGTTGAATTCAGGATCGTTAGTTATTGCATTCCGGGAGGCTTCATTCATTGCAATAGCCCAGGGGGAATGTCCGGCAGAAGTGGCGATGGGAATTAGTGAATCTAGAAACTCCGGAAACATTGCACCCCATTCCAGAACCTGCATACCTCCGAGTGAGCCTCCAACAACTGAATGAAGTTTTTTTACATTAAGTTTATCTAAAAGTTTTTTCTGCACCCTAACCATATCTCTTACTGTTATTACAGGGAAAGATGCACCGTATCTTTTACCGGTTAAAGGATTAATACTGGCAGGCCCTGTTGTTCCGTAACAGCTTCCCAGAATATTTGTGCAAACGACAAAAAACTTATCTGTATTAATAGCTTTTCCGGGACCGATAAGCTCATCCCACCATCCGGGTTTGTTTAAATACATTTCAGAGTAATTTTTCAGGCAGTCAGGTTCTGACTTCTTGTCCGATTCTATCTGAGAAAGGATTCCGGCAGCATGTGCATTGCCGGTAAGTGCGTGACAAACAAGTACGGCATTAGTTCCTTCGCTGTTTAGTTTTCCATAAGTACTGTAAGCAGAAGTAACGTTTTCCAGACTGCTGCCACACTCAAGAAGAAGAGGATTGCCTTGATTGAAAAGATCTATTTGTAATGTTTTAACTTGCATAAATATAATTTTGAACCTTTCTTTTAGAATACATTCAAAGAAAAAAAAAACCTCTTCAGGTTTAGATTCCGGAAGAGGTTTGTATATTAAACATCTTCTTTTATCTACCCCTTTTACAGGGCAGGAATTAGCACCATACGCAAAAAACGCGGTTGCCAAGGTTTCACAGGGCCTGATCCCTCAACCTTTCTCGATAAAAGATAACTCAGATTGTCAAGAAACGAATTTGAACTCTTATTAAATAAGGTTTGAAAATTAAAATAAATTAGATATACAGTCAAGAGAAAATTATTTATTTAAATATTATGCATATTTATTAGTAAAAATTAATTTTTACAAAATATAACTTGACAAAAAACCAAACATATTTTAAGTTTGTACCAATAATTTAATAAAACAGCACGGCAGATGAATAAAATCACTACAAATATTGATCAGAGAAATTCAGGCAGTGCTTTGTGCTTTAACCTTCCATCAAATCTGCTTATCGGGAAACTAGTACTACTAATCGGCGTGGTAGGAATTATTCTACTTATTGTCTAAATAAGGTTTATCCCGAATTCAAACAAATTCATTGCAAGTATTAAGTAAGATTTCGGGATAGCCCGAGACCCGGTAGTTTATTTGCGGAAATAAATTTTGAGGTTATAATGAGATCTGACTTAATAAAAAAAGGATTTGAAAAGGCCCCGCACAGAAGTCTTCTTCGTGCAACAGGGGTAATTAAGAGTGATGAAGATTTTAATAAGCCATTTATCGGAATATGTAACTCATATATAGACCTTATTCCTGGCCATGTTCATTTACAGGAATTGGGAAGGCTTGTAAAAGAATTTGTAAGAGAAGCCGGAGGGGTTCCTTTCGAATTTAATACTATCGGAGTTGATGACGGAATTGCAATGGGACATCTCGGAATGCGCTATTCACTTGCAAGTCGTGAACTTATTGCAGATTCGGTTGAAACAGTTGCGGAAGCACACAGATTAGACGGAATGATTTGTATTCCTAACTGCGATAAAATTGTTCCTGGTATGATGATGGCTGCCGTAAGACTCAATATCCCGACAATATTTGTTTCCGGCGGGCCGATGAAAGCCGGTAGAAAGGCAGACGGAACCAAAATAGATCTTATCTCTGTTTTTGAAGGTGTAGGGAAACACAAAACCGGTGAGATATCCGATGACGAACTTAAGGAACTGGAACAGAACGGATGTCCGACCTGCGGTTCCTGTTCAGGAATGTTTACTGCCAATTCAATGAATTGCCTTATGGAAGCACTTGGTTTTGCACTTCCCGGAAACGGAACCATACTTGCAATAAATCCGGATAGAATAAATCTTTTCAAGACTGCGGCTGAAAGAATAATTGACTTAGTGAATAAAGACATAAAACCTTCCGATATACTTACCGAGAGTAGTTTCAAAAATGCCTTTGCTTTAGATATGGCAATGGGTGGAAGTACCAACACGGTTTTACATGCACTGGCAATTGCCAATGAAGCGGGTATTAAGTTTAACCTCAGCGAGTTAAATAAAATATCAGCAAATACTCCTTATATATGTAAAGTTAGTCCGGCAACCAATCTTGTTCACATTGAAGATGTTGACAGAGCCGGAGGAATATCTGCAATTCTTAGAGAAATTTCGAAAGTTCCGGGTGCTATAGACGGAAATCAGATGACTGTTACAGGCAAAACTCTTGCTGAAAATATTTCCGGTGCTGAAATCAAAGATAAAGATGTAATAAAAAGTATAGAGAACCCTTATTCCGCAACCGGCGGACTTGCAATTCTTTTCGGAAATCTTGCTCCTGAAGGTGCAGTAATAAAGGCCGGTGCTGTTGATCCTGAGATGATGGTACACAGAGGTCCGGCAAGAATATATGAATCGCAGGAAGCGGCAGTGGAAGGAATACTCGGAGGAGAAGTTAAACCGGGAGAAGTGGTTGTTATCAGGTACGAAGGCCCAAAAGGCGGTCCCGGTATGCCTGAGATGCTTTCTCCTACAAGCGCAATAGTGGGTATGGGATTAGGAGCGAAAGTTGCGTTGATAACAGACGGACGTTTTTCAGGCGGTACGCGCGGTGCAGCCATCGGTCATGTTTCACCTGAAGCTGCCGAAAGAGGTCCGATCGCAGCACTTAAAGCCGGCGACATTGTTGCTATTAATATTCCTGAAAGAAAACTTGAAGTAGAATTATCGGATGCTGAAATTGAAGCCAGATTAAGAGAGCTTCCTGAATTTCAGCCAAAAATAAAAAAAGGTTATCTGGCAAGGTATTCGCAGATGGTTACATCGGCAAGTACCGGAGCAATTTTAAAAACACCGGTTACAAAATAATAAAGGAAATGAAATGAATACTCAAATCAGGAAACTCAGCGGAGCTGATATCTTTTTCGAAAGCTTAAGGCAGGAGGGAGTGGAATACATATTCGGCTATCCCGGCGGTGCATTGTTAAAAATTTACGAAAAATTATATGATATAGATTTCCTAAAGCATATTCTTGTAAGACACGAACAAGGAGCAACACATGCGGCTGAAGGTTATGCAAAGGCAACCGGAAAAGTTGGAGTAGTTCTTGTAACATCCGGTCCGGGAGCTACAAACACAGTAACAGGAATAGCTGATGCATATATGGATTCAGTGCCGATAGTTGTTTTCACCGGCCAGGTTTCTTCACATTTGATAGGAAACGATGCATTCCAGGAAGCTGATATTGTCGGTATTACAAGACCTATCACAAAGCATAATTTTCTGGTAAGAAACATACACGAACTTGCTCCTACAATAAAAAAGGCATTCTTTTTAGCAGCTACCGGAAGACCCGGTCCTGTTGTAGTTGATATGCCTAAAGATGTTATCAATCAGATGTGTGAATTTGAGTATCCGGAAAAAGTTGACATAAGAGGTTATAAACCTAAATATCAGGGACATATAAACCAGATTCATAAAGCTGTTGCTGCTATAAAGAAAGCAAAAAGACCCCTTCTTTATGTTGGCGGCGGTGTAATTATGTCGGGAGCATCTGAAGAACTGAAAACTTTGGCTAAAAAAGGGAAGTTCCCGGTTACTATGACTCTCCAGGGACTTGGAGCTTATCCGGGCAGGGATGAACAATCACTCGGTATGCTTGGTATGCATGGAACCTATTATGCAAATCAGGCAGTAAATAATTGCGATTTACTCATCTCTCTTGGAGCCAGGTTTGATGATCGTGTAACAGGAAATGTTGAAACATTTGCAAGCAAAGCTTATAAAATTCATGTGGATATAGACCCAACAGCAATTGATAAAAATGTAGTTGTTAATCTGCCGATAGTTGGAGACGTTAAAAAAGTTTTAGCAGAAATAAACAATGAAATTGATTCATTCCCCGATTTAACCGAGTGGTGGGAAATGATTAATTCCTGGAAAGATGAATGTCCGATGAATTATGAAACAACTGACGGCAAACTCAGAACTGAGCATGTAATTGAAAGAATCTCGGAAAAGACACAAGGGAATGCGGTTATTGTTACCGACGTTGGTCAGCATCAGATGTGGACAGCACAATACTATAAGTTTCAGAATCCGAGAAGTCTTCTTACCTCAGGCGGTTTAGGAACAATGGGCTTTTCTCTGCCAGCTTCAATTGGTGCGGCTTTCGGAATAAAAGACAGACCGGTAATTTCAATTAGCGGAGACGGCGGATTTCAGATGAACATCCAGGAACTTATTACCGCTGTTGCCAACAAGCTTCCGATTAAGTTTATCATAATAAATAATACTTTCCTGGGAATGGTAAGGCAGTGGCAGGAGCTTTTCCACGCAGAAAAATACAGCTTTACTGATTTAGGCGCTTCCAATCCGGATTTTGTTAAAGTTGCCGAAGCCTTCGGACTCCCGGCTTTCCGTACTGATAATCCTGATGAAGTTGACAGTTTGATTGATAAGGCACTCAGCATAAATGACAGGCCGGTTCTTATTGAGTTCAAAGTTGTAAAGGAAGATATGGTTTTCCCGATGGTGCCTTCAGGCGGAAACATTTCGGATATGATTGTTAAAAGATTAAACCCAAAGAGGATGATATGAAGCATACAATAACAGTACTTGTTGAAAACAGGTTCGGTGCGTTCGACAGAGTTGCCACCATGTTCAGCGGGAAAGGATTTAATATATCCAGTATTTCGATAGGTGAAACTGAACTTCAGGATATTTCAAGAATGACTATCGTTACATCCGGTGATGATAAAATTATTGAGCAGGTCGTAAAACAGCTTAACAGACTAATTGATACATTAAAAGTGGTTGACCTTACAGACCTTCCGAAAGTTGAAAGGGAACTGGCTTTAATAACAGTAAGTTATCAGAAAAGTTCTCGTACGGAAATTATGGATATAGCTGAAATATTTCGCGGAAAGGTAGTTGATATCAACAGCAAGACCATTACTCTCGAAGTAACCGGGCCTCCAGAAAAAATTGATGCGGCACGCAATGTTCTTATGCCTTTCGGCATTGTAGAAATGGCCAGATCAGGTACGGTTGCGCTTAAACGCGGTGAACAGATAACAGCGAAGAAAGAATATACTAACGAAAAATAAAGAGGAGAAAAAATGAAGGTTTATTATGACAATGAAGCTTCTCTCGATATGCTGAGAGATAAGAAAATTGCAGTGCTGGGATTCGGAAGTCAGGGACATGCGCATGCATTAAATCTAAAAGAAAGCGGTATGAATGTAGCAGTTGGTTTAAGAAAAGAAAGCAAGACCTGGGCTAAGGCAGAAAATGCCGGCGTGAAAGTAATGGAAACAGCTGAAGCCGCAAAATGGGCTGATGTAATTATGGTACTTTTGCCTGATCAGACTCAGCAGGAAGTTTACGAAGAATCCATTGCTCCGAACTTAAAAGAAGGTGATACTCTTGCGTTTGCACACGGATTTAATATCCATTACAAAACAATAGTTCCTCCTGCTAATGTTGATGTTATAATGATAGCACCAAAAAGTCCCGGACACCTTGTAAGAAGAACATATATTGAAGGTGCCGGAGTTCCTTGTTTGATAGCTGTTCATCAGGATTTTTCGGGTAAAGCAAAAGATATGGCTCTTGCCTGGGCAAAAGGTATCGGCGGAACAAAAGCCGGTGTAATTGAAACAAATTTCAAGAATGAAACTGAAACAGATCTTTTCGGAGAGCAGGCTGTTCTTTGCGGCGGTTCGGCAGAATTGATTAAAGCCGGCTTCGAAGTACTTGTTGAAGCAGGTTATCCGCCGGAATTGGCTTATTTCGAATGTATGCATGAAATGAAGCTTATTGTTGACCTTTATTATGAAGGAGGTCTTACGAGAATGAATTATTCAGTAAGCGATACCGCTGAATACGGCGGTCTTACAAGAGGTCCGCGTGTTTTCACACAAGTGGCTAAAGAAGAAATGAGACAAATCCTTAAAGAAGTTCAGACCGGACAGTTTGCTAAGGAATGGCTCGATGAATGCAAAAACGGTCAGCCCAATCTAAATAAATTAAGAGAAGCTACAAAAACTCATCCGATTGAAGAAACGGGAAGCAAACTTAGAAGCATGATGAGCTGGCTTTTCAAAAAAGACAAGAGAGAAGAGGTAGGTGTATGATATTTAAACTTACAGTCCTTCCCGGAGACGGTATAGGACCTGAAGTTACTTCAGCGGCTATGACAGTTCTTGATGCTGCAGCTAAGAAGTTTGGAGTGGAAATAGAAAAAAAGGAGCAGCTCATCGGGGGCTGTTCCTACGATAAATATGGAAATCCTCTTACAGACGAAACTCTGCAAGTGTGCTATGAATCTGACGCGGTGTTTTTGGGAGCCGTGGGCGGATATGCCTACGATTCCCTTCCTCATCACCTCAAACCTGAAGCTGCATTACTTAAAATCAGAAAATCACTCGGACTCTTCGCAAATATAAGACCTGCTAAAGTTTATTCAACATTTGCCGATTCATCTTCGTTGAAGAACAATGTTCTTCTTGGGACCGATTTCGTTGTACTGCGGGAACTTACAGGCGGTATTTATTTCGGAGAACCAAGAGGATATGATGAACAGCAAGGCTTCAACACAATGGTTTACAGAAGACCCGAAGTTGTCAGAATTGCAAAAAAGGCTTTTGAAATTGCGCGAAACAGAAAAAAACGTGTTTTATCAGTTGATAAGGCAAATGTTCTGGAAGTTTCTCAGTTTTGGCGTAATGTAGTGCACGAAGTTCATAAAGATTATCAGGATGTAGAACTCGCTGATATGTACGTTGATAACTGTGCAATGCAGATTGTAAGAGACCCGAAACAGTTCGATGTTCTTGTTACATCAAATCTTTTTGGCGATATACTCAGCGATATAGCCGGAATGATTACCGGCAGTCTCGGAATGCTTCCTTCAGCTTCAATCGGCGACAAATATGAATTGTACGAACCAGTTCACGGAAGTGCACCCGATATAGCAGGTAAGGGAATTGCCAATCCGGTTGCAGCTATCGCCTCCGTTGCAATGCTTTTTGAACATAGCCTTCAGATAACTAAGGCTGCGGAACTGATTGACGGAGCAATTGCAAAAACTTTGGAAAAAGGCTTTAGGACAAAGGATATTTATACCGAAGGAAATTCTACGCTGGTTTCTACCGAAGAAATGACTTCGCGTATTTTGGAAAACTTTGAAGAGTTATATAACGAGCAAGGGCTTGGAGTATTTACTCTTTAATAAAAACGGAGACAGTTATGTCGAAAGAAAGAGTCTATATATTTGATACAACTTTGAGAGACGGAGAACAATCTCCGGGAGCTTCGCTGAATGTTTTCGAAAAACTTGAAATTGCAAGGCAACTTGAGAAATTAGGTGTAGATATAATTGAAGCCGGATTCCCGATTTCTTCTCCAACTCAGTTTGATGCAGTTCAAAGAGTTGCCGGTGAAGTCGGTATTTCCGTTGCCGGATTAGCCCGTGCTAAAGAGGAAGACATAAAAGCGGCTTATGAAGCTTTGAGGGGTGCTGCAAAGCCACGGATTCATACTTTTGCAAGCACTTCCGACTTCCATATACTCGGGAAATTCGGACACGAACGCTACGGGGTAACTCTCGAAGAAAAAAGAAAGACTATTGTTAAAATGTCTTATGATGCAGTTCAGTACGCTAAATCACTTTGTAATGATATCGAATTTTCGGCAGAAGATGCAGGCAGAACAGATATTGGATATCTTGCTGAAGTTGTGGAAGCTGCAATTGAGGCCGGAGCCGGAACGATAAATATTCCTGATACTACAGGATACACAATGCCTCTGGAATTCGGTGAGATGATTGCCCAACTTATGAAACGTGTAAGCAACATTCAAAAAGCGATAATAAGCGTTCACTGCCATAATGACCTGGGTCTTGGTGTTGCAAATTCCATTGCGGCAATCCAGAACGGAGCAAGACAGGTTGAATGTACTATAAACGGAATAGGCGAGAGAGCCGGAAATGCTTCGCTCGAAGAAATTGTGATGGCTCTTAATGTAAGAAAAGACTATTTCAATTATTTTACCAATATAAAAACTGAAGAAATCTACAATACCAGCAGAATGGTAAGCGGATTTTCAGGAATGATTGTTCAGCCGAATAAAGCTATTGTAGGAGAAAATGCTTTTGCTCACGAATCGGGTATTCACCAGGATGGAATGCTGAAAAATAGAAATACATATGAGATTATGACCCCTGAATCTGTGGGTGTAAGGAAAACTAAAATAGTTCTCGGAAGACATTCCGGAAGACACGGACTCAAAGTTAGGCTTGAGGAACTTGGATATAAACTTCCTTCAGAGGAACTTGACAAAGTGTATTCTCTCTTTACGGAACTTGCAGATAAGAAAAAGGAAGTTTATGATGACGACCTCAGAATTCTGATGGGAGATGAAACTCTTCGCGAAAAAGAGTATTACAGACTCGACAGTCTTCAGGTTCAATCGGGTACAAGTTCTATTCCGACAGCTACCGTAAGAATAATTACTCCTGAAGAAACATTTCAGGAATCCAGTACTGGGGACGGACCTGTTGATGCAGTATTTAATGCAATCGAAAGAGCATTGAATGTGAAGAATCAGGTGGAATCATACCATGTACGTTCGGTAACTTCAGGCAGGCAGGCTATGGGAGAAGTACTCTTAAGAATCCGCGCGGGTGAAAAATCTTTTACCGGCAGAGGTGTTTCAACAGATATTATTGAAGCCAGCGCAAAGTCATATATCCAGGCAGTAAACCAGCAAAGGCTTTATATGAAAAATGAAGATGTAAATAAACCTATTGAAGAATCAGTATAATTGAGGATTAATTATGGGAATGACAATAACAGAAAAGATACTGGCCAAAGCCGCAGGCAGAGACCGCGTGGTTCCCGGCGAAAATATCTGGATGAATGTGGACGTGCTTATGACACACGATGTTTGCGGACCGCCCACAATCGGTATCTGGAAGAATGAATTCGGAGAAAACGCAAAAGTTTGGGATAAAGACAAATTAGTTATTTTTCCTGATCATTATATTTTTACGGCAGATAAATATGCAAACAGAAATGTTGAAATTTTACGCGATTTTGCGGCAAAATACAATCTGCCAAATTATTACGATGTAGGAACTGAAAGATATAAGGGTGTTTGCCATATAGCTCTTGCCGAAGAAGGATATAATGTTCCAGGTACAGTGCTTTTCGGAACCGATTCGCATACTTGTACCTCCGGAGCTTTCGGAATGTTTTCTACAGGTGTAGGAAATACAGATGCAGCATTTATTCTTGGTACCGGAAAAATATGGGAAAAAGTTCCTGAATCAATGAAATTCATTTTTAACGGAACTCTGCCTGAATATATAACCGCAAAGGATTTAATACTTATGATATTGGGTGATATTACTACGGACGGAGCAACTTACAGAGCAATGGAATTTGACGGTGAAGGTGTTTTTTCTCTTGAAATGTATGAAAGAATGACTCTTACCAATATGGCAATTGAAGCAGGCGGTATGAGCGGTATTATCGCTGCGGATGAAGTAACCGAGAAATTTGTAAAGGAAAGAACTAATAAATCCTATACAATTTTCAACAGCGATTCTGATGCAAAATACCACAGCATTTATGAATACAACAGCAAAGAGCTTGAACCGGTAGTTGCTAAACCCCATAGTCCTGATAACAGAGGTTCCGTAAGAAGCGTTCAGGGTACAAAACTCACAAAATGCTACATTGGGAGCTGCACAGGCGGGAAAATCACGGATTTCCGGTTTGCCGCAAAATTGTTATACGGAAAGGAAGTGAAAGTTCCAACTTTCTTAGTTCCCGGAAGTACCGAAGTAGCCGGACAGCTTTCAAAAGAAACTTATAAAGGCAAAACTCTTCGCGAAGTATTTGAAGATGCCGGATGCGTATTCGGTGAATCTTCCTGTGCGGCTTGTTTGGGTGGAACTTCAGACACATTCGGCAGAGCTAAGGATATGGATATTGTTATATCTACAACAAACAGAAATTTCCCGGGCAGAATGGGAAGCAAGAAGTCGGAAGTTTATCTGGCATCACCGCTTACAGTTGCAGCATCCGCAATAAACGGAGTTATAACTGATCCGCGTGATGTAATCTAATTAAATACTGAGAGGAAAAATGGAAAAGATAATAAAAGGAAAAGCATACGTCTTAGGAAACAATATAGATACAGATCAGATAATTCCTGCCGAGCATTTGGTTTACAGCCTTACTGATCCTGAAGAAAGAAAAAAATACGGTCATTTTGCTTTATCGGGTGTGCCGATTGCTGAAGCAGGACTTCCTGAAGGTCATCAACCTTTTATTGAAGGCGAAAATTATCTTTCGGCATTCAATATCATAATAGGCGGATCAAACTTCGGATGCGGTTCATCAAGAGAACATGCTCCGTTTGCTTTGCAGGTTGCGGGGGTGAATGTTGTTGTGGCAGAATCATACGCCAGAATATTCTATCGTAATTCTGTGGACGGAGGATTCGTTGTTCCTTACGAAAGCAAAATAAAGCTGACGGATAAAATTAAAACCGGCGATGAGCTGGAAATACATCTTACTGAAAATATACTTTTAAATGTTTCTTCCGGAGAAAAATATGATCTCCGGGAATTGGGAGATGTTCTTCCGATAATTGAAGCAGGCGGTATATTTGAGTACGCAAGAAAAAACAATATGATCTGAAAAGCAATTCACTGCAAAGGCTTAAAATAAGCCTTTGCGGCTTATTTATAGAAAAGGGAAAAAATGCAGATAGAAATATTTGATACTACACTAAGAGACGGAACGCAGGGTGAGGCTGTTAATCTTTCAATTCAGGATAAAATTCTGATTGCTCAGAAACTTGATGAATTCGGAATAGACGTTATTGAAGGAGGCTGGCCAGGAAGTAACCCGAAAGATGAAGAGTTTTTCAGGAAAATCCATGGTATTAAATTAAAACATTCAAAAATCTGTGCCTTCGGTTCTACAGCCCGTTATCCTGATAAAGTAAAGACCGACAATAATCTTAATACATTGATAAAGGCAGAGACTCCGGTTATTGCAATTTTCGGGAAAACCTGGAAATTCCACTCAGAAAAGAGTCTGGGTTTTACACCGGAAGAAAACGAGGACCTAATCTATAAATCCGTAGAATATTTAAGAAGTTACGGCCGAAGAGTAATTTTTGATGCGGAGCATTTTTTCGACGGCTACAAAGACGATCCTGAATTTGCTTTAAGAATGCTTAAAGCTGCAGAAGCCGGTGGGGCAGATACTCTTGCTCTTTGTGATACTAACGGCGGATCGCTTCCGAGTGAAGTTTTTGACATAGTTACTGTAGTAAAAAAACATTTAAAAGCAGATATCGGAATTCATGCACATAACGACGGCGATTTAGCTGTAGCAAATTCAATTGCTGCTGTAAGAGCCGGTGCAGTTCAGGTGCAGGGCACAACGAACGGTGTAGGCGAAAGGTGCGGAAATGCCAATCTTTGCAGTATTATTCCGAATCTTATTTTAAAAATGAACTACGAAACTAACGGCGGAATAAATACAACGCAGCTTACTTCCGTTGCCAACTTTGTCTATGAAATTATGAATCTGATACCTAATATCAGAGCTCCTTTTGTAGGAAAATCAGCGTTTGCTCATAAGGGCGGAATACATGTAAGTTCCGTACTTAAAGACAGCAGAATGTATGAGCACATTTCTCCTTCATTGGTAGGAAATAAACAGCGAGTGCTGGTTTCAGAACTTTCAGGTCAAAGTAATATTCTCTACAAGGCAAAGGAACTTGGTATTGATCTGCCTGAAGGAAAGGAATTTTCAAAAAACTTCGTTCAATTTCTGAAAACACTTGAGTTCGAAGGAATGCAGTTTGACGGCGCAGAAGCATCTTTTGAGCTTCTTCTTAGAACAGAACTGAATGAGTATTCTCCATATTTCAGTATAGAATATGCAAAAGTGAATGTAATGTTCGATGAGAGGGGACAAGATTATTCCGAGGCTGTTCTCAAAGTAAAAGTGAAAGATGAAATTGAACATACAGCTTCTGACGGAAACGGGCCTGTTTCTGCATTAGACAAAGCTCTGAGGAAAGCTCTTTCAAGATTTTATCCGGAAATTTCCGACATTGAGCTTATTGACTATAAGGTTAGGGTTTTAGGCGGAAAGACCGGTACTTCGGCCAAAGTAAGAGTGCTTGTAGATTCCGGCGACGGCAAGGAGAACTGGTCCACTGTCGGAGTATCCGAGAATATTATTCACGCGTCACTGCAAGCTTTAGCGGACAGTATTAATTATAAACTTTTTAGGTTCTTCAAGAATGCCTGATATGAAAAAATCCGAATTACTCGAAAAACGTCTGCAGGAAATCGGGGAATCGCTGAATAACAGCGATAAAGCAAAAGCATTGATAGGCTTGGGGTCAGTTGGTATAGAACTTTCACGAATGGATGATTATTCAGATCTCGATTTTTTTGCGATTATGGAAAACGGATTCAAAAGGGAATTTATCGATAATCTTTCATGGCTTGAGAATATTAAACATGTTGCATATAAATTTCTTAATTCGCCCGACGGATATAAACTTATGTTTGATGACGGTGTGTTCTGTGAGTTTGCAGTTTTCGAGGAGTGGGAATTACAGGATATTCCTTATGCTGAAGGAAGAATTGTCTGGTGTAAAGAAAATTTTAACAGGGAATTAAGAAAACCTTCACGCCCAATGCCTCAAAGAAGCAATTCATCGTTGGAATTCCTGGTGGGAGAATTAGTAACAAATATTTATGTTGGTCTTTGCCGCTATTTTCGCGGGGAAAAGCTATCGGGTCAGAGATTTATTGAAGGATATGCTGTTGACAGGTTTGTTGAACTTACAGAAAAGTATCAAACAGCACAAGTCTGCTTCTGGGATAGTTATCAGAAGGAACGCAGATTTGAATTCAGATATCCGGAAGAATCAAGAATTCTTGATGATATAATTCAGGGATACGGAAGAGTTCCGCACTCAGCCCGGAAGCTGTTAGATTATATAGATTCTAAATACGGTGTCGATCAGTTTATGAAAAAGACAATTCTTGAAATGATTGAAATAAATTTGTAATATTAGCCCCATAAGTTTGCATATCCGATAAATTATTTTTTTGGAAGGTATATTGGAAGTTAAGGCTTGGGTAGTATCGGCGGAAATGGGCTACGGTCATCACAGGGCTGCCTATGCTCTTGAAGATATTGCTGAACAAGGTGTAATTAATGCCGGAGATGCTTCTTTTGTAAGTGAAAAAGAAAAATCTCTATGGACAAAAAGTCTTGCTGTATATGAACATGTTTCCCGCCTTAAAAGTATTCCTCTTATTGGAAAGCCTCTATTCGGAATTATGGATAAATTTCTTCATATTCCCAGCTTTTATCCCATCCGCGATCTCTCGGAACAGACATTTCAGGTAAGGATGCTTGTTTCAAGCATTAATAAAGGATTATGCAATGGTGTTCTTCAGAAGATACAGGAAAAATATCTTCCGATGGTTACATCATTTTATGCTCCTGCAGTTGCGGCAGATCTTGCCGGCTACGACCAGATTTACTGTATTATTTGTGATGCGGATATCAACAGAGTGTGGGTTGCACCAGAGCCCTGGGATAGCCGGATAAGATACTTTGCTCCTTGCGGAAAGGCGGCACAGAGACTTAAAGCTTATGGTGTTTCAGAAGATAAAATATTTATAACCGGATTCCCTTTGCATGATTCTCTTCTTGGCGGAAGAAATCTTGCGGTATTAAAAAATGATTTGGGACAAAGGTTAAGCTATCTTGATCCGAAAGGAAAATTTAAAGCTCTTCACGGAAAAAATGCCGAGTATTTTCTTGGTAAGGATAATCTGGAATTCAGAAACGAAAGAGTTCTTACAATAACTTTTGCAGTAGGCGGGGCAGGTGCACAGAAAGAAACTGCTCAGAAAATTATTAAGGGAATAAAAAAGAAACTTGAGAACAATGAAATAAGAATTATTCTTGTTGCCGGTATAAGAAAAGAAGTGTATGAATATTTTGCGGAAATTGCAAAAACTGAAGGCATACCGCAGGAATCATATAAGATTATCTATAGTGAAAATATGGAAGGTTACTTCAATCTGTTTAACCGGGCAATTCGTGAAACAGATATACTTTGGACTAAACCCTCTGAGTTGTCATTTTATTCCGGATTGGGGATTCCTGTCATTATGACTCAGGCAATTGGCTCGCAGGAAAAGTTTAACAGGAAATGGCTTCGTGAAATTGGAGCAGGCATTAAACAGGAAAAACCTGAATATGCTGACCAATGGCTTATTGATTTACTTAATGACGGCAGACTTGCCGAAGCAGCCTGGTCCGGATTTCTTAAAGCAAGAAAACTCGGCATTTATAAAATCTATGAAGTTCTGGAGACCGGCAGCATGATAACCGAAACATCCCCGGTGCTAAGATGAAAGAAATAAAAGAGAAACATCTTTTCCTCTATTTGAGAACCGGAGGCGGACATCTTGCCCCTGCACGTTCTGTAGCAAATTATATGCTTAATCATTTCTCGGATAAGGCCGAACCGGTACTTGTTGACGGATTTGAACGCACAAACGGAGCGGTTAAATATATTATTGAAGACGGCTACAGAAAACTTCAGGCACGTGGGCAGTTTTTTTATGAATTTATTTATGCTTTCAATAAAATACCGCTTTTTTCCGGAATAACTTGTTCTCTTGTATCATTTTTCGTTAAGCCGTTTCTTAAAGAAATAATCATTGAACACAAACCTGATAAGATTAATATTTTCCACTTTTTTCTCATTAAACCGGTTATGGAAATAATAAAAGAGAATAAACTTCCGGCTAAAGTCTTTACCATAGTAACAGATCCATACACACCGCATCCTATATGGTTTTTACAGAAAAAACAGAATTTTATAGTATTCAGTAAAATGCTTAGAGAAAAAATCGAAAAAATGAATATCTCCCACAATTCGATTGAACATTTTCCCTTTATTCTTGATTCAAAGTTTGCCTCGGCTCTTCCTTCGGAAAAAGTTAATGAGATTAAAAAAGAAAAAGGATTTGATCCGGATAAAAAACTTGTACTTCTTATGGGCGGAGGAGACGGACTGCCTTCGGGTGAAAAAATTATTAAACAGTTAATGCCGGTTGTAAAGGATAATTATATTGTTATAGTTTGCGGGAAGAATGAATCTCTTTTTCAGAATGCTTCAGCTTTTAAGGAACAAAACAAACTGGAAAACCTAATCATTTTCAGATTTATTGATTTTGTATATGAATTGATAAATATCTCAGATATTATAATAACTAAATGCGGTGCCTCTACATTTATGGAAATTCTTCTTCAGAAGAAAGTACCTGTCGTAATAAATTATCTCTGGGAACAGGAAAAAGGAAATATGGAATTCTTGAGGGATAATAATCTCGGAATATACGAAAAGAGACTTAACAAATTGCCCGGGATAGTTTCAAAACTTCTTACCGATAAAGAATACTACCGGTCATTCATTACCAACATTGAAGCAAAACAGCTTAAGATAGGAACTTCACAAGTAGCAGACTACCTAATAAAATCGTAAGTTATAATAAAACCGAAAAACCGGTCTGAACTCCTAAAATTTATTTTCAAGTCAAATCCAAAAAAAATCTTGCGTATTTATATATAATAATTTATGTTCTTAATAAGCTAATTAATGTAAAATGTATTTATAAATCAAATGGGATATATTAATTAAAAGTGGGGTATTAAGAATGAAAAGCTTTACTTTATTTATTATTGCAGCAATAGTTACAGCAGGAAGTTTATTTTCACAGACAGTTTACCTTACTGTTCAGGTTGATATGTCTGTACAGCAGAGTTTAGGAAATTTTGATACTGCTTCAGGCGCTGTTTATGTTGCCGGCAGTTTCAATGAATGGTCTGTTGGGGCTACACAGTTGGAAGACGCTGATTCCGATTTAATTTATAGTGCAACGCTTGAAGTTATTCCTAACACGACTTATGCCTATAAATTTGTTATGGGTGCAGACGGATGGGAAGGCGACCCCAACAGAGAAGTTGTAGTTGCTGATGTAGATGTAACTGTTGCTCCTGATTATTTCAACAGAGTTCGTCCTATAGAAAGAAAAGATATTGGTGTTCTTTATATCTGCGATATGACTTATGAAATAGGTTCAGGCAGATTTGATCCAAATACACAGATTGTTCAAGTTCGAAGTGCACTATTTGGATGGGATGCTACAGCTCCCCAAATGACTGCTAATCCGTTAAAACCAAATGAATATGAATATGAAGCAGTTCAGTATTTAGGAGAAGGAGATAATTTACCAGGACATAAATTCACATATTCAAATGCAGACGGTTCAAACGTTACCTGGGAATCAGATGCTGCTGAAACAGGAAATTATACACAGATAGTAACTGCAGTCGATATGGCCGCTGAATTTATGACCGTATCACGTAACTTTAGTGATCTTTGCGATTGTGGCATATTTACACATAATCCTTTTACCCTGAAATTCAGATGTAATACGAACTTTAATCCTATTTCTTCAGCTAACAATCAGCCCTTTAGTGTTGTAAATACAGTTCATATTTTCGGTAGCGTTGATCCTTTGAAATGGCCAAGCGGGGGCTGGCCTTCAGATGAAATCGGTCTGGGTATTGAATTAACAGATACTGATGAAGACGGAATATTTGAAGCAGAAGTTAATTTTAATATTTATTCGCCGTTGATGATACAATATAAATATGGTATTAACTATGGTGATTCTGCAAATAATCAGGGCGCCAATGACAATGAAAACGGTGTCGGACAAGATCACTTCGTTACTTTTCCTGATTACATTGTGTATGGAGTTGTTGATGATACATTTAATGTGATGAGGGAAAATCCTGCAATCGGAACAGAAGATGAAGCAGATGTTGTTCCTTCTGAATTCTCCTTGTCGCAAAATTATCCTAATCCTTTTAATCCGGCAACAACAATAAGATATTCCATCCCGTCAGGTGTAGAAATGTTGCACGCAAAGTCTCTGCGGGTATATGATATATTAGGAAGAGAGGTGGCTGTTCTTGTAAACCAAAGACAAGCAGCCGGTAATTACGAAGTAAAATTCGATGCTTCAGGACTCGCCTCCGGAATGTATATATATAGGCTAAAGTCCGGCAACTTTTCGGATTCAAAGAGGATGATGCTGGTAAAATAGTGACAGGGTAACAGAGTTGGGGCGGGCTAAAGTGTTCGCCTTTTTTTATTAATTCTATAACTTTTCGCGAAAATACTGCCGGGTGACTTAAGGCTCTCGAAGAATCGTGATGCGTGAAGCGTAAAGCGTGACGAGTAAAAAAGTGTACATTCATCAGAAAAATGATGCTTAAATCCACAGAGCGGAAAAGTAATAATCTGAACCCCTGATTTTTGTGATTAAATGATTAACAGGATTAAAGACCATAGCCGTTCAGAATCGTGGTGCGTGAAGATACGGTTGCTGAGCGGAGTCGAAGCGGTATTCCTCCGTGGCACTCGTATGTCCTCTGAAAATTCGGCAGTTACTTGAAAGCAAAAAGCTATCATCGCCTTAAGGTGCGGAATCTAATCAAAAAAGATAAAACCCTCTGTGCCTTCAGTGTCCTCTGTGGTGAATTTTCCTGTCTCTCTGCCACATTGTCAGAAAATTATTTAGCAATGAAGCGGATGCACTTGGAAATGCCATCGAACAACTTCAAAATGAGATGTGTTCACTTCGCAATGCCGTCGAAAAACTTCGCAACGCCCCCTGACTCTGCCACATTGTCAGCGAATCTTTTAGAAATGAACCGGGCATACTTGGAAATGCCATCGAACAACTTCAAAATGAGATGTGTTCGCTTCACAATGTTATCGAAAAACTTCGCAATGCCGTCGAACAACTTCACAATGCTATGTGACTCTGCCACATTGTCAGTGAATCACTTCACAATGCCATCGAACAACTTCAAAATGAGATGTGTTCGCTTCACAATGTTATCGAAAAACTTCGCAATGCCGTCGAACAACTTCACAATGCTATGTGACTCTGCCACATTGTCAGCGAATCACTTCACAATGACATCGAGCAACTTCACAATGAGATGTGTTCACTCAAGAATGCCATCGAACAACTTCACAATGAGATGTGTTCACTCAAGAATGTCACCGAACAACTTCACAATGAGATGTGTTCACTTCACAATGCCATCGAACAATAACTTGTTACCCTGTCACTCTGTTACTTTGTCACTTTACCTCATCACTTTGTTACATCACTAATACTTAATAAGCGTTCCCTGACGCTTTTTAGCATCTTCATCCCACTTAACAGCAGTCGTTTTCAGGAAATCATCCTTGTCTGCAATAAGTTCAGGCATATTAAGTCCGATATACTTCTGTGCTTTCTCTTTGGTTGAAATGTCAGGAAGAGCGATAGGGTAGTTAACGCCTTTTTTAACAAGAATAACAGCAATTTCTTTTCTTGCTTCCTTAGCCTTATCTATTGAAAGTCCGATAACTCTCATAGCTTCAACAGGAGAGTGGAATCCGAGAGCATTGGCGGCCGCAACCCAGTCCCATCTCCACTGAGCCTGGCGAATAAGCTTTAGAGCCGGTGCCATTTCAGCATCCTGTGCACCGTTATCCCAAGCTGTTTTTGCTTCAATATGTGCCGATGCAAGTTCTTTTTCAGCAACACGTCGCAGTTCTTCAAGTTTATCCTGTCTGATATAAACATCTTCTATAAGAGAAGCAGTTTCCTCGCGGTGACAAACCTGACAACTATTGGCTACGTTATTAAGCGGACTCTGAATATGGTGATCGGTAAATTTTACACCGCCTTCGCTCTTGTAAGGCATATGGCAGTCAGAGCAGGAAACACCGCGTTTTGCGTGCACACCGGTTGAATACAATTCATAATCAGGGTGCTGAGCCTTTAACATTGGTGCGCGACTAAGAGAATGAGTCCAGTCTGTAAAACCGGCTTCGTCGTAATACTTTTCCATCTGTTCTGCGGTCATACCATTCTTCCAGGGGAATGTAAGATACTTTCCTTCTCCCTTGAAATAATATTCCACATGGCATTGTGCGCAGACAAGTGAACGCATTTCCTGTTGTGTGAGATTTTCAACATCTTTTCCCATACTCTTTAGGCCGTCAATTAGTGCCGGACGAGTAATTTTAAGATTCATTGTCTTGTTGTCGTGGCAATCCTGACATCCGATCGGATTAATAACTTCGCTGCCTAAGGAAGTCCACGAGCCCTTATAAAAGTTTTCAGCTCCCATCGTCTGCATTACGCGGGGTACATCTGTACTTTTGCAGCTCCAGCAGGTTGCAGGCTGAGGTGATACCTTGTTACCGCCTGTACGAAGTGTATTGCGGATATCTTTAACCGCATTTGCATGGCCGCGGCCCTGACTGTAGTCTTTTGAAAAAGCATAGCCTGCCCACATAACAACAAGTTCAGGATACTTCTCAAGATAATCAACCATTTTTGATCCGCCGTGTTTGGATTCAAAGTCGGTTTCACTTGTTTTTCTGTAGCTTTGATATTGGCGAGGGAAATTCTCGCCCCAAACTTCATTCCTGGGTTCCCAATCTGCAATTGGTTTGAGCATCTGTAATGCATAAGTTCCTTCACTGCGTCTTTCAACAATAGATGATGCAAATAAACCGATTATAAAAACAACAACGACTGTAACAATGAACAAAGTCCAGGCGGCCCATGGCTTTGTTTTCACAATTTCCTGAATCGGTTTCATAAATCAATCCTTTTTTTTATTTGAAATTAAATTATCAAGCCATTTTGGTAAAACGGGAGGGGGCAGTGGTACTCTTGCGTAAGGAGCAGATGAAAGACTATTTACTCTTCCGTGAGGAACCTCGCGGTGGCAGTCCACGCATAGCCTTCCCTCAGATGAAATATGCTTTCCGCTTATTGATCTTAAACCCACCGGATGAATAAGATCAGAATGACAGCGGATGCAGTTGTTCTGAACAGCATCTTTACCGGCTTCCTTAATTCTGATAACCTGTGGTTCAAGTCTGAAGGTAAAAACATAAGAATGCCGCATACCGTCTTGTGCCTTAAAAAAATATGTCGAAAAAATATTATCCTGCGGCACATGGCAATCGTTGCAGACAGTTACTCTTCCGTGCGAACTGTTTTTCCAGGTGGCATATTGCGGAGCCATAACATGACAATTGACACAGGTTTCGGGTTTGTCGGACATATAAGAAACTGCATTGGAAGTATGGAAGATATTAAGGCCCAAACCTCCGATTACTCCAAGCAAAATAATAACGGGAATTTTCCATTTTGGAGGAGGAGATAAAAAGAGAAAAATATTTTTGATTTTACTTAATATTCCTGTTTTCATCTTCAGTCCTGTTTCTTCTTAAGTTCTTCGGTACTTACAGGGTGTGAATAGGAATCAATGTTTTCATACAGTTTAATGTATGTTTTACCGTCTATCCCGTTATCCCAGGTTCCGGATAAAATTCCTGTAAGAATAATTATAGAATATATTAAAATAATTGTGAAAAAGACAAAAGTTTTCGGAAATTTCTTTTTTAACGGAATACTTTCGAGATAAAGTGTGTCTTTAACCGGACAAGCATCAACACAACTAAGGCAGGCAGTGCATTCATCTGATACTACATAATTAACCTTATCTACTTTAATGCGTGAGGGACAAGCTTTTGCACAAAGACTGCAATCAATACAGCTTTCCTTAGCACGCTTTATCTTTAAGGGAGATAAAAGAGATAATATTCCGAGCAGTGCTCCGTACGGACAGAGGTATCTGCACCAGAAATTTCTGATAAAAACAGAAAGAAAAAACAGTATTGAGATAACTATCAGAGAAAACCTGGAGATATCGGCAAAAAAATAGTACATCTTAATATCAGCTGTAATATTGTATGGAGAATCCAGAAAAAGTCTGATTGCAAGAGCATCCATTAAAACAAATATAGCATAGATGAAAAATGCCAGAAGCAGATACTTTAGCGAACGCAGAATAAAATCCGGGAAGTTGGGAATCTTCGGAGTCTTTTTGAATAGTTTTTTGTAGAATTTATCCCCGGCATCCCCGGTAAGTTCAGATAAAAATCCGACAGGACAAATCCAACTGCAGAATGACTTCCCGAAAACAAATGATACCGCAAGAATCGCAAGAAATATTACTAGTCCGGCAGGATGAGCCCAATGGATATTGCCTGTAAGAAAAAAATAATAGGCATTCATCAGAGAACTTATCGGCAGGAATGCTTCAGCTCCGGGCGGACGGTAACCACTGCCATTAATTCCGCCGGTCTCAAGATAAACGGCGAAAAAATAATACTCAATGCCTATCCAAATGCAAATAAGACTGAATAATACCTGAGAAAAGAATCTGTATTTCTGAATCGGGTTATCTGTGTTTTTAATAATCTTCATAATCGGATAAAATATTCTGATAACAAAATACGAATTAAAACCGTAATTGCAAAAGGGTAATTCAAAAAAAATAAGAAGATCAAAAAATTGCAAGGTGAAGGGATGAGTGTCTGAATTAATTTGTGCGAGTATAAGTGTATGTTATTAAAAGGCCAAAATATGATTGGTTTGATTTTGATATTTATTGAAAAACAAAAATATAATAATTAAATGAATAAATTAGAATTACATATAATTTTATTATTTTTGAAAAACAGGTTCATAAATACAAGTTATTTATGATTTATACTTTCATAATGGGGTAAGGCTAATGCTGAGATTTATAATTTTATTTTGTTTTTTTCTTTGTTCACATTTAGCAATAAAAGCGCAAAGCTTTGGCGATATTTCGGATGAAGAATTAGGAACTGAGATATTTAACAAATATTCTGATGAAGATGCAGTTGTTCTTTTTGATATAGGAAATATTAAAATATCTCCAAATTTCACTTATGAATATGAAAGACACATCAGGATTAAAGTCTTAAAAGAAAACGGGAAACGCAAAGCGGACTTTAAAATAAGGTATTACCATGAAGACGAATTCAGAATTAAGGATGCTTCGACTTTTACACCTGACGGAGAAGAATATGAACTTGACGATGATAATATCTATTATGAGAAAGACGGTTACAGTAAAACAGTTAGTTTTGCCATGCCCGGCGTTACGGTTGGTTCTATAATTGAAGTAAAGTACAGATTGTATTCTGAAATAGTTTCAAGCATTCCGACTTGGTTTTTTCAGAAAGATATTTTTACTTGTAAGAGTGAGATAACCGTGCGTCTTCCTGCCGGATTTCAATACAGTATCCTAAAAAAGAATTTTGAAATTTATGATATTAAAGGAAACAAGAATGAAGAATTTGATCTCTATAAAATCGGAGAAAAATTAGGAGTATTTACCTGGACAGCGGAGAATTTACCAGGGATAAAAGAAGATGATTATATTGATAATGTTGAAAATGAATATGTTTCTCTTATCTTCCTTTTAAGAAGTTATAGTGCAGGCGCACATACAATTAATTTTGCTTCTACTTGGGATGATATAGCTAAGAGGGTATCCAAGGTTTATGAATCGAAGATAGACGATGACGTTATGGATGAGAAAAGATTTGAAAATATCTCAGGAAATTCAGCTTCGGCGCGTATTAAGGCTAAAAATATATATTCGTTTGTAAGGGATAGTATAAAACTGATAGAAGGAAAGTCTTTATTTGGATCCGGATTAAATGATGCTGAAACAATTCTGAAAAAGAAAACCCAGACTCAAAACGAATCCGTTATACTCTTGATTAGTCTTTTAAGGCAAGCCGGAATAAAAGCAAATCCGGTTTTTATTAGTACAAGAAACAATGGACTTATAAATCCAAATTTTTGTGATACCGACCAGTTTAATAAAAATATCTGCCTGGCCAATATAGGCGGGAAGAATTGTTTCCTTAATCCTTTCGGCGACGGAGATCAGAAAATTCCATTCGGTTATTTATCTACTAACACTGATGTGGGATTCGGATTATTGGTTGATGAAGATAAAGGGCAGATTATAAAAATTGAAGCATCAACACCGAAAAATAATATTACAATTCAGTCAGAGGCATCATTATTGGAAGATTATTCTCTGCAATTGAACAGTACTATAATTTATGATGGCTTTTTGGGCTTTGCGGAGAAAGCAAAAATTAAGAAAGAAAATGAAAATGATTATGTTAAAAACTTTGTAAAAACCTTGCATAAGAACGCCGTTGTCGATTCATTTTCCTTTAGCGGATTGGATTCTGCTGATGTTCCTCTGACACTAAAGTTATCTTGTACTCTTAATAATTATGCAGAGGAAGCCGGTGATTTATTGCTTCTTTCAATTCCAATGTTTACTAAGATAGATAAAAATCCTTTTACTGCAGAAAAAAGAGCAGCACCGATTAAATATAAAAACAATTCAACTGTATCGGAAAAAATTACGTTAATTGAACCTCAGGGGTTTGTTCTAGGTGAAATTCCAACCCAAAAAATATATGCAATGGATAATAACATATATAAACTTAACTGGTCAAATGCAGAAGGGAAAAATATTTTCACAAGATTTAGAACAATTACACAAAGAGTATTTTCTTTAGATGGTTACCCGCAAATTAAGAAATTATACGAAAACATAATTTCTGCTGATAGTTATCAGATTGTTTATAAAAAATCTTCTCTTCAAAACTAGTATGGTATTATGAAAATAATTTACTTTTTAACTTCACTTTTTATCGTTTTTAATAATAATGTCTGTTCTCAGACAATAAATTATGTTTTAAAAGATTCAGTAATTAATGTTAATGAATACGATGCTGTTTTTCTTCGGGATTCTGTTCATTGCAGAATTAAAAACGAAGATGAATCTGTTGTATATCATTTTCGCAGGATCCAGATTAACAGTAGCAAGGCTGATGAATTATGCCGTGTAATTTTGAGAGAATCAGAATTTATTCAATATGACGATATTAAAGCAGTTATTAAAGATTCTTCCGGTAAGGCTGTCAAAGAGCTGGACGATGATGAAATAAATGAAGGAGAATATTCTTTCAATACTTTATACAGTGGACATAATTACAAATGGTTCAAGTTGGATTATCATACTTATCCGTTTATTTTGGAATATTCCTATGTTGTTGAAAAAAGCAGTTTGTTTTTCTGGAGCGATTGGTACCCGCAGAATATTGACTATCCTACATTAACAAGTATTTATGAACTGAGGGTTCCTGAAAATATCCAGTTCCATTATAAAACAGTCGGTATTCAAATAAAGCCGGCAAAGTCAATATTGAAAAAAGATTTAATCTTTAAATGGAGAATGGATAACATTCCTGAAATACTAGAGGAATTCCGGGTTTCTCCGGAAGAAAAATATCAAATGTATATTAAATTCTCTCCTGTAGATTTTACACTTGAAGGGTATAAGGGAAGTTTTGAAAGTTGGGAGTCGTTTGGTAAATGGGCTGCATCATTATATAAAGATAGATTCAGTCTTCCGAATTCCGTTGAGGCAGAAATAAAAGAAATAGTTAAAGATATACCTGCAAAGAGAGATAAGATTTCAGCAATATACAGATATCTTCAATCACAATGCAGATATGTGGCAGTTGAAATGGGAATTCATGGTTATCAGTCACCACCGGCTGAAAATGTTTTTAATAATAAATACGGCGACTGTAAAGGATTAACTGTTTTAATGATCGCAATGCTTCGTTCTTTAGGTATCTCAGCATATCCGGCTTTGGCTCTAACACGTACTGAAGGTTTAACCGATAGTGAATTTCCCGAAAATTTATTTAATCACGTTATTGCATTTATACCTGATGAGAAAGACACTTTATGGCTTGAGTGTACCTCAAAATATGGCGATTCAGGGAATATGCCTTACGAAATTGAAGGTATTAATGCACTTGTTATTTTTGACGAAGGCGGTGTTTTGATTAAAACACCAACTAAAGGATTTGAACAAAACAAATTCATTTCATCAGTTGCAGGTGTTATTGAAAACAACGGAAACTTAATTTTTGATTTTAAAATAAGCTCTTCCGGAAATCAAAAAGCATTTTTACAAAGCGCATTTACAAGCAAAAATATAGATGACAGAATTAAATTTATACTGGATTACTATGGCAGGAATTACCCTGGTATTTTAGTGGATAAAGACAAAATTGAAATTACCGACAAATATAATTCTCTTTTGAATATACGATTCACCGGAATTATTAAAAAATTTACAGTTTGCGGGAACAGACTAATAATAAATCCGGTATTCAAAACATTTATTGATGATGTATTCAATGAGAATATCGAAGAGCGGGTTTCATCTTTATTTTTCAATTATCCGTTTCTTGATTCGGATACTGTAAGAATAAAAATTCCTGAAGACTATGTACTGGAATTTCTTCCGGGGAACACTGTAATTGAAAAGGATTTTGCGGTATATAGCTCCGGATTCAGTTTTATAGATAACGAATTATGTTATACAAGAACATTTGGTTTGAAGAAAAGACAAATAAAACCTGATAATTTTGGTGATTATACCTTGTTTTTAAAAGAAGTTACAAAAGCAGACAAGGCAAAGGCGGTTTTTAAAAAGGGAAATAATTATTAGAATAATTATTTATAGAAAACTAATTAACTTCTTGTATAGTCGAAGATATATTGATATATTTGAACAACTTCAAATATAGTCGAACATAAAAGGCGCATTATGCTTATATATCGAGAGAATTACATAACCACTCTTAAAAGTTATTTAGATAAACCTATAATAAAAGTACTTACAGGCATGCGTCGTGTTGGTAAAAGCACTATATTATTAATGCTTCGAAACGAATTGCTTAAAAATGTTGGAGAAAATAATATTATTTGGATAAACAAGGAGTCACTTGAATTCGAGTTTATTAATAATTACGAAAGTTTATATAAATATATAAAATCCGCATTACAGGCAAATGCAAATAAAAAATATGTCTTCATCGATGAAATTCAGGAGATTCAAAATTGGGAAAAAGCTGTTGTATCTGTACTCGCCGAAAATTTAGCCGATATTATAATAACGGGTTCAAACGCTAATTTGCTTTCTTCGGAACTCGCAACACTTATTAGCGGGCGATACATTGAAATTCCCGTGTATCCATTAACATTTTCAGAGTACTTGCTTTTTTCAAAAGATGATAACCTATCGAAAGAAGATAACTTCAATAAATTTCTAAGATATGGCGGGTTACCGGGTATTCATCTTTTTGATGAGGATTCTAACATCACTAATTATCTTAACTCAATAATTAATACAGTTTTACTTAAAGATGTAATAAAAAGAAACAGCATCAGGGATATTCAGCTTCTTGAAAAAATTCTTTATTATTTAATGGATAATTGCGGAAATATTATTACTTCAAAAAGTATTTCGGATTATTTCAAATCGCAAAAAGTAAAAATATCTGTAGATACTGTTCAAAACTATATTCGATTTCTTGAGAGTGCATTCCTGTTTTATAGAGTTTCAAGATATGATATAAAAGGCAAGAAACACCTGGAATACTATGATAAACTTTATTTGGGAGATATTGGATTGCGATTTGGCTCAATAGGCTACAAAGACAAAGATATTTCAGGCATTTTAGAAAACATTGTTTTGCTTGAACTTAAATCAAGAGGTTACAAAGTTACAATTGGAGCATTAAATGCAAATGAAATTGATTTTATTGCCGAGAAACAAAATGATCGAATTTATTTACAGGTTTGTAAAAATATGATAGAAGAAAAGACTATTCAGCGTGAATTTGGAAATTTGCATAAAATACCGGATAATTATAAGAAAATGGTTCTTTCTTTAGATAAATATTTTCCTTCAAATTATGATGGAATTGAACATAGGTTTTTGCCGGACTTTTTATTAGAGAAATAATTTAATTTGAAGATTTAGTGAATAAATAATACAATAGATAAATCAGCCATACAAAGGGAAAGATGAATCAGAAAGAAAGATGGGAGAAAGCCCAGCAGTATGAAAAGAACTGGTGGGGGCAATCGAGCGGAGAAATAAAATTCGGCTTCTATAAAGATTTTGCCGAGAGTCTGTTGAAGTTTACTGAAGGACAAATAAATATTACCCAAAAAACTCAGATATTGGAAGTGGGAAGCGGTGCCGGGGGGATTGTAACTTTCCTGAAGGAATCAGAAAACCGGTATGCCATAGATCCTCTGGAAAATTTTTATTCATCAGTTGAAGATTTCACCTGCCAAAGGGATAAAACAGTAAATTATTTCAACGCTATTGGGGAAGAAATTCCGTTTGAAGACAGTAAGTTCGATCTTCTGATTATAGATAATGTTTTGGACCACTGCCGTGATCCGCTGAAGGTGATGCAGGAATGCAAGCGGGTTTTATCCGGCGGTGGATTGATCTATATGAAGCAGAATACTTATCATATTTGGGGAGTATTTATCCGCTATTTGATGGAAGTATTATTAATTGATAAAGGTCACCCCCATACTTTTACAAAGAAAAATCTGAAGGATCTGATTTCCCGAAACGGATTGAAAGTAATTAAGGAAGAGCGAAAGGGATATTTCAGTACCTGGAGGAAGGAACTTACCTCAGGCGGAATGAAAAATTTAATAAAAGCTGTTCTTTTTGTTACAAGAGACAAAGTAACTTTTCTTATTTCAAAAAATAATTAGATTTAAAATGAAAAGTACGGGTAGGAAATAAAATGAATAAAGTTAAATCGATAGGGAATGTGAAGTGGGAGAAGCAGGACATAATCAATTCTCTGGATGAATTCCTGGAATTATATGATTCCCGGCCGATTAAGGATAATTCCGGCGGAATGAAATCTCCGCACCTCTTTGCGGTCTGGTTTATGGCTAAACAGATAAATCCGGAACTGATAGTAGAAAGTGGAGTTTGGAAAGGGCAGAGTACTTGGCTGCTGGAACAGGCTTGTCCGAATGCAAAACTGGTTTCAATAGATATAAATCTCAAAAACAGAGAATATTTTTCAAAGAAAGCGGAGTATTCAGATAGAGATTTCTCCGAACAGGATTGGAAAAATCTGCCGGAAAACTCACTTGTCTTTTTTGATGACCACCAGAATGCATATAAAAGACTTCAGCAATGTAAATGGTTCGGATTCAGACATGTTATTTTCGAGGATAATTATCCGCCTGCAAAGGAGGACTGCTACAGTTTAAAAAAAGCATTCTCTAATGCGGGATATACTTATGAATCAAAAGGGGCTTTCCGGATTCCTGAGAAATTAGTGCCCGGAGTAAATAAAATTCTAAGATTAGCCGGAATTAAAAATTTAAGGGTGTTCACTGACTGTGAAGCAGGCAATGTTATGCCCAATAATACAGATGCTGTTTTACTCGAAAGAAATCTTGAAACATATTATGAATTTCCGCCTGTATTCAGAACAGATAAAACAAGATGGGAAGATGATTGGGAAAATGAAAACTATCCCACACCTGAACCGGTTTTAAAAAATGATGAAT
The DNA here is from genome assembly GCA_964584325.1 of uncultured Melioribacteraceae bacterium. GTDB lineage: Bacteria > Bacteroidota > Ignavibacteria > Ignavibacteriales > Melioribacteraceae > CAZOZP01. The sequence continues at coordinate 65,932 of CAZOZP010000008.1, forward strand.
CCGGAAAATATAAAGTATTCCTTGAAGAAGCCGGAAGTTACACTTGGATTTGTTATGCGAAATTAAGTTGATGAAATTTAATGAAATAAGGTGTACTTAAGGAATACTTTCGTAAAAGTTGGCGTGACAAGGGCGGGAGATATAATAAATAAGGATAAAATCAATAATCACCTTAATAATATTAATATTTCTGATTATATTTCGATTATAGTTCTCGAAATAAATCATTAAGGAATAATATGAAATACTGTAAGAAATGTTTTCAACCTGACACACAACCGCATGGTGAATTTACTGAAGACGGAATTTGTTTTGCCTGCAAATATTCAGAAATGGCCGAAGAAGAAATTGATTGGGTATCAAGAATTGAAGAATTGAAAGGTATTGCTCAATGGGCTAAAGAAAATAGCAGAGGAGGTTGGGATTGTGCTATAGGAGTGAGCGGTGGAAAGGATAGTACGTTTCAGGCACTATATGCAAAAAATGAACTGGGTCTGAATTGTCTGCTAGTTAATTGCGTTCCCGAAGGGATTACAGAAATGGGTATTAAGAATATTGAAAATCTTTCGCAACACGGATTTGATATGGTAAGATGGAGACCTAATCCTAAAGTTATGAGGGCACTCACAAGACGAGCTTTCTATGAATACGGAAATCCTGTTAAACCTTCAGAGTATCCGCTTTGGGCAGTTACATTTCAAACAGCTTTTGCATATAAAATTCCGCTGATAATTCAGGGAGAAAATCCGGGTCTTACATTAGGCTCAACTAAAGGCACAGGTAAAGGGGGCGAAGCTTATTCTATTTTCAATAATAATACACTAAGCGGAGGTAATGCAAGCGACTGGACGGGAGAAGGAATATCTGAAAAAGATTTGATTTTATATCAGGCGCCTGATGTTGAGGAAATGAAGAAGGCAGGAATTAAGGCTTTATATCTTCAGTATTATGTTAAGGAATGGTCGCCAAGGCATAACACGGAGTTTTCGAAAAGACACGGATTAACACCCAGACCTGATAAGCCATGGTATTTTAACCGATACGGATCTGTTGACAGTAATTTTCAATTGTTTAATCCGATGATTAAATACTATAAATTTGGTTTTGCATCTCCTACTGTTCCAATTAACCATCTTATAAGAGAAGGAAAAATGACTAGGGAAATTGGCGGTGAAGGTTGGAACCTTATTAAAAAGTATGACGGATTCTGCGAGCCTGAAGTAATTGAGGAATGCTGCAATTATATGGAAATTACAGTTGAAGAGTTTTGGAGAGTTATGGAAGAAAAATGGATAAACAAAAAGCTTTTCAGAAAAAATGAAGAAGGTAAATGGGTTCCAAAGTTTACCCCCGGAATTGATTTTAATGAAGATGGAGAGGAATAGTACTGAATGAAAGAATCGGATATCAGACCTGCAGAATTAATGGATAAATTAAGTCTTTTATTAGCCAAAGACAGGGAACTTTGGCTAAGCCGAAAAGAGGAATTTATTTGCGC
>CAZOZP010000009.1:0-64729 GCA_964584325.1 uncultured Melioribacteraceae bacterium
TAATATAGCATATTTCCACTTAAAGTCGTTGTCTAGTTTTTAGGGGTAATTATAAACATATATAATCAAAAATACAGTCAGTTGAATAAACTTTAAAACTAATTATATGAATGTAAAAGTAAATATTTGGTTCAACCCAAATTTGTCATTGAGGAAGAAAGTAATGACAAATCGCCTTACAAAATCTAAACATTTCTGAAAAACGAAATGTAAGATTTTGTAAGGCGGGGTTACCCAAATTATTCTTTCTTTGCAATGGTATTAAGTGATAAAGATTTTCTAACGAATAATTTGGGTTCAAAGATTATTTTTCTCAAATGGGAATTGGGACTTATCTATTTTGATAAGTACTATTATCTTAAGTGATAATTACCTGATATAAATAATTAATTTGAATTATGAAATGAAGATAATTCTCACTCCTTTCTGCCTTATATCTCATTATTTATAAAGCCTCATACCAATAGAGATATATTTAGTCTTATGGCCTGATTATTGTTTAAATAATTTTCAGGACAAATTACAAAAGGAGGTTCAATGAGAAAGTTTTTACTGCTTATCTTTCTGTTAGTTACTTTTATGCAAGCCCAGGTAATTACCTGGGATCCGCTTTATATTACTGTAGATGATTCAGTTACCGTATATTTCAACGCGGCAGAGGGAAATAAGGGTTTAATGAATTATTCGAATACCGGTTCAGTTTATGCACACGCCGGTGTTCTTACTACTGCCAGTACCAATCCGGGTGATTGGAAACACGCTCCTGCCTGGGGTGATAATTCAACAAAGTATCACCTGACTTATATGGGCAATAACATTTACAAATTTGTTGTACACCCAGATATTAAATCATTTTACCAGATAAACACAGGTGAAGTTGTTACCAATCTGGCATTTGTTTTCCGTTCGGGTGATCAAAGCAAAGTTGGTAAAGATATTGGTGATGCCGATATATTTTTGCCTCTTCATTATGGAGTAAGTTTTCTATCCCCAACAGAAAATGTATTATTTAAGAATTTTGGCGAATCAATATCAATAAAAGGAATTAAAGCTGATTTTATTGATTCGCTTGTACTTACTGATAATAATATAAGAATTAGCTCAACCATTAATGATACATTAAATTCAGAAATTCTCGTTAATGAAGGATTTAACCACAGAGTAAGACTTCTTGGTTATGTAAATGGCACAGTAGCTGCATCCGATTCATTCGATTATTTTTTTAACCCAATGGTAACGGAAGCTCCATTACCTGAAGGTGTGCGGGAAGGAATAAATTATATAAGTGATACTGAGGTTACTCTGGTATTATTTGCCCCAAAGAAAGATTTTGTATATGTTATTGGAGATTTCAATGACTGGACTCTTAACGAGAACTATCTTATGAACCGTACTCCAAACGATTCAACTTACTGGATAACTCTTGATGGATTAACTCCCGGAATGGAATATGGTTTTCAATATTCTGTAAACGGTTATCTTAAAATTGCAGATCCTTATGCTGAAAAGACATTGGACCCCTGGAACGATATATATATACCTTCAGAGAACTATCCGGCACTGAAATCATACCCGGAAGGCAAAACAACTGAAATAGTATCAGTATTTCAGACTGCCCAACCTCAGTATAATTGGGAAGCTTCAAACTATGTAAAACCTGCAAAAGAAAAAATTGTAATATACGAAATGTGGTTGCGCAATTTTCTTGAGGATTTCAACTATCAGACGCTTGCTGACACATTATCCTATCTTCAGAATCTTGGTATTAACGCAATTGAACTTATGCCAAACAATGAATTTGAAGGAAATGAGAGTTGGGGATATAATCCTTCTTTTTATCTGGCTTTGGATAAATATTATGGTAATAAAGATAACTATAAAAAATTCATAGATGAATGTCATAAAAGAAATATTGCAGTAATAATGGATTTGGTATTAAACCATAATTACAACCAATCCTCATTAGTACGGCTTTATTTCGCTAATGGAAATCCAACAGCTGATAACCCATATTTTAATGTAAAAGCACCTCACACTGATTTTTCATGGGGCAACGACTTCAATCATCAAAGTGTAAAAACACAACAGTTCGTTGACAGGGTAACTTCATACTGGATGAATGAATATAAAATTGACGGATTCCGTTTCGATTTCACAGGCGGATTTACACAGAAATCAAGCAGCGGGGGGTACGATTTAGACAGAATTAACGTACTGAAAAGAATGGCTGATAAAATGTGGGAAGTTGATTCAACAGCATATGTTATTCTTGAACACTGGACTGATGACAGTGAGAAAAGATTACTTGCTGATTATGGCTTAATGGTTTGGGGCGATGCTAAACGCCAGTATCAGGAAGCTGCAATGGGCTGGCATGAAAGCGGCAAATCCAATCTTGCTGAAATTAGCTATAAATACAAATCATTTACCAAACCGGGTCTTGTTGGCTATATGGAAAGCCATGATGAAGAAAGAATTATGGTTAAGTGTTCATCATATGGTAATTCTTCCGGTACATATAATATAAAAGAAACTAAAACCGCATTGGATAGAATGGCGGCATGCTCTGCATTCTTTTTCACTGTTCCCGGTCCTAAGATGATGTGGATGTTTCAGGAACTTGGGTTTGACGTATCAATTGATTTTAATGGAAGGCTGGGTTTGAAACCGTTTGTCTGGAACGATACATATTACGGAAATGCGGACAGACAAAATCTATATAAAGTTAACAAGGCCTTGCTCTGGCTTAGAAACAACAATGAAGTATTCAATACTTCAAATTATACAATGAATACAATGAATTCAGTAAAAACAATGAAACTTTCACATCCTTCTATGAACGCTGTTGTTATTGCCAATTTTGATGTAACTGAAAAACCTGCTGTACCCGGATTCCAAAATAATGGAATTTGGTACGATTACTTTTCAGGAGACAGCTTGAATGTAACGGATATGAATATGTCAATATCTCTTGCCCCGGGCGAATATCACATTTATACAACCAAAAGGCAGCCGAAACCGGATGCTGATGTATATAATGATGCAGATGATGACAATACTTCTACCCCGGCTGAATATTCACTGAATCAGAATTTCCCTAATCCTTTTAATCCTGAAACCACTATTAAATTCAGCATGCCATCTGCAGGATTTGTTAGTCTTAAAGTATATAACATTTTAGGGCAGGAAATCAGAACTCTCGTGTCATCTGATTTTAAGGCAGGTAATCACTCAGTAAGATGGAATGGAAAAGATAATTCGGGTAATTCAGTTGCTTCAGGAATCTATCTGTACCGATTAGATTGCGGGAATTTTATTAAGACAAATAAAATGATAATGCTTAAATAAAGCTATACATAAGGAATTCCATCATCATTAAATAAACACACACCCCATCTATATTTTCTCCGGAGCTGATGGATGCTCCGGAGAACTTTTTTCTGAGATAATGCTGCAATAATTTCAACTCAGTCCCTTCGATGCAGATATTTTCCAATGTATCCAATTTACATAATGATTATGAATACTAAAAGAATGTTCTTTAAAATGAAACACTTATGTGAATCTTCTTAAAATATTCGCTAAATTTACTATAAATAAATAATATTCTGAGAATATGGCTGATAATGAGGGAAGTCCGATAAAAGGGAAATTTAAGATTCTGCTTGCAGACGATGTTGAAATCAACGTCCTTCTTTTGAAAATTCTTCTGACAAAGATTTTTCCTGAGTGTGAAATTATTGAAGCAAAAGACGGGAAACAGGCTCTGGAAACAGTTAAGTCTGCCCGGCCTGATTTTATATTTATGGATATACAGATGCCTGTAATGGACGGATATACTTCGGCAATTCAGATCAGAGACTGGGAAGAAAAGAACGAATTAAAACGTGTTCCGATAATAGCAATTACTGCCGGAGTAGTAGTATCTGAAAAAAATGCCTTTATAAATGCAGGGATGGACGGATATCTCACTAAACCAATTGATGCTAAAAAGATTGAAGTTCTTGTTGCAAAATTTCTAAATCCGTCTCTCATAACTGAGGAGGCAGAATTATCGGTTGAAAAAGGGAAAAATCATTTCGATAAAGATGCATTACTTAAGAAACTTGACAACGAAGAAGACACCTTCCAAAGATGGATAAGCATCGGGAGAAAACAATTTACTGAAGATCTGGATATGCTTAGTAAAGCTGTAATGGATGGCGATTCTGAAAGTATTGAATATAGGGCGCACAAACTGAAAGGGGCAGCTCTGACACTTACATGTATAACGCTTTCCGAATATGCCGCGGAACTTGAGGCATTAGCATCGGGTAACGAAAATGATATTTTAAGGGTTTTTGAAAAAATTCAGAATGAAATAAAACTGCTTATTAACGAAAGCTGGTATAATATTTAAGGCTGCGTTTTAACCGCAGCCTTAATATATCTCAATTTATAAACTTCCTGCAAAATCCATTTTGAATTTCGCTACAAGTTTTTCCGGCCAATTGCTCGTAGGTTCAAGTCGTCCTAAAAAGAATCTTAGTACTGCAGGTTCTTCAACAAATCTGAGTCCGCCAACTAATTCTCTGTTATCATAAAGCCATTTGATTCTATCAAGCAAAAACATAGTTTGTGACAAGGTAAAGACTCTTCTGGGGAAAGCCAGACGGAGAAGTTCCATATCAGCAAGAACATCGTTGCCGTGTTCATCTCTTACGCTTGATATTGTACCGCGTTCCATACCCCTAACGCCTGAAATAATATACAGAGCTGCAGCAAGGGCACCTGCCGGGTATTCTTTCTGGGGTACATGAGGCAGAAATCCCATAGCATCTACGTGTGCTCCTAATGCACCTCCGGGGGTAATAACCGGAATACCAAGTTTGTCTAGTTCATTTACCGCATATTCTATGAACATAGGCGACTGACTTATAACTGTTTCATCTGTTGTTTCTCTTAAACCAACAGCCATAGCCTCTATTTCTCTAACCGACATACCACCGTATGTAAGGAATCCCTCATAAAGAATTACATAATCACGCATCTTGCTGAAATATTCTTTATTATTTGTACAAATACCGCCGCCTCTTGTTGAACTTACCTTTCTGCTCGAGAAATAAACTACATCTGCATAGCTGCACATTTCAAGGAGAATATCTTTTATTGTGGAATTCTTGTATTCAGATTCCCTTTTTTTAATGAAATAAGCATTTTCACCTATAAGTGAAGCATCGAGCATTATCATAATTTTGTGCTTTTCAGCTATTGTTCTAACTTCGCGCATATTCTGCATTGAAAAAGGCTGTCCGCCGATAAGATTAGTGGATGCTTCGAATCTGATAAAAGGAATTCTCTCAGCCCCATATTTTTCTATAAGAGCCTGAAGCTTTGCAGTATCTATGTTTCCTTTGAAAGGTTTTGAACTTTTAATCTGAAGTGCATCGTCAGAATAGATTTCATATAATTTGCCGCCGTTTAATTCCATATGGGCTTTTGTTGTTGTAAAGTGATAATTCATCGGAATTATATCACCCGGTTTAACAAAAGTTCTTGATACAATGTTTTCGGCAGCTCTGCCCTGGTGAACAGGAAGAACATATTCTTTACCGAAAACCTCGCGCAAAGCTTCTTCCATACGGTAGAAACTCTGTGAGCCGGCGTATGCATCGTCTGCCTGCAGCATCGAAGATACCTGATTATCGCTCATTGCGTTAGTACCGCTGTCAGTAAGCATATCCAGAAAAATATCTTTTGTATTTAGCTGAAAAGTGTTAAAACCGCCTTTGACTATTGCATCGTGTCTTTCATCAATAGGTTTTAGAAATAGTTTCTGTACCATTCTTACTTTGTGCAATTCAACAGGAATCTGCTGTCCGCTGTAGAACTTAATTGTTGGGGTGACATTATTATCCATATTATTCAATCTGTATTTGTTAAAGAAACAGTTATTTTGTAGAAATGTATCCGGTTGGAATACGAAAAATTAACGCGCTAATATAGCAAAAAAAAGTATTTTATCAGCATAGAAGAGAATAAAAATACAAAATATACTCAAGATTCTTTAATGACATAACGCTAAATCATTATCTGTATTTAGATAATGACATTTATCGTAGATTGATATTTGGCTCATCTGTTAAATATTATACAGAATCTATGTAATATTATTTATGATATCCGGTATAATTGTTTATGGAATAATAATAAATAAAGCTTTTGGAATAGGTAATCAAAATATTATATTTGCGCATAGGTCTTTATAAAATATGGCGCGTTCGTCTAGCGGTTTAGGACGCCGCCCTCTCAAGGCGGAGATCACGGGTTCAAATCCCGTACGCGCTACAAAACTAAAGACGAACAAATATTTTTCTTTTAATGAATCGGAAATTTATTATATTTCCAGTCTGATTTTCAAATAATTCAGCTACGGAGAGGTGGATGAGCGGCTGAAATCAACGGTTTGCTAAACCGTCGTACTCTGCAAAGGGTACCGCGGGTTCGAATCCCGCCCTCTCCGCAAAGCCCCTGAGTATCTTCAGGGGCTTTTTAGTTTACACTATCGAAATTCCGGATACTTTGCCGGCCTGTTATTGGCAATCCAGACAGTATGAAGCTGATTCTTAAAAAGGCTGAAGAAAAGTTTATGGAAATATTTGTTTTCTGTGTCAGGGAACTTAACGTTTGTACAGAAGTTTTGTCATTTCCTAATAAATAGATTATTATCGAACTGAAAAATAAATTTACAGGATTCCGATGAAAAATATTATCTTTATTGTTCTTCACTCTTTACTTGTATTAACTCTTCAAGCAGAATACACCCCATCCCGATCTTTGGATACTTTTGATTTTTCCGAGAAAGTTCTTTCTATTAAATATAATAACGGGATATATAGAATCTCGGCATTGAATGAATACACTTTTAAGGTAACTTATACTGACAGTATTACATATTCAGATCGCAAGTATGCTATTGAAACAGATAAGGCTGCATTTTCAGAATTTGAGTGTATGGAAAATGCTTGTGAATTATCTACTTCGAAAATAAAAATAGTTATTCAAATAAATCCATTCAGTATTAAGTATTATAATAAAACTAACGGACAGCTTCTTTGCAGTGATATCGGGTTTAATCGCAGCAAAGATACAACTTCTTTCAATTTCAGTCTTACTGAATCTGAAGCAATTTACGGCACCGGTGCCAGAGCTTTGCCGCAAAACAGAAGAGGGTACAGATTTCAGGTTTATAATCAGGCTAATTACGGCTATGGTATAGGTGCCGAGCATCTGAATTATTCAATTCCTTTATTCCTTTCTTCAAATAGATACATGGTTTTAATTGATAATCCTGCCAGAGCCTGGTTTGATATCGGGAAAACAATTAAAGACAGATTGAAATTTCAAAGTATCGGCGGAAATATGACGTATTACTTCATTGCAGGCGATAATTATAAAGATATTCTTGAAAAGTATTCTACGCTTGCGGGAAAGCAGCCGATGCCGCCGATATGGACATTTGGAAATCTTCAGTCAAGATTCGGCTACAGATCTCAGTCGGAAACTGAAAATATTGTAAGTAAAATGCTTGAAGCAGGATTTACAATGGATGCAATAATAATAGATCTTTACTGGTTTGGGCAGCACCTTCAGGATGGCAATATGGGTAATTTCTCCTGGGATAAAAAGTATTGGCCTGATCCGGATGGAATGATAAAAACCTTTGCCGCACAGGGAATAAAAACAATTACTGTTTCTGAACCTTTTTTTACCAGAAAATCACAGCATTTTAGTGAACTTGCCGGGAAAAAGTACCTTTGTCTGGACAGCACCGGAAATACATTTACCGTGCCTTATTTCTTTTTTGGTGATGCCGGACTAATAGATATATTTAAACCTGATGCATCTGAATGGTTTTGGCAAAGATATAAAATTGAAAAAGAAAGAGGTATTGCCGGTTGGTGGGGTGATCTCGGTGAACCAGAAGTGCACCCTGATGAAATGCATCATATTAATGGAACAGCTGTTGAGCTCCACGGGGTTTACGGACATGAATGGGTAAAGATGTTATATACAAAATACAGCCGGGAGTATCCGGATGAACGTTTATTTAAACTTGGACGCGCAGGATATGCCGGATCTCAAAAGTATGGTTTAATACCATGGTCAGGAGATGTAGGCAGATCCTGGAGCGGTCTAAAAGCACAGACTGATATAATGCTTGGAATGAGTATGTGCGGAGTTCCATATATGCATTCGGATGCCGGAGGTTTTGCAATGGGTAAAAGAGATTCCCTGCTTTATATAAGATGGATTCAGCAGGCAGTGTTTTCTCCGGTATTCAGACCACACGGAGATCCTGCTGCGCCGCCTGAACCGATCTTTTATCACGATTCAGTACAAGAAATTGTAAAAAAATCCATTAATCTCAGATACAAAATGCTGCCCTATAATTATACATTAGCCTGGGAAACCGGAGAAACGGGAATTCCAATGGCTTTGCCGATGTTTGTTGAATTTGAAAATGAAAGTATTTCTGATACATTAAGTTCTCAGTATATGTGGGGCAAGAATCTTCTTATTGTTCCTGTTACCGATACTTTGAGCAAAACAATTTGTGTGTTCCTTCCGCAAGGAGTTTGGTACGATTTCTATGATTTAACTCAGCTATCCGGGAATAAATGGATAAAGAGGGAAATTCAAACTGACAGAATACCTGTGTTTTCAAAAGGCGGCAGTATTATTCCATTTTCCCTGGCGAAAGGTAATACAGAAAAATACTCCGGAGATAGTCTTGAAATTCTGATTCATCTAAAGAAAACACCGGGCAAGTATTCTCAAAAGATTTATTTTGATGACGGAAAACTCAAAGACGCATATAAAAAAGGTGAATGTGAAATAATAGAATTTATTTGTGAAGAGAGTAATTCCAATCTTGAAATTAACATTGAATCCAATAAAGGCAATTACAAGGGTAAACCATCAGAAAGGAAAATCAGATTGAAAATAGCCGGACTTGAAAACGCCCCCTTACAAATACTAACAGATGATAAAAATGTTAAATCTGTTTATAAGAATTCAGTACTGGAACTTGAAATAATAAGCTTAAAAGGCGATTTGAAACTATCAGTTGATTTCTGAAACAGCGGATTAATTACATAAACAAATAATATCTTAATATACTTTCCGTTGGGCTGATATTTTATTGCCGCGAACTCTTATAGTCCGCGGCAATAAATAATTTTATGCTGATTGTTTTTCGTGAGAATCCATAATTCCTTTAAGCCATTTAAGAAGTACGAATATCAATAAAGCCCCAATTGAAGCTCCAATTAAATTAATAGCAAAGAAATATACCTTATTGTCAAGCTGCACCCAAAGCCCCGAGATAACACCGGAAAGTTTATTGCCTATTGAAGTTGACAAGAACCATCCGCCCATCATAAGTGATGTAATACGGGGCGGACTAAGTTTTGAAACAAGTGCAAGGCCCATCGGACTGAGGCAAAGTTCACCAATTGTAATTACTGCATACGAACTTATCAACCACCAGGCACTGCTTTTTACCATTCCGTTTTCGGATACTATTACGGCAAAAATCATAACAACTGTAGAAAGGGCAGTGATAAGCATTCCTAATCCGATTTTTCCCGGAGTGGAAGGCTCTTTTTTGCGGGATCTGAGAAATCCGAAAAAACCAATAACCACCGGAGTAAAAATCACAACAAAAAATGGATTTACTGACTGAAATATTTCAGTTGATATAAGTTTAAGAGGCTTATCTCTTTCGGGCCACTCGGATTCAGGCAGATTATTGAAATAAGGGTCAGGAGCAAGAGTTACTATTTCATTACCGTTTTCATCTTTCACCGGATTAAAATGCTCATCTACTTTCTTTGTTTCAACAGGAGTTGTTGTTACAGTCTGTACAAGTTTCATTGATGATACCACATTCTCGACTTTCGGACTCATAGATCTGTCGGTATATCTTTCAGCCCAGATTGTAAGAGCACTTCCGTTCTGATGGAAAATGGCCCAAAATATAATAACTACACCAAAGACCGAAAGAAGTGCGGCAATCGGACCTTTATCATCAGGCGAAGCTTTATGCCAGAGAGAAAAGAAAAAGTAAATTACCGGTATGCAGGCAAAAAGAAATGCATCGTTAGAATGAGAACCGATTAAGGCTTGTCCGAATAAAAGCTGAGGAATAAACCAACCCGCTGCTCCGAAAGCAAGAAGCGGAACAAATATCGTATAGCTAATCTTTGATAATGACATATCTTCAGGTTTAACAGGCTTAATAACATCTGCAGATTTTATATGATTCTGGCCAAAGAAGAACCAGATAAGACCAATAAACATACCGATACCGGCAGCAGCAAAAGCATAACCCCAGTCATACTCATTCCTTAGATAAGCAGCAACAAAATTACATACAAAAGCGCCTATATTTATTCCCATATAAAATATGTTAAATCCGGATTCCTTATATTTTTTGTATTCAGGTGTATTATAAAGATTTCCGACAAGAGTAGAAATATTAGGTTTAAAAAAGCCGTTTCCGAAAATAATAAGACCAAGAGAAAGATAGAACATAAGATCGCCCTGGAAGGAGAGGCCAATGTAACCGAGACCCATAAGAGTGCCGCCGATTCCTATTGCGAGTCTGTAACCAAGAACCCTGTCGGCAAGGAGTCCGCCAATGAAAGGTGTAAGATAAACAAGTGCAAGGAAAGTGCCGTAAATATCAGCCGCGAACACATCCGAAAAACCTTTACCGCCGTTTTTCACCGGATCAATCATATAAAGAGTAAAAATTCCGAGCATTAAATAATAACCGAATCTTTCCCACATTTCCGTAAAGAAAAGTACAGGAAGTCCTTTAGGATGGTGTTTGAACATTTGATCTCCTTTTTGTTTGGTTTACCGTTTGCAAAACAACAAAACAAATATAAAAATATGATAACTTTAATAAAATATGAATTTGTTTGAATCTTTCCTTTTAATATATTTGGGCGATGAAAAAATTCTTACTAAAACATAAACTCTTTTGGATTATTCCTTTGGGATTGATAATCCTTTTAGGGATATTCGATAAATTAATTATGCCTTTCTATATTTCCGGCGAAAGGCTTGAAGTACCAAATGTTGTTGGTCTTCATAAAATTGATGCTGCAGAAAAAATTGAAGCCGCCGGATTCGAACCGGTAATCCAGGATCCCACATTTAATACGGAACAACTAAAAAACCACATTTATTTTCAATATCCTAAAGCCACACATAAAGTAAAGGAAGGGAGAAGAATTTACCTCTCCGTAAGCAATGGCAAAGAGCGTGTTAAAATGCCTTCTCTGCTTGGCAAATCTGAAAGAGATGCTAAAATCACTTTGCAAAGAATCGGACTTAAACTTGCTGAAATAAGGGAAGTTGAATCTGAAACGCCTAAAGGACTTGTGATATCTCAGAGCATATCACCCGGGCAGCCGGTAATTGACGGGGATAAACTGATTCTGGATATAAGTATTGGCCCAAAACTCGGGCAGATACGCGTGCCAAAGATTATAGGTAAATCCCTGAAAGATGCTGAAAAGATACTAACTCAAGCTTCTCTTAAACTCGGAGAGATAAGTTCTGTGGACGAACCTTCACTTCTTCCAAATACAGTAATAATTCAATATCCGGAAGAAGGTGAGCTTCTTAATGTGGGCGACCAGGTTGACTGCGTGGTGTCAAAATAAATGAAAATGATTGCTCCTTCCATATTATCGGCGGATTTCTCCAATCTTTCTCATCAATTAAGGATGTCAGAATTAGGAGGTGCAGATTTAATTCATTGCGATATTATGGACGGAAGATTTGTACCTAATATTACTTTCGGGCCGGTTGTATTAAAAGCCGTTAAATCTTCAACGAAAATTCCGATAGATGCTCATTTGATGATTAAGAATCCTGATAATTATATTGAAGCTTTTGCTGAAGCAGGGGCATCATATATCTCTGTTCATCAGGAAGAGTGCGTTCATCTTAACCGTACAATAAACAAGATAAAAAGTTTTGGCGTAAGGGCAGGTGTGGTGCTGAATCCTGCTACTCCGGTTTCCTTGCTTGAAGATATAGTTGAATACGTCGATTTTGTGCTTTTAATGACTGTTAATCCCGGTTTCGGAGGCCAGACTTTTATTCCTAATTGTCTAAGAAAAATATCAACTCTGGCAGAATTACGCGAGCGTCTCGGACTTAAATTCCTTATAGAAGTTGACGGCGGCATCGGAAAAGATAATATTTCTGAAATATCGGAAGCCGGCTGTGATATTTTTGTAGCCGGGTCTTCAGTCTTTGCAACAGATAATATTCCGGCATCAATCATAGAGCTTAAGAATAAAATTACCCTCTGATTAAAATACGGGGCATAGGTTTGATTATTCAGATCAGCAGTTCGGATACAAACACACCCGGGTATTTCAAAAAGAAATACGATTACTTCGAAATGCCTTACGAAAAAGGCCTTGTTTTTATCGAAATAAGAAATTCTCCCGAAAAAATTATTCCGGCCGGATTCAAAATTTGCGAATGCGGAAATGATTATCTTGCCGTTTTCGGAATATCAGACGACATACATTTCAGAATTAAAGAAGATTCCGGACTTAATAATTACTTAAGAAAAGAATTACTTTACCGGCTGGACTGTTACTCAGGGAAAAAGAAATTTGTAAGAATTAAACACAGAACACTTCTTACACCGGCTGTTATGGGAATACTTAATGTTACTCCGGATTCGTTCTCAGACGGCGGTAAATACTTCAGCACAGACTCAGCCGTAAAAAGAGCTGCCGAAATGATAGAAGACGGAGCTGAAATAATTGACATAGGAGGAGAATCAACAAGGCCGGGCTCTCTGCCTGTGCCCGAAGATGAGGAAATTAGCCGGATAATTCCGGTAATTAAAGAGATAAAGGCGCTTTTTCCCGGAATACTGATATCAGCAGATACTAAGAAATCTAAAACAGCAGATGAAGCACTAATTGCGGGTGCAGATATTATTAATGATGTTTCGGCAGGTGACGCTGATGAAAAAATGTATGATGTTATAAATCAGCATAAGGCAGTCTATATTATAATGCATATGCAGGGCACTCCTGCAACAATGCAGATAAATCCCACATACACTGAAACAGTAAATGACATCTACGATTATCTTTACCTTAAAGCTGAAAAACTTAAATCAGCCGGTATAGAAAATCTGATAACTGATCCCGGAATAGGATTCGGTAAAACTGTTAAAGACAATTACCAAATTCTTGGCAGAATAAAGGAATTTTCTTCTATTGGGTTCCCGGTGCTGGCAGGCTTATCGAGAAAATCATTTTTAGGAAATTCGCTTAATATACCCGTATATGAGCGGGATACTGCTTCAATAATTGCCGAAAGCCTTACTATTAATTCAGGGGCAGAGATTATTCGTACCCACAATGTTAAGAATGCGGTTCAGGCTAAGAAGATTTTTAATTTTATTAATAATCCCGAATTATTAACTTAGGTTATGGAATTATTTAAAATTGGTTTTCTGCCCGTAGGGCTGATAGATATAATCGATATTGCCTTAGTGGCTTTCATTACATATAAGCTTTACTCGCTTATTAAAGGAACAATTGCAGCACAAATATTTTACGGATTAATATTCGTACTGCTCCTTTCACTTATTGCTCAGGGAATAAACCTGCGTGCATTAAGCTGGATATTAAGACTTCTTTCAGAATACTGGGTTATTGCCTTCGTAATACTTTTCCAGCCGGAAATACGAAGGATACTTGTATTTGTAGGGCGTAATCCTTTTGTTAAGATGTTTTTTAAATATACTGAAACAAACATACCCGAACTAATAACCGAAACCGCGTTTGATCTGGCAAGAGTTCAGCATGGTGCCTTAATTGTTTTAATCAAATCTTCCGGACTTAAAGGTGTTGTTGAATCAGGTGAAGTAATCAATGCCAAAGTAAACAGAAATCTTCTTCGTTCAATATTTTATCCGAGATCGCCACTTCATGACGGTGCGGTAGTTATTAATAAAGATATAATTGAAGCAGCAAGATGTACTCTTCCGTTATCTCAAAAAACAAACGCAAACGGCATTGACCTTGGAATGAGACACAGAGCCGGACTGGGAATATCGGAACAGGCGGATGTGCTTTGCGTTATAGTATCTGAAGAGACCGGAAGTATTTCGGTGGCAGAAGCAGGAACAATAATTAAAGGACTTTCCAAGGATTCGCTAAAGAGAATTCTCAGTGAAAGGCTTATAATATCCAAAGATAAAAGGTGGAAGGGAATATTTGAAAGCTTCGCCAAACAAGAATAACAGAATCTGTGCTATCATTCCGTTTTATAACGAAAAGATTTTTATTCGGGAAATTATTTCAAGTACATCTGCTTTTGTTGAAAAAATTATACTTATCGATGACGGATCAACTGACGGCACTTCCGAACTTGTTGAAGTAAAAGATAACATCGCATTATTAAAACATAAAGAGAATCTCGGGAAAGGCATAGCCCTAAATACGGGATTTCGTGAAGCAATAAAACTCGGCTTCGATTTAGCAATAACAATTGATGCAGACCTTCAGCATAATCCTACACGCATTCCTGATTTTATTCAGGCAGCCAGACATTTTGAAATTGTTACCGGAAACAGATTGAACGATTTAAGCGGAATGCCCCTGGCAAGAAGATTCAGCAATTTCACTACATCGTTTTTGCTGAGTTTAAAATGCCGACAAAAAATTCAGGACAGTCAATGCGGATTCAGATGTTACAGAGTTAATATACTTGAGGAAATACTTCCTGAATCATCCGGATTTGAAGCTGAAAGCGAGATTCTGATAAAAGCTTCGCGTAAAGGATATAAAATCGGGTCGGTCGAGATTCCGACTATATACGGCAATGAAAAAAGCAAAATGAAAAACCTTAAAGCAATCAAAGGATTCCTAAAAGTTCTTTTAACCAAATAAGGAGCAGATATGAAACTAAGATATTTCAGCCATTCAGCTTTTCAGATTATCACGGATAATAATAGGTCAATACTCATAGATCCGTTTCTTGACGGAAATCCCACAGCAACAGTAAGTTCTTCGGAAGTAAGCGCAGACTATATTATACTGACGCATGCCCACGGAGATCATTTAGGCGATGCATTCAAAATTGCTGAAAGATGCCGGCCGGTTTTCATCTGTGTTAATGAACTTGCCAACTATGTTGCCTCGAAGGGATACAAAGCCCATAATATGCACATAGGCGGATCATTCAAATTTGATTTCGGCAGAGTTAAGTTTACCATTGCTCATCACGGATCTCTGACACCTGATAACCATTACGGAGGTGAGGCGGCCGGGGTACTGATTACCAGCACAGGAAAAACAATTTATCATACAGGCGATACAGGCTTATTTTATGATATGAAACTTATAGGTGAAATGAATAAAATAGATTATATGTTGCTTCCAATAGGAGATAATTTCACAATGGGTATCGATGATGCCGTTAAAGCCGTAGAATTGGTAAATCCACAAACGGCAATCCCGATGCATTATAATACATTCCCGGTAATTGAAGCCGATCCCGAAGAATTCAAGCAAAAAGTTGAAAAAGCGGGACGGAAATGCCATGTAATGAATTACGGAGAAATCATTATTTGTTAATGAATATATGAATACTGCAACAAGAGAGGCTGAAATATTTGATGATGTTGAAGTTAGGTGAATCTTTCAACAGAGTAAGGGAGCAGGAATAACAGCAACCCATATTGTATTGTAAACTCTTTTACTTTGTTTCTGTGTCCCTTTGTTACTCAGCGGTATTTTTTTTATATTCAGTATCCTAAAAATATATTCTTGTGATAATGGCAAAAGTAATTTCCATAGCTAATCAGAAAGGCGGTGTGGGTAAAACAACCACATCCATAAATCTTTCAGCTTCTGTAGCAGCGGCTGAGAAACGGACTCTAATAATCGATATAGATCCTCAGTCAAATTCAACTTCGGGTATTGGCTGCGAAAATGCCTCATCTTCAGTTTATGAAGTGCTTGTTGGTAATCAGAAGATTGCCGATGCCATTGAAAAGACATATATGCCGTTTCTTGATATACTTCCGGCAGATATTAATCTTGTAGGCGCTGAAGTTGAGATGATTAATCTTCAGAACAGGGAAAGACTTCTCAAAGAAAAAATTGCCGAGATTAGCAGTAATTATGATTTTATTTTTATCGATTGTCCTCCTTCGCTCGGAATACTTACCTTAAATGCTCTTACGGCTTCCGATTCAGTGTTAATCCCTGTTCAATGCGAATATTTTGCTTTAGAAGGATTAGGACAATTACTTAATACTATTAATATAGTTAAAAAGCATTTTAATCCGAATCTTGTAATAGAAGGTGTACTCCTTACAATGTTTGACCAAAGACTTAAACTTTCCAATCAGGTAGTTGAGGAAGTTAAGAAATACTTCGGTCAGAAAGTTTTCAATACAATAATACATAGAAATGTCAGAATATCGGAAGCTCCAAGCCACGCAAAACCTATCATACTTTACGATGCAATTTCAACGGGGGCCCAGAATTACATAAATCTTGCAACAGAACTTATAAGTAAGCAGGCTTCGAAATGATGAATAAGAACAAAATGGTATTGGGCAGAGGTTTAGATGCGCTAATTAATCCTATGAATAATGACGACAGCGCTCCGATAGCTTTATCAGAGAGGGAAATCAACAAAGACGACGGCATTTCGATTGATGTTCTTGCGAAAATTCAGGTAACTCTAATTGAGCCGAATCCATATCAACCCAGAACCGAGTTTGATCCTGAAGCGCTTACAGAGTTAAAGAAATCAATTCTGGAAAACGGACTTATCCAGCCGATAACCGTTAGGCGAACTCAAAACAAATCCTACCAGCTTATATCAGGTGAAAGACGTTTAAGAGCTTTTAAGGAAATTGGTTACAGAGAAATTCCCGCCTACATTATTAAGGTGGACTCCAACGAAGCAATGCTGGCGCTTGCTCTTATCGAAAATATTCAGAGAGAGCAGCTTAATGCAATTGAAGTGGCAAGAGCTTATAAAAGACTTATGGATGAATGCAGTCTTTCTCAGGAAGAAATCGCGGAGAAAGTTGGGAAAAACAGAAGTACTGTCACAAATTCAATCAGACTTCTTAAATTGCCTAAAGAAGTTCAGGATGCTTTGGTTTCTGAAATCATTTCAGCCGGACATGCCCGTGCTTTGATAAATCTTCCCAATCAGGAAATACAACTTGAGATACTTGAAAAGATTATAAAGAATAATCTCAACGTCAGAAAAGTTGAAACTTTGGTAAAGGAATACTTAGCCGGGGGAAATAACGGACGTGAACACACGGAGGATAAGGGAAGCAGAGACCCGGTACAGTCGTATTCTCAGCGTGATATTGAAAGTAAACTGCGTGGTATTTTCGGTACAAAAGTAAACTGCAGGCAGAAAAAAGACGGAAGCGGGGAAATTACTTTTGAATTTTATTCTAACGATGAACTGGAAAGATTATTTGAACTATTTCATATTATCCAGACAAATAATAATTAGTCTTGTATTCGGATTTTTCTTTCTGTCATCCTTGTACGCCGGAGAAAGTGATTCATTAAAAATTGGAACAGACTCACTTGTATCTGTCCCCGGAATTTCAGTTTCTGATTCTCTTGAAACGGCAGATACTGCATCGGTTTTTGAAATGAGTAAATCTCCCTGGGGTGCTGTTTTAAGAAGCACGATTCTTCCGGGGTGGGGACAATTATACAATGAATCTTACTGGAAAGCACCGGTTGTATGGGGATTCCTTTACTATTTCGTTTCTGTATGGATTGAGCAAAACGATCTTTATTGGAAATATGCAAGACTTTATCAGCAGGATCAAACCAACACAACTCATTACAGATTTCGGGAATTTTATCATGATCAAAGAGATCAGTTCGCTGTCTATATCGGACTCACAATTCTGATGAATCTGGTAGATGCTTATGTCGATGCGCATTTGTTCGATTTTGATGTATCGCCTGATCCGCTTAATAATTCAATGAGACTTAATTTTCGAGTCGGCTTATAACATATAAGGCAAAGTCTGCGGCAATTCCGAATCTTAAACCTTTTCCGCTTACAATATATCCGCACTTATCTTCAAACTGTGACTTAATTATACTTAAAAGCACATCCAGAAGCAGCGTACCCGCAAAAATCACATCATTTCTTCCGGAAAGAACACTCCCATATTTTTCAAGCATTTCAGATGCAGTTAATCCTTTCATTTCATCAATCAGTGATACAAACAAATCTCTTTCGAGCATTGCACCTTCAATAACTTCTTCAGAATAATCTGGTAATTTCTTATTCATACAAACTAATGAAGTAGGAGTACCCGCTACTGCCACTGCCGGAATTCCGGCAGGAATAGCTTCAGAAAGCTCAGCAAATGTTTCGTTAACAAAGTTCCTCAAAGATAAAATTTCGTTTTCAGCGGGAGGAAGTGAAGAGAAAAATCTTTCCGTGAGACTAACTGTTCCTAAGGCAAAGCTTTTAGAATAAATAATACCGCCTTTATCTCCGTATATTATTTCCGTACTGCCGCCGCCAACATCAACAACACAGACCTTGCCCTCAAAATTAATTGCTGAAGCGCCGCCTAAAAAAGAAAGGCGAGCTTCTTCTTTTCCGGAGATTATTTTTATATGAATTCCGGTTTCCCGCAAAACAAGTTCTGAAATATCAAACGAATTTGAGGCAATTCTCATAGCATTTGTTGCACAGGCAATAATTTCGCTGCAATTGTATTTATCGGCTTCCGATTTATACCGTTTAAGAATATCAAGAAGTAGTTTTATTTTATCCGGACGAATCTTTCCTGTTTCTCCGAGTCCGTTACCTAACCTGGGCATTTCATAATAATTACTCAAAGGCGTAACACGGTCATTTTCAACTGAAGCAATCAGCATCAAGACAGTATTTGAACCGATATCAATAGCGGCAATATTCATAATATTTTATTATCTTTGTTTTGAAAATTTTATAATTAAATACCGTAACCCTCTATAATGAAGAGAGTTCCGTTATAGTAAAAAAAGCATGAGAGTAATTTAATCTTATTATGGCTAAACTTAAAGAAAAAGAATTTGAAAAATTGCTTGAAAGTCTGAAAGAAGCCGCGGCACAGATGGAAGTTCAGGTAAGGTTTGAGAAGGGTGATTTCAAAGGAGGCTACTGCCTGTTAAAAGACAGCAGGGTAATTGTAATAAATAAGATGTCGAATTTCCAGAGAAAAGTTATGACACTTGCGGCGGCACTGAAAGAATTAGGTATTGAAAACATAGACCTGGAACCAAAACTTAAATTCCTTATAGATGAAATAGGAGAAAACAATTGAGGATTATAGTAATTAATGGTCCAAACCTGAATATGCTCGGCAAACGTGATCCGGCACATTACGGCAGTCTGACTCTTGAATCAATAGAATTGCTTATGAAGAAAGAATTTCCGGAACATGATTTTGAATTTTTTCAAAGCAATATTGAAGGAGAAATAATAAATGAAATACAAAAAGCCGCAAACGGCTTTGATGCAATTATTATAAATCCCGGCGGTTATTCACATACATCAGTTGCAATAAAAGATGCCCTTGAAATATCTCCTCTGCCGAAAATAGAAGTGCATTTATCAAAACTTTCATCAAGGGAAGAGTACCGACAGGTGCTGATTACTGCTCAGAGTTGTAACGGATATATCTCAGGATTTAAAGAAATCGGGTATTTAAGCGCAGTTTATATACTGGAAAAGATGGCTGAGTTCTCAAAATAGCAAATAAATTAAATATTTATCATTAAACACTTTGATAAAGTATTATTGTTTAGTTATTTTAATGCAACAACTTACAAATTTTGTTTTATGAAAGACTTTGGACTAAAGAAGCTATACTACTCAATAAGTGAAGTTAGCCGGCTTACTGATTTGGAACAATACATATTAAGGTATTGGGAAACGGAATTCGAGCAATTGAAACCCTCTAAAAACAGGGCAGGCAACAGAATTTATACAAACAAGGATATTCAGCTTATACTGAAAATCCGCAAGCTTCTGAGAGAAGAAAAATATACGATAGACGGTGCAAAGAAAATACTAATCGAAAACGGTGATATTCCTGAAATAACAAAATCTGAAGAATTACCTCCCGAAAATCTCAGTGAAATTTCCTACGAAGAGCTGCTGGAAGAAAACAAGCTTCTTAAAAAAGAGCTTGGGGAAATGAAGGAATTTTTATTAAATTTGAAATCTAAATTATAATTCATTCGGAACGTGGCGCAGCCCGGTAGCGTACTTGAATGGGGTTCAAGGGGTCGCGGGTTCAAATCCCGCCGTTCCGACAAAGAATTAAAGGTGCATTAAATTGTGCCTTTTTTGTTTCACCTGAAACTGAGAACAATATGGACAAACCTAAATGCCACTGCGGCGTATTCGGAATATTCGGAACCGAAACGGCTGCATTTAATACATATTTCGGACTTCATGCACTTCAGCACAGGGGACAAGAAGCAGCGGGTATTGTAAGTTGTGAAATCGAAGAAGGGAAAGCACATTTTAATCTTCATAAAAGCATAGGATTAGTCTCAGAAGTATTTAACGACCCCAAAATACTCAAAGAAAAACTCAACGGGAATTCTGCAATCGGACACAACCGATACTCTACTTCAGGAGCTTCCAAATCCCAAAAAAACATACAGCCTTTCCTTGTAAATTATAAATCCGGCAATCTCGCGATAGCTCATAACGGTAACCTGACTAATGCTAAGAAAATCAGGAAGAAACTTGTTCAAGATGGTGCCATATTTCAAACAACAAGTGATACTGAAGTTATTCTTCATTTAATTGCAAAAAGCAAATATGACGACCAGATAGATCAAATCAAAGACGCTTTGTCTCAGATTGAAGGGGCTTACTGCGTTGTTATCCTGACAGAGGATAAACTTATTGCCGCAAGAGATCCTTTCGGATTCCGGCCATTTTGCATTGGAACAATTAACGGCGGATATGTGGCGGCTTCCGAAACCTGCGCACTGGATATCAACAGAGGGAGCTACATCCGCGATATCGAACCGGGTGAAATAGTTGTATTTGATAAAGAAGTTATTAAAACAGGAGAGATAAAATCATACAGCCTTTTCCCGGTTAAGAAAGTATCGAAGAAATGCATATTTGAATATATATATTTTTCCAGACCGGACAGCAGGATATTTGGGCATTCGGTTGATAAAATGAGACGAAAACTAGGTAAAATTCTTGCTGAGAATCATCCGGTTGTTGACCCCGACGGTGAAAAAGTTATGGTAATAAGTGTGCCGGATAGTTCCAATACTTGTGCAATAGGCTATCAGAGTCAGCTTGAAAAAATGGGAATTGCCTCCAAACTGGAAATCGGACTGATTAGAAGTCACTATATTGGACGAACTTTCATTCTCCCTGAACAGATGAAGAGAGAAGTTGGCGTTAGAATTAAATTCAATATTGTAAAAGGGGTTCTTGAAAACAGAACTGTAGTAATAGTTGATGATTCTATTGTCAGAGGAACAACATCTAAGCAGTTGGTCAATCTGATAAGAGAAGCAAATCCGAAAGCTATTCACTTGCGGATTTCATCATCACCAATTTTATTCCCATGTTTCTATGGTATGGATTTTCCGTCAAGACAAGAACTTATTGCAAATAAGATGCATACCAATATTGAAGAAATCAGGGATTATCTCGGCGTTGACAGTCTTGAATATATGACAATAGACGAAATGCTAAATTCAATGGTAGATCAAAAACCGGAAGAATTCTGTACTGCTTGTTTTTCAGGTAATTATCCGGTAGAAATAGATAATTCATTCAGAAAAGACGAATATGATGAATAAAGGAATTGTTTTCCTTCTATTTATTTTATCAGTAATTATTTATCCTCAGAATACTGTATATATTAAATTTAAAGATAATACAGCCCCGAAGGAATCAGCCGGAATTGTAAAAAAACTTACTTTAAGAAAGGCTTCAGGTGAAGCGGTTATTAAAGAAATCACTCCCCTGCATAAGAATTTCCGGAATTATGAAAGGCTAAGCAGAATTTATAAATTGTCATTAAATTCAGAGTTGGGGAAAGACTTACTAATCAAAGAATTAATATCTTATCCGGAAGTTGAATATGTTTCGGAACCTGTAACTTTTAGAATTGACGATGTGAAGTATTCAGACAGCCTTTTTTCTTCTCAATGGGCATTGAAAAAGATTCAGGCTGAAGCAGCCTGGGAAATAACAGCCGGCGAGGGAATAACGATTGCACTTATAGATACAGGTGTTGATACACTTCATCCGGATTTATCCGGAAGACTCATAAGAAACGCAGGCAGGAATTTCCTAAGCGGAAGCAACACGTATGACGCAAACGATGATCAGGGACATGGTACCGCAATTGCAGGAATTATGTGCGCTGAAAATAACGGCAGAGGAATTATCGGATTGGCACATAAGGCCAAAATACTAAATCTTAAGGCGTTTAACCGTCACGGTTACGGAAATGATGAAGATGTATGCAAAGCGGTTGTTTATGCCATTGATAAAGGCGTTTCCGTTATAAATATGAGTTTCGGCGATTCGGTCTATTCTCCCATATTAAAAGATGTAATAGAATATGCATTCTCAAAAGGAGTTGTAATTGCCGCAAGTTCAGGAAACTCCTCTTCAGAAAAACCACACTATCCTTCCGGATTCAGCGGAGTAATTTCGGTAGGTTCAAGCAATAAAGATGATAAGACATCCTCCTTTTCAAATACAGGCTCAAGTGTTGATTTATCTGCCCCCGGAAGTGATATTATTACTACGCTATCAGGCGGCGGCTACGGAACTGTTTCAGGCACTTCCGCATCTGCTCCTTATGTATCGGCAACTGCGGCAATGTTAAGAAGTATTACGAATTTCAGCAATGAAGAAATTGCCGGAATTCTAAAATCGACTTGTGATGATATAGAAGGGAAGGGTTACGATTACAAAAGCGGAGCAGGCAGACTTAATGCTTTCAGAGCAGTTTCGGCAGGTGTACCCGGAATTATAAAGATTAATTATCCCGGGCGCGGTGAAGCCTTCATCGGCGGGAAAATTAAAGTTAACTGTACTGTACTTGCCGGGTCGTTTTCAAATTGGGAACTATTTCTTGGAGAAGGAGAAAATCCGGTAAGTTTTGTCAGATTATCCGACCCGGATTATTATCAGACTTTCGGAAAAGATGCAGCCGAATTAGATTTAATTAATCTAAAAGACGGCAACTATACTTTAAAATTAGTTGTAAACAGCCATTCAGGCTATCCTGCTGAAGAATATTCAACATTTTATATAGACCGTACAGCTCCCGAATTATTTAATTTTGAACTTTACAGCGGCTATCTAGATAACACCCCTGTGTTTTTCTACTCTTTGTTTACAAATGAACCGTCTGAAATAAAAGTCTATTTCAGGAAAAAAGGAGTATCTGATTATACATTATTTAGTGAAATATCCGCAGGAAATAACAACCCGTCTTTCAGTACTAATCATTCCGGATATATTCCTTTTCAGCGCATTGAACCGATTACGGAATATGAAATATATTTTGAAGCCTTTAATAAATCCGGACTAAAACGGATAATAAAGGATGAAGCAGGTAACGATTTTGTTCTTAAATCCGGCGGAGCCGTAACTTCATCATCCTTTACGGCAAAAAACTACTCGTTGCCTGCCGGAAGAATATATAGAAATAAGCTTAAACTATTTACGGATTCTGATATTGCACTTAATCCCTATAACAAGAACAATGAAATGCAGATTTATTCATTTGACAACAAAACTTTCGGGAAAAAAGCTGATTATCAGAATATGATAATAAGGGATGCCGGCGATTTTAATTCAAACGGGAAAACGGATCTGCTTTCCTCCTTTGTAAGAGACTGTTATATCGATGAGTTTTCTTCCGGTAAACTTGAAAGAAAATACACAAACACATCAGGCGAATTGTGGCCGGCGGCAGTTGGCGACTTTGATTCAGACGGCAATACTGAACTACTCGGAATAAAGAACAATAATACTTTGGTGATTTATTCAATCGGGACAGGTCTTACCGCAGACCCTGAATTTGAACTTCAGCTTGTAAATGATGATTCAGAATATCTTCTTAATTACCCCAAAGCATTTTTTTATTTAAACAAAGGAATTCCCGAGATTTGGATATCCGAAGATAACGGGAAAGTATTCCGTATCGGAAGTTCAGGGAAAGACCTATACAAACTGGAAGAATTTCTTACCACCGGACATAAAGGAGTTAACGGTTCTGTTGCCGCAGGCGATTACGACGGAGACGGCGAGAGGGATATAGCGGTACTTCTTCAGTCTGACGAAGAAATTTCCAACACTCCTTATTATCTTTTGCTGGTTTTTAATTTCAAAAACGAGATGTTGAATGTAATTCATAAAGAATATTTCCTTAAGAAGGTTACAAACGGCGAGACATTTTCATCTTCAGCTTCTGCGCTTGCATTCTCAGATTTAACTCTCGACGGAAGACAAGAGATAATACTTTCTGTATCTCCGAATGCTTATATAATTAAACATACTGCAAATAATTCCGGTGAAATACTTTTGTTTGCAGATAACGTTTCAGCAAATGAAATTTTCTCAGGCGATCTGGATATGAACGGATATCCGGAAGCCGGAATATCTCGTTCGGATTCAGTTCTCTTCTATGAATTCAATAAAGATTCCGGAGCGAATATTGCGAAAATTTCATCCGGATATTCTGTAGGCCTTGGAGAAATCAGACTGAATCTTTCGGGTGCCGGGAAATATTATCTATACAGAAGTACAGGTACAGGCGGTTTTAATTTTTCAGATTCTCTTACTTCAGGCACATATACAGACACTTCAGTTATTGCAGGAAATT
Organism: uncultured Melioribacteraceae bacterium; assembly: GCA_964584325.1. Taxonomy (GTDB): domain Bacteria; phylum Bacteroidota; class Ignavibacteria; order Ignavibacteriales; family Melioribacteraceae; genus CAZOZP01. The sequence goes on from CAZOZP010000009.1 coordinate 24,986, forward strand.
ACTATTATTATGCTGTTAAATCAAAGTACGAAGGGGAGAAGATAAATTACACCCATAATGTCGCAATGAAAGTCTATGCCCATATACCTGCAAAATTCGCTTCAGCAAAAACAATATCCGGTAAATGTTTAATGCTTAGCTTCAGCAGCCCGGTATCTGAAGGAGTAAATTCAAGATATAATTTCATGCTTAATTCAACAAATGCACCTTCTTCTTTCATAGCAAATGGAGACTCAACTTTATTACTTTTTTTTGAAAATGAGTTCTTAACCGGAGTAAATCAGATCACAGCGAGAGACTTAAAAGATACTTACGGGAGTCCGATTCCTGCATTCACTTCTGATTTCGAGTTCATTCCTCAGGAAACCGACAATCAGTTTTTTGTAACTAATCATATTATAAACAATTCCTATGAAATAACAGTTTACTTCAACCTAAATGTAGATACTGAAACAGCAACAGATAAAAACAATTATGAAATAAACAACGGCAATGCGGTTTTTGAAGTAATTCAGGAAGGGAATAATGCAGTAAAAATTAAAACTCTTAATCCGGTAAAAGCTGTTGGAAAATCATTTATTTTGAAATTAAGCGGAATTTATTCTTCCTCAAGCCAGGGCAATATTGAATTAACAGAAGGAGCAGGTAGCATAATCGAAATAAAAGCCGCAGGGAATTCGGTAAGTGATGCTTATGTTTACCCTAATCCGTTTGAAGCAGGAATCGGGGAGAATCAAATTACATTTGCCAATCTTACTCAAAATTCGGAGATTTATATTCACAATATTTCAGGAAAGTTCATAATAAAGCTTACTGAAAAAGACGGAGACGGCGGAATAATCTGGAATATGCTTGATAAAGATAATAGGACTGTACCGAGCGGAGTATATATTTTCAGAGTCTGTTCCCTAAATGAAGCAAATGAAATTACAGAAACTAAAACAGATAAATTTGTGATAATAAGATGATACCTGAATTAAAGGAAATTAAAAAAATATCCAACCTTATAAGCCTTTTCAGACTATTGCTGGCTTTCCCCGTTTTTTTTCTGATAATTGCCGAAGCATTAACTGAATATATCTGGATGTTCCTTTTAGCGGCATACATAAGCGATCTGGCAGACGGATTTGTAGCAAGGAAAAGGAATGAAATAACGGAATTCGGCAAGATAATAGATCCGCTGGCAGATAAAGTCTTTATCACATTCCTTGTTATAGCACTTCTTTTTGCAGGTAAAATTGAGCTATGGTATTTCATTGTAATTATTTCTAGGGATATATTGATTCTTGTCGGTGGAATGTTTATTACATCAAAAACCGGGAAAGTACTGCCATCGAATATTACAGGTAAGGCTGCAGTATTCTTAATTGGGTTTACATTGCTTTTTATAATTACCGGAATTGAAAAACCACTCGGAATAGTTTTCCCGATTTTTTATTACGGGAGTATAATAATGAGTTTTATTTCTGTTTTGATTTACGGTAAACGCGCTTATAATACATTAAAAGGAAACTTATGAAATTCTTTAAAAATATTAATTTTGATAAACTTAAACACGGATTAGATAAAACCAGAGAAAAGGTAATAAACAGAATCTCCGAAACACTTACCGGAAAAGCTAAAATTGACGAATCGACTCTTGATGAAATAGAAGAAATACTGGTTACAGGCGATATTGGCTACGAAATAGCATCTCAGGTGATTGAAGCCGCAAGATCAGCATTAAAGAAGGAATCAGACAGGAGCGGAGAGAATATATTTAGAATACTTAAGCAGGAATTAAAAAAAATAATTACAAGTTCGCAGCAGGTTAAAAGCGAATATGACCTGATTGAAAAATTTCGTCCATATGTAATACTTGTAGTTGGAGTGAACGGAGCAGGGAAAACCACAACGATAGGTAAACTGGCGCGAAATTATAAAAATGCCGGACTGAATGTGATAATCGGTTCTGCTGATACATTCAGAGCCGCGGCAAATGAACAGCTCGAAATCTGGGCCGGCCGTGCAGGTGTTCAAATTGTACAAAGCACAATGGGTGCTGATCCTTCTTCGGTTGTTTACGATACATTAAATATCGCAGTTAAAAATAAAGCTGATATTGTTTTGATAGATACCGCGGGAAGACTCCATACAAAAAGCAATCTGATGGAAGAACTTTCTAAAATAAAGAGAGTTATGACAAAAGTTCTGGATTATGCTCCGAACGAAACGTTTTTGGTTATTGACGGAAACACCGGTCAGAACGGATTAATACAAGCTAAGGAATTTGCGAAAGTAACTGATATCAGCGGTTTGATTCTGACAAAATTAGACGGGACCGCAAAAGGCGGCGTTGTTTTCAAAATATGCAGCGAAAACAGCCTCCCGATTAAATACATTGGAGTAGGCGAAGGAATAGACGATTTACAGACATTTGATCCGGATGAATTTATAAATGCACTGTTCACAACCAATAATATTTAAATTAAGGTGCTTATGTTATTCAAAAGAGCAAAACATAGAGTTTTCGATTATCCGCCAAGACATTACAAACCCGAACAGGATGAAAGCGAAAAAAGGAAAAAGAAACTTGATTTAGAGATTAAGAGATCAAGAGTAATACAGAGAAGAAAAAGTCCGTTAAAATTCATCATTGTAATTGCACTTCTTATTTATCTTCTGATTGAATTGCAAAAATGTATGTAAATATTTTGAAATTACTGATACATTAAAGAATGATTATACCGATTAACTGCATTTAATTTCAGAATTTCAAAATTCATTATCTGTTACAGTTTGATTTAGAATATATATATATCTAATTTGCGGACTTAAAAATTAAATTATGAAATAAAACATACGGATAAATGAAAGAACAATTACTTCTCGGTGCCGAAGCGATTGCACAGGCGGCAATCGATGCAGGCATTTCCGGGGTTTATGCTTATCCCGGCACTCCATCAACTGAAATAACGGAATATATTCAAAAATCTAAGACATCTGCTGAAAGGAAAATAAGATCCTCCTGGTCAGCGAATGAAAAGACTGCTTATGAAGCTGCACTGGGTATGTCTTATGCTGGAAAGAGGTCTATTGTATGCATGAAGCACGTAGGTCTGAATGTTGCTGCAGATGCTTTTATAAATTCGGCTGTAACTGGAGTAAATGGTGGCTTAGTACTTGTTGTTGCAGACGATCCTTCAATGCATTCATCGCAAAACGAGCAGGATTCCAGATTTTACGGGAAATTTGCGTTTTTGCCGGTACTCGAGCCTTCCAATCAGCAAGAGGCATATAACGCAGTTCATTACGGACTTACTTTATCGGAAGAAGTAAAGCTTCCGGTAGTCTTAAGAATAACCACAAGACTTTCACACTCAAGATCTGCGGTAAGAAGTTTAGAAATAAGAGACCAGAATTCATTGAATCCGGATACTGACAGAAAGAAATGGATACTTTTGCCTGCAAATGCACGTGTTCAGTACAATAAACTTTTAGCACTTCAGGGAACACTTCAGGAAAAATCCGAAGAATCTGTTTTTAATAGTCTGATTGAAGGTACAGGAACCAAAGCGGTAATAGCATTCGGATTAGCCTTTAATTATGTAATGGAAGTAAAACAGAAAAACAAACTAGATATTCCGGTACTGAAAATTTCTCAATATCCGTTACCTGAAAAGAAAATCAGAGAATTCGTTTCGAAATATGACAAAATAATTATTGCTGAAGAAGGTTATCCGATTTACGAAGAATTGCTTAAAGGATTTTTCGGATCAGAAAAATTCTTTGGGCGGCTTGACGGAACACTTCCGAGAACAGGTGAGCTGAATCCGGATTCAGTTGCCGCTGCACTCGGAATCGCCGAAGAAAAAATGTTTAAAATACCGGAAATAGTAACCAACCGTCCGCCCGCACTTTGCAAAGGATGCGGCCACAGAGATTTATACGATGCACTGAACCACGTACTGGAATCCTATAACACAAATCATTTATTCTCCGACATTGGATGCTATACATTAGGGGCACTTCCTCCGTTTAATTCTATAAGTACCTGCGTTGATATGGGTGCTTCAGTAACAATGGCAAAAGGTGCAGCAGATGCCGGATTACATCCTGCAATTGCAGTAATAGGCGATTCAACATTTACACACTCCGGAATTACCGGCCTGCTGGATGCAGTAAATGATAAATCAAGAGTTACTATAATTATTTCTGATAATGAAACAACAGCTATGACAGGCGGTCAAAATTCATCCGGGACAGACAGACTTTTTGAAATATGCCGAGGTGTAGGAGTTGCAGAAACTCATATAAGGGAAATTACTCCCATAAAACAAAAACTATCCGAAAACATTCAGATAATAAAAGAAGAAATTGAATATGACGGCGTTTCCGTAATAATTGCAAGAAGAGAATGCATTCAGACAGCCATTAAACATAAGAAAAACAAAGAGAAAATTAACTGATATGAATAAGAATATAATTTTAGCAGGAGTAGGCGGACAGGGAATTCTTACAATTGCGGCTATAATTGATACAGCGGCTCTGGATGCCGGTTTGAATATTAAACAGGCGGAAGTACACGGAATGAGTCAAAGAGGCGGTGCTGTACAATCCCATCTGAGAATATCCGATGATACAATTTACTCTGATCTAATTGCATCCGGGACAGCAGATATCATAATATCAGTTGAACCTATGGAATCACTCAGATATTTGCCTTTTCTTTCTGCCGGCGGAATACTTGTTACATCAACGGATCCGTTTAAGAACATTCAGGATTATCCGGATGAAACAGAACTCATGCAGACAATCAGAAATTCCGCAAAATGTATTTTAGTGGATACCGCAACTTTGGCAAAAGAAGCCGGAAATTCAAAAACATATAACGTAATAATGCTCGGAGCTGCCTCCCCATATATTGGGATTGATTCGCAGTATTTCGAATCGGCAATAGAAAAACTTTTCAGCACTAAAGGCCGTGAAATTCAGGAAATAAATCTGAAGGCTTTCAGACTGGGACTCAATATCGGAAAACAAAATAAAGAAGAAGAAAAATGATTTGGAATGAATCTATTGAAACTGCGGATAGGGAAAAACTTTCTCAAATTCAAAGCAAACGCCTGCAGCAAATGATTGAAAGGATATACTTCAATGTGCCTTTTTACAGAAAGAAACTTCAGGAAAAAGGTATTGAGCCGGGCGATATAAATTCCGTTGACCAACTGAAAGATTTGCCTTTTACAACCAAACAGGATCTTCGGGATAATTATCCTTTCGGATTATTTACCGTTCCTCAAAGCGAAATTGTAAGACTTCATGCTTCAAGCGGAACTACAGGAAAACCTACCGTAGTTGGCTATACCAGAAATGATATAAATATGTGGAGCGAAGTAGTTGCAAGATCGCTTACGATGGCCGGAATAACAAAGAACGATATTATACAGGTAGCATACGGTTATGGTCTTTTCACCGGCGGTATGGGACTGCATTACGGAGCTGAAAAAATAGGAGCATCAGTTATCCCTATTTCCGGAGGAAACACAAAAAAGCAGCTTCAGTTGATGGTTGATTTCGGTTCAACTGCAATAGCATGCACCCCTTCTTATGCAGCTCATTTAGGAGAAACTATTCAGAAAGAAGGTATTCCGCGTTCAGAAATTAAACTTAAAGCCGGAATATTCGGAGCTGAGCCATGGACGGAAGAAATGAGAAATCAGATTGAAACGCTTATGGGCGTTAAAGCTTATGATATATACGGACTAAGCGAAGTAATCGGGCCGGGTGTTTCAATGGAGTGTGAACATCAAAAGGGAAGTCATATTTTTGAAGATCACTTTATTCCCGAAATTATAAATCCGGATACATTGGAAGTATTACCTTATGGAGAAATCGGGGAACTTGTATTTACACCGGTTACAAAAGAAGCAATGCCGTTGCTTAGATACAGGACAAGAGATTTAACCAGACTTCATATAGACCAATGTCTATGCGGAAGAACACTGGTTAGAATGGAAAAGTGCCTCGGGCGTTCAGATGATATGCTTATTATAAGAGGAGTAAATGTATTTCCTTCACAGGTTGAATCCGTGCTTCTGGAAATGAGTGAAACCACTCCGCATTATCAGCTAATCGTAAGCCGCGAAAACAACCTGGATACGCTCGAAATAAAAGTTGAAGTTGATAATCAATTCTGGTCTGATGAAATTAAGGTGCTTGAAGCTTTGAAAAAAAGAATCAGTCATAATATATCAAGCACACTCGGTTTAACCGCAAACATAAAGCTGGTTGAACCATATTCAATTGAAAGATCTGAAGGAAAAGCAAAAAGAGTAATTGACAACCGTAAACTTTAACCTTTAAGAGGTGTTCTATGATAATAAAGCAATTATCGGTTTTCCTGGAAGATAAAGCGGGAAGGCTGACAGAAATGACAAGAATTCTTGCTGAAAACGACATCAACATTTCAGCCTTCAGCATAGCAGATGCACCTGATTACGGAATTATCAGACTGATTGTAGGAAGACCTGAGCTTGCTCTTGAAGTATTGAAAAAAAACGGATTCTCGGTTAATACCACAGATGTTGTTTGTATCGTTGTACCCAATACACCGGGCGGATTGCATAAAGTATTAAAGCTGCTTTCTGACCATGGTATCTCTATCGACTATATGTATGCTTTTGCAGTTGAAAACTCTGCTTCAGTGGTGCTTAGATCTTCCGGAGTGGACGAAGTAATAAAAGTTCTTCAGGCAAATAAGATGGAATTATTGAAAGCTAATCAGATATATCAGGTATAAAATTATGATAAGATTTTCTTCTTCCAGTGCACAGCTTCGTTCATCTGAAATCAGAGATTTAATGAGTCTGGCAACAAGACCGGATATTATTTCCTTTGCTGGCGGAATGCCGGGCAATGAACTTTTCCCGATAGATGAAATTGACAGAATCTATAACGGACTGACACTAAAGGAAAAACAAATTGCAATGCAGTACGGACCTACTTGCGGTCTCCCGTCAATTTTAGAATCGTTAACCGAATATCTTAAGAAGAAAGGGTTACCGGTTAATGAAAATAAAATAATACTTACCACCGGATCCCTCCAGGCAATTAATATTCTCGGAAAACTCTTTATTGATCCGGGCGACGATGTATTGGTAGAAAATCCTTGTTTCATAGGTGCAATTTCCGCATTCAGATCATATCAGGCAAATATGGTGCCCGTTCCACTCAATGCAGACGGAATATCTACTGAAATCTTGGAAGAGAAAATTTTAGAATCAAAGACAGCTCCGAAGTTTTTATACTTTGCCCCTAATTTTCATAATCCTGCCGGAACGCTTTACTCACCTGAAGTTAAGCAGAATCTTATCTCTCTTATGCAGGGTAAAAATATTCCGCTTATAGAAGATGATGTTTACAGCGACCTGTATTTCCATGAGGAAGATCTAAATAAACTCATACCAATAAAAGGGATTAATCCTTCCGGAATTGATGTTTGTTATACAGGGAGCTTTTCGAAAATTCTCGGACCGGGACTTAGATTAGGCTGGCTTTTAGTACCTGAAGAAATCTACCGTAAATGTGAACTCATAAAACAATCAATAGATGCTTGCTCGCCAAGTATTTCTCAGGTAATTGCGGATAAATTTATAAGAAACGGTGAAATATATAAATACACTGCCTTTGCAAAAGAAAAGTACAAAGAAAGAGCTTTTTGTATGATAGATATGCTGAAGAAATGTATGCCCGATTATGTTAAATGGGTTGACCCAAGAGGCGGGTTTTATATATGGCTTGATCTTCCTGCCGGTACAGATTCAACACTCATTCTGGAAAAGGCAATATCAAAAGGTGCAGTTTTTGTAACAGGAAAAACATTTGATCCGTTGGCTCAATTGAACAGCAAAATGAGAATCTCATTCTGCAATACCGCCCCCGATAAAATACAGGAAGGAATCCCAATAATTGCCGAAGCAATAAGGGAAATCTGCGGATAAAATTTGTACCGCAGATAAAGAAAATTTATTTATCTTTGTCTGCGGTAATTAGATTTAATTCATCTCTTCAGCGCACCAAAAAGCAGTTTGTTATTCTCAAGTATTTATTGAAAATTTTCTCTTTTTTTTGTAACTTTGCACTTCAAAAGTTTAAGGTATTATGTTAGAACTTCAATCATTAAATCCAGCCCAAAAAGAAGCCGCAGAATACAATTTAGGACCGCACATGATAATTGCCGGAGCAGGTTCCGGTAAAACAAGAGTGCTTACTAACAAAATAGCACTTGTTATTGAAAGCGGGTTAGAACCTTCTTCCATATTAGCTCTTACTTTTACGAATAAAGCCGCCAGAGAAATGCGCGAGAGGATTGACAAACTTATTGGCCAGCAAGCCGGTGAGCTCTGGATGGGAACTTTTCATTCAATTTTCGCAAAAATTCTGAGGGTTGAATCCAAGAAAATCAATTATCAGTCAAATTTTTGTATTTATGACAAAGAAGATTCTACATCGCTCGTAAACAATATAATACAAGAGTTGAATCTTTCAGCAGAGATCTATAATTATAACCACATCCAGCATAAGATCAGTTATCTTAAAAACCATATGGTGATGCCGGATGAGTTCATAAACACTGTTGCCTCAACACCGATAGAAAAGAAAATCGGAGAGATATACAAACTTTACAATCAAAGACTTTATGAAAACAATTCAATGGATTTTGACGATTTATTGTTAAAGCCTCTTGAATTATTCAACACCAATGAAAAAATACTTGCAAAGTACAGAAAACAGTTTAAATACATTTTAGTTGATGAGTATCAGGACACTAACAGGGTTCAGTATGAACTGCTTAAAATTCTCGTAAACGGTAAAACTAAAATTTGCGTTGTAGGCGATGATGCGCAAAGCATTTACGGTTGGCGCGGAGCTGACATAAGGAATATACTTGAATTCGAAAAAGATTTTCCTAAAGCAAAAGTTTTCAGACTTGAGCAGAATTACAGAAGTACAAAAGTTATACTTAGAGCCGCTGATTCCGTAATAAAAAATAATCCCGAGCAAATCAAGAAAAACCTTTGGACAGATAACGAAGAAGGCGAACCTATTACCATGGTTAAGTGTTCGGATGAAAAGGATGAAGCATACCAGATTTCCAAACGCATAAAAGAAGAAATTACAAAAAAGAAGCTTTCATTAAATGACATAGCTGTTTTCTACAGAATCAACTCGCAGTCCAGAGCACTTGAAGATGCTTTAAGACGTGCAAAGATTCCCTACAAAATTGTAGGCGGATTGGAATTCTACAAGCGTAAGGAAATAAAAGACATTATTGCATATCTGAGAGTTATCACTAATCAGAACGATGAAGAAAGCATACTTCGTATTATGAATTTCCCGCAGAGGGGAATCGGGAATACATCTATCTCGAAGATGATTCAATTTTCCCGCAAACTGAATATTCCGCTTTATTCTACTATGGCAAGGGTGTTTGAAGTTATCGAAGTGAAAGAAAGAATTCAGAAAAATGTTAAGCAATTCAGAATTCTTCTTGAAAAATATATAGACCTGAGAAGTAAGCTTGCCCTTAATGAGTTGCTTTCAGCTTTGATTAACGAACTCGGGATATTAAAAATATATAAAGAAGAAAATACTCCCGAATCTCAGCAGCGCTTTGAAAATGTTCAGGAGTTAATTGCTTCAGTAAACGATTTCTGTAAAAATAATCCGGAAAGAACAATTGAAGATTATTTAGCGGATGTTTCGCTAATTACCGGAGTTGATACATATAACGATGAAAACAATTCCATAACATTAATGACTTGCCACAGTGCTAAAGGTCTTGAGTTCCCGGTTGTTTTTGTGACAGGTCTGGAAGAAGACATCTTTCCTCTGAACAGAAAGTTCGATTCCGATGCACAACTTGGTGAAGAAAGAAGATTATTTTATGTGGCTATTACGAGAGCAAAGAAAAAGTTGTTCCTGACTTATGCAAGGTCCAGATACAGATTCGGAGAAGTAGCTTATCAGGTTCGTTCAAGATTTCTTGATGAGATTGAAAAAGAATGTTGCGATGAACTTAACGGCGGCATCGGCGGAAAAATAGGACGCAGAAAAAGAGGAGTTTACCACGATGAAATGTATCAGCCGGATTATGATGATTATGACCAGGAACGTAAATCCGTGAGGGTAGGAAGTCGTGTAAGCCACGAATTGTTCGGACTCGGTAAAGTAATTCAAATTTCCGGTTCTGGAGAAATGCAGAAAATAATGGTGTCTTTCGATAATGCCGGAACCAAAAATCTTCTTGCAAAATTAGCAAATTTAAAAATATTATAGTTTCTGCAATTGGTTATATTTGTACTGTAAATAAATAATAATTACAACTAGGAGTTCAAATGAAAATAGGTATATTGACAGGCGGCGGCGACTGCCCCGGGTTGAATCCGGTTATCAGAGCAGTTGTCAGAAAATCGATTCAGAACGGTCATGAGATAATTGGTATTATGGAAGGATGGAGAGGATTACTTGAGAAGAAATTCATCTCTATGGATGAAAGATCAGTATCCGGAATTCTTCACAGAGGCGGTACTATCCTTAAATCTTCAAGAACAAATGTTTATAAAGTAGAAAACGGCGAACAGAGAGTTATTCAGAATATGAAAGAAGCCGGTATGGATGCATTAGTAGCAATCGGCGGTGAAGATACACTTGGAGTTGCCGCAAAACTATACAAGGCAGGCGTTAATGTAGTAGGTGTTCCTAAAACTATAGATAACGACTTAAGTTCAACAGATTTCACATTCGGATTTGATACATCAGTGAATATTGCAATGGAAGCTATTGACAGACTTCATACAACAGCAGAATCACATAACAGAGTTATTGTTGTTGAAGTTATGGGCCGTCACGCCGGATGGATCGCAACTTATGCCGGAATGGCAGGCGGTGCTGATATGATTCTTATCCCTGAAAAGCCATTTACTTTCGAAGAAGTAACAAACACAATTAAACAAAGACACTCAAAAGGTAAAGACTTCAGTATTATAGTTGTTGCCGAAGGTGCTACTGTTGAGAGTGCAGGTGAAATTCTTCAGGATCAGGAACTTGATTCTTTCGGGCACGTAAAACTTGGCGGAATAGGTGAACTTTTAGCTAAAGAAGTTGAAAAGAGAACAGGTTTTGAAACAAGAGCAACAGTTTTAGGCCACATACAGAGAGGCGGGTCGCCTTCAGCATTTGACCGCGTGCTCGGAACAAGATTCGGCGTTTTTGCTGCTGAATTAGTTGATAAAGGCGATTTCGGCAAAATGGCTGCTCTTAAAGGAACAGATATAGTTGCATCTTCTCTTGCAGAAGCTGTTGGCGAACTGAAAACAGTAAATATGGATCTTTATAAAGTAGCGACTACTTTCTTCGGTTAATCAGAAATACAACCTTAAAAGGCTGCTCCCCAAGAAGGATGTAGCCTTTTTTTGTTTTAAATGTTAATTATTCGAACCGGGACCATTTTTATCGGAACTAAGTGTCTGGAGGTTGAATTAAACTTTTTTTAATTTCCGCCGATTATATACGTAAGGGAAAAATCTCCCCCAACAAAAAGCAGGGAGGCTGAAATGGTTATTTCAAGAGTTATGTCGGACGCAGGTTCCAATGCAATTGCCGGCATAAAAAGGCAAAGCGACGGAAAGTCGAATGCCGATGCCGTTAATGCCACTCAGGAAAAATCGTGGAAATTTGAAGAAAAACCGGATCCAATGGTTAGAGCCATTGTTGATGCGTCCTCTTCTGAAAAATCTCGCGATACACTTGAGTACAATAACCTAAAGAAAGGGATTTTGATTGACAAGAGAATGTGAAAACATCTAAAATATGCTCCTTGCTCTTATAAAGCTACAAAATCCTAAAAGAAGCGGAATAAAAACCGCTTCTTTTATTTTAAAACAGGAAGTTCAAAAGCAAAGGTTGATCCGCGGCCTTTTTTACTTTTCACCCAGACACGTCCGTTATGATCTTCGATTATCGTTTTTACGATCCATAACCCCAATCCGCTCCTGCTTTCTCCGCCTGTAGGCTGAGTACTAAGCACTGCTCCTTTGGAAAACACCCGGGTGAGGTCTTCATCTGAAAGTCCGGGACCATTATCCGAGACCTCAACAGTTAATACATCAGAATTGAAATAAGTAAGCACCTGAACCATAGTATCATGCGATGAATATTTCAAAGCATTATTTATAAGATTTTCAAGAACTTCTTCAATTTTGATGATATCTGCATTGATTTGAGGTAAAGATGAAGAAGACTTATTTATAAGTTTGATTCCTTTTTTCTTGGCATAAGGTTGATTCATTGAGCAAACAGAATCAATAATATCCTTTATCGATGCGGGCTGATATTTTTTTTGCTCTTCTATTGATTCTTCAGCAAAGCTTTTTGATACCTGTTGAGCAAGCTGCATAAGCTGTTCGGATGACTGTAGCAAAGAGACCATTAGTTCCTGCTGTTCCTGTGCGGAAATATCGAAATTGTTAATCAGTTCAATATAACCTTTAATTGCAGAAGCAGGATTTTTTATGTCATGAATGGCAATTGCGAATAATTCCTCCTTTTTTCGATGCAGCACTTCAAGCTGATTCTTAGATTCGATTAGCTTGCCTTTTTGTTCGGTCAGATTTGAATTAATCTCTTCAAGATCAGAAATTTGTTTGGCAAGAGCCTCCATTTTAGACTGCATTTCTGAATTTTCCTTATGGCAGTAAGCTAACTGATTTTTTACTATGTCATAAGAATTGTGAAGAGAGATATAATGTTTCTCGGCTACAAGTTTAGTCTTCTTTTTTCTGCCAGCCAAATAGATTATAAAACCAAATTGGATAATGCATAAAACAAAAAGAACAATTGCAAGTGCAGAAGGATTAAGTAATTCAGCCATTTTATTTTCTTTATTATAAAATAATTTTTTGACTTTAAAATTAAAATTTCATGGTTTAATATCGGTTAAAATAAAATTATTTTAAGTAGTTGTTTATTATTATTATTAACTTTGTCTTGAAATTATAAATTATTTGTGAGGATATATGAGCATTGTTATTCGAAATACAGATTTCAGTAATCTCAAAAAGTTTAAGCAGGGAAAAGTTCGTGATATGTATGACCTGGGAGATTACTACCTTATGGTATCTACAGACAGACTCTCGGCATTTGATGTTATAATGAATGAAGGAATTCCGGATAAAGGCCGTGTCTTAACAAAAATATCAGAGTTTTGGTTTGATTACACAAAAGATATTATTCAGAATCATGTTGTTACAACAAACGTTAGTGAGTATCCGCCAATTTGTATGGAGTATGCGGATATTCTTGAAGGAAGATCAATGTTGGTTAAAAAGGCAGAACTTATTCCGATAGAGTGTATAGTAAGAGGGTATATAACAGGTTCAGGTCTGGCCGATTATAAAGCAACCGGAAGCATATGTGGAATTAAACTTCCTGAGGGACTGGTAGAATCCGAAAAACTTCCCGAACCCATATTCACCCCATCAACAAAAGCCGACATTGGAGATCATGATGAAAATATCAGTTCTGAACAAGCCGAAAAAATTGTAGGGAAAGATATTTTTGATAAAATAAGCACTACAGCAATAGCAATATACAAGAAAGCATCAGAATTTGCTCTGACTAAAGGGATTATCCTTGCAGATACAAAAATGGAATTCGGCATTTATAACGGAGAAGTAATTCTTATTGATGAACTGCTAACGCCTGATTCGTCAAGATTCTGGCCTCTGGAAGGATACGAAAAGGGAAGAGTTCAGCAAAGTTATGATAAGCAGTATGTCAGAGATTACCTTGTATCAGTTAAATTCAACAAACAACCACCTGCACCCCCGCTTCCTGAAGAAGTAATTGCCAACACAAGGCAGAAATATCTGGAAGCATTGGAAAAGCTGACAGGAAAGAGTTTATAAATGATTCCCGTTTCGTTGGAAATTTCCGGTAACAGCCTGATGGTTCGATGGAGCGATTCGGTTGTTACCGCTATAAAACTTACCAATCTGAGAAGAAATTGTCCGTGTGCAGTATGCGGTGCCGAATATGAAAAGAAAGGAAGCGGATATCTTCCTCTTTATAAACAGGAAGAAGTTACTGTAAAAGACATTATTCCTGCCGGCAGTTATGCAGTTAATATTGTTTGGGCTGACGGCCACAATGCAGGATTTTATATATATGACCTTCTAAAAAAACTTGGTGATATGTAATGCTGCTTCCAAATCAGCTGACGGCTTTAAGAATAATACTCACTCCGGTTTTCTTTTTCCTTTTCCTTTCGGATAGCGGCATACTGAAGCAAATATCGCTCCTGGTATTTTTTATTGCTGCTATAACTGATTGGTATGATGGGTGGCTTGCCAGAAAATTTAATTATATTACAGCCTGGGGAAAGTTTATGGATCCGCTTGCTGATAAAATACTTACTTCTGCAGCCTTTCTTGCATTTGTTTTTATCGGTATGCTGGAACTTTGGATGGTTATAGCCATAATAGCAAGAGATTTAATAATTACAATTTTAAGATCTGTAGCCGAATACCAGAAGAAATCTTTCTACACAAGCCGCTCTGCAAAAGTAAAAACATTTCTTCAGATGGCTTTCCTTTATTATTTACTTATGATATATATATCAACTACAGTTGATTGGATATATAAAGGGAACGAAGTTTTTTTTGATTCGCTTCTTGAACCTAAACTGGTTTACGGTATAATGCTGACAGTTACAATATTAACTGTTTATACAGGAATTACATACTTAATAAAAAACAGATTTGTAATAAAGAATTTATTTTTGTGATTAGAATAAATAATTATGAATATATAATAGGCACGGGTCTGCTTACGGGAAAAATCAAGTATGCTCCCGGTACCGCTGCAAGTGTTGCAGCTCTGGGGATATGGTTGATTCCGGGTTTCGCTGATTCTTTGTGGCATTATATGGGAATAATTATTATTACTGGATTAGGTTTTTTTATCGGGGATAAATTTTCGGCTGAATTCGGAGACGATCCTTCGATATTTACAGCAGACGAGTTTGCCGGAACTTGGGTTGCCTTTTTGTTTATACCTCTAAATTTATGGGCAATACTGATATGTTTTATAATATGGCGACTGGCTGATATATACAAGTTCCCGCCGGCAAGGCAAGCGGAGGGAATTAAAGGCGGGGTTGGAATTGTACTTGATGATATAATTGCCGGCCTTTATGCATGCATTATAACTAATTTATTAGTTTACTATTTTAATATTTATTAATGGTTGAATTATGAAAGCTCATTTGATATCAATAGGTGATGAACTGTTAAACGGACAGACTGTAAATACGAATGCATCGTTTATTGGTGAAAAACTTAGCGATCTCGGAATTGATGTTATAAAAATCTCGACAATAAGTGATGACAGAACTGAAATTATTTCTGAGTTGAATCTTGCTGCCGATTCGGCAGACCTTATAATAATGACAGGCGGATTAGGCCCGACAAACGATGACATTACAAAAAAATGCCTCTCCGACTATTTCGAATCAGAACTCGTTGTTAATAAAGATGCTTTAGCAGATGTTAAGTTATTTTTTGAAAAAAGGAATAGGCCTCTAACAAAAATAAATGAAGATCAGGCATTAATTCCTGCAATAGCAAAAGTACTTCGAAACGAAAAAGGTACTGCCCCGGGAATGTGGATAGAAAAAGATGAAAAGATTTTTATATCAATACCCGGAGTTCCATTTGAAATGGAACATATCACAACAGAAAGAATTATTCCGTTGCTGAGAGATATATTAGGAATACCGAAAATATTTAAGAAACAGACTATGCTTCTTACAACGGGAATTGCCGAGTCTATACTCTATGAAAAAATAGCAAAAATTGAAAACATTTTCGAAGAAACAAAAATAGCTTTTCTCCCAAACGAATACGGAGTGAAAGTTAAAATTACGGCATTTGGAGAAACTGAAGAGACAGTGGCTAACACTGTACTTGAAGCAGAACAGAAAATACGGGCTCTTGCCGGACGCTTTATTTACGGAAAAAATTCTGAAAATTTAGAATCTGTGGTAGCAAGACTTTTAACCGACAGAGGATTAACACTCAGTATTGCAGAGTCTTGTACAGGAGGCAAAATTGCCAGCAGACTGACAGATATTCCCGGAAGCAGCAAATTCCTTGAAAGAGCAGTAATCACATACTCATATGGTGCAAAAGTAGAAATGCTGAATGTAAACGAAGATGAACTTTACAAAAACGGTGCCGTTAGTGCTGAAACAGCCAGACAAATGGCTGAAGGAGTTAGAGGAATTGCAGGAACTGACATCGGACTGGCATCAACAGGAATAATGGGGCCTACGGGCGCTACGGAGACAAAACCTTTGGGATTAGTTTACATAGGCATCTGCGACGGGAAATCCTGCGCTGCCAGAGAGTTCCGTTTCGGAGATGACAGACTTCTGAATAAAACCCGGGCTTCACAGGCAGCCCTTGAAATGGTAAGACGAAGTATTCTCGGAATTCCATATGACGAATAGGCTGTTTGTTTCTCTTGAAATTCCTGCTGAAATGAAGGAGTTACTTGTGAAAGGCAGTTCCGGAATATATAATGATACTGATTGCAAGTGGGAGAGCGAAGAGAAACTTCACATAACTTTGAAATTTCTTGGAGACACAGGAGCCGAACTAACTGAAAATATCTGGCAAGATATTATTGAATTAAGTAAAAAATATAATGGATTTGAGATCCACTTTCGCGGTTTTAAATTAATAAGACGCGGGGGAACCCCTTCAATGATTTGGGCGGAAATGTATGAAAAAAGCGGAAGCTTGTCTGAATATGTTTTCGGAATTAATAAAGCTATGAAAAAATATGGAATTGAATCGGAAAACAGACCTTTTATTCCACATGTTACACTATTGAGAATTAGAGGACGGGAAGATATAGACAAATTAATTAATATCACGAATTTAAAATACGATGAATATTGTTCCCGGGCATCAAACATTGCTCTTGTTCAGAGCAAACTTATGCCGGAAGGATCAGTTTACAGAAGAATAAAAAGTTTAATTTTAGAATAAAGGAGGATTTATGGCATCAGAATCAGATTCAAAAATGAAAGTCCTTGAAGAAACAATAGCTTCAATTGAAAAAGCCCATGGTAAAGGTTCTATTATGAGAATGGGAGATAAAACAGTTCAGAAGATAGAAGCGATTTCTACCGGATCGCTTTCGCTTGATGCCGCTTTGGGAATAGGCGGAATTCCTCGCGGAAGAATAACTGAAATCTACGGACCTGAATCTTCAGGAAAAACCACTGTTTGTCTTCACGTTATTGCCGAAGCACAGAGACTTGGCGGTTTGGTTGCATTTATCGATGCTGAACATGCACTTGATCTGAATTATGCAAAAAAACTTAATGTTGATGTAAAGAATCTTTTGGTATCTCAACCTGATTACGGCGAGCAAGCTCTTGAAATAGCTGATACACTTGTAAGGAGCAATGCCTTGGATGTAATTGTTGTAGATTCTGTTGCCGCATTGGTACCCAAAGCAGAAATCGAAGGAGATATGGGAGATCCGCAGATGGCAATGCAGGCAAGACTTATGTCGCAGGCTTTACGGAAACTCACAGGCGTAATTAATAAATCTAACACTTGCGTAATTTTTACTAACCAGCTCAGAAACAAAATCGGGGTGGTTTTTGGAAATCCGGAAACAACAACAGGAGGAAATGCTCTTAAGTTTTATGCTTCAGTAAGAATTGATATACGCCGACTTGCTGCAATAAAAGACGGAGAAGATGTAGTGGGGAGCAGAACAAAAGTAAAAATCGTAAAAAGTAAAGTCGCCCCTCCGTTCAAATCAGTAGAATTTGATATTATGTTCAATGAAGGTATCAGCAAAATCGGAGAATTGATAGATATAGGTACCGAAACCGGAATAATCAAAAAAAGCGGGTCATGGTTTACTTTTGGTGAAGAAAGATTCCAGGGAAGAGATCAGTTCAAGAAGAAACTTACCGATGACAAAGTTCTGTCTTCTAAATTAGAACAAGAAGTTAAAGTTAAAATAGGACTTTTCACTGAACTTCTTCTTGAAGAAACAAAAGATAAAAAAGAAAAATGATAAAAGTATTAAGTGCCGTCAGGACTGGCAGTAAAATGAAAGTTGCATTTGATGACGGCACTTATTTACATATTCCGCTTAACATTTTTAACGAATTCGGTTGTGTTCAAGGCACAAGTATTTACGAAAATAAATTAACTTATATAAAGCTTCTTTGTGAAACCGCAGCGGCAAAAGAAACCGCCTTCAGAATACTTTCTATACGTTCGCATTCCGAATATGAGTTGAAAGTTAAACTCCAAAAAAAAGAATACTCATCTGAGGCTATAAAAGATATCTTGGAATTTTTAAGAAAAAATGATTATTTAAACGACAGGGTATTTGCGGAAAGATATCTTGAAATTAACATTAAGAAAAAGGGAATATTTAAAATACGCCGCGAACTTGAAAGCAAAAAAATCTTTCCGGCTATAATATCAGAAATATTCCGGAATTCCGGACTTGCGGAAAACGAAGCGGAAACTGCGGAAATCCTTATTCATAAAAAACTGAAAGAAAGCAGATTTTCCTTAATGAATGATCAAAAGAAAAAAGAGGCTTTGTTCAGATTTCTTGCCTCAAGAGGATTCTCCCGTGAAACATCATTCAACACCATAAAAAAAATACTTTCATCCTTGGAAATATCTGATTGGTAAATAACTGTTCATTTTAGTAAATTTAGAATTAAATTTTTTACAATATCGCCGGAACGTTTCCGCCGATTTATAAACAAGAGGCTAATATGGAAGATAAACTGCTATTTGCCGGACTAACATTTGACGATATTCTCTTAGTGCCTGCCAAATCGGAAGTGCTCCCGAGAGAAACTGACATTACCGCATTACTTACAACTGATATAAGACTGAACATACCCTTCTTGTCAGCCGCAATGGATACAGTTACTGAATCTGATATGGCTATAGCTATGGCCGCACAAGGCGGTATTGGAATAATTCATAAAAATATGAGTGTAGAACTTCAGGCTGAAGAAGTTGATAAAGTAAAAAGATCCGAAAGCGGAATGATAAATAAACCAATTACTCTTACAGCCGATAAAACTGTAGGAGATGCTCTTAAGCTTATGAATAAATTCAAAATATCCGGAATTCCGATAGTAGATGAACACTGCAGACTTATAGGAATTCTAACAAACAGAGATTTAAGGTTTGAGCCGAACCAAAGTCTTCTTGTTAAAGATATTATGACAACTTCAAATCTAATTACAGCACCTATCGGAACAACTCTTGACCAAGCTGAAGTAATTCTACAGAAGCACAGAATTGAGAAGCTTCCTGTTGTTGATGGTAATTACATACTTAAAGGGTTAATAACATTCAAGGATATTTCCAAGAAGAAAAAATTTCCTAATGCATGCAAAGATGAATACGGAAGACTGAGAGTAGGTGCAGGTGTAGGGGTTACATCAGATACAATGGAAAGAGTAACAGCCCTTGTTGAGGCGCAGGCTGATGTTATTGTAGTTGATACTGCTCACGGACATTCAGCCGGTGTGCTGCAGACAGTTAAGGCAATCAGAAAAAAATTCAAAGACATTCAGCTTATTGCCGGCAATATAGTAACAGGAGAAGCCGCGTTGGATTTAGTTAACTGCGGTGTAAATGCCGTTAAAGTCGGAATTGGTGCCGGTTCAATATGTACTACTCGTGTAATAGCAGGAGTTGGAATGCCGCAAGTAAGTGCTGTTTATGAGGTATTTAAAGCACTTAAAAACAAGGGAATTCCGATTATTGCCGACGGAGGTATCAAACAGACAGGAGATGTTCCTAAAGCAATTGCCGCAGGCGCAGATACAGTCATGATTGGCGGTATGTTTGCCGGTGTTGATGAAACTCCGGGTGAAAAAGTTCTTTTTGAAGGAAGAAGCTTTAAAGTTTACAGAGGAATGGGTTCGTTGGGAGCGATGCAAAAAGGAAGTAAAGACAGGTATTTTCAGGATGCAGAGGATGATATCAAAAAACTCGTGCCGGAAGGCGTTGAAGGCAGAGTACCTTATAAAGGACACCTTTCAGATACAATATATCAGTTTATCGGCGGGCTTAGAGCAGCTATGGGATATTGCGGTGTAAAGACAATTGAAGAATTAAAGAATAATGCAAGATTTGTTAAAATATCATCGGCGGGATTAAGAGAAAGTCATCCTCATGATGTAATAATTACTAAGGAATCACCCAATTATCAATCAAAAAATTAAATCTTTGATCCGGTGTCTTAATGTTTAAGATTTTAATTATTGCTTATTATTTCCCTCCCATGGGATTAAGCGGTGTGCAGCGTACGCTTAAGTTTGCCAAGTACCTGAGTAAAAACAAGTGGAAAACCACAGTTATAACCAGCGGTACAACGGCTTATTATGCTCATGATATGAGTCTGCTGAAAGAAGCGGTGGATTCTGATATTGAAATTATCCGTACCAAGTCTTTGGATCCGAATTCAATAATGAAGGGACTCGGAACAGTATCAATGCCGAAAGAATCACTTCGGAAAATTATGAGTAAAATCAGTAAAACTGTATTTATTCCGGATAATAAAATCAACTGGGCAAATCAGGCTTATCTTAAAGCAAAGGAATTACTGACTAAAGAGAGCTATGATGTTTTGTACGTTTCGATTCCTCCGTTTTCTGCGTTTTCGTCGGTAGCGAAGCTAAAAAAAGAATTCGGAATACCGCTTGTGGTGGATTACCGTGATCTTTGGTACGGTAATCATTTCGCCTATTATCCTACACCTTATCATAAGCTAAAGAATAAGCAGCTTGAAGATGCGGCATTAAGATGTGCCGATAAAATAATAGCAGTTAACAGGAAAATAAAAGAGAAACTGTTGACTACATATAAATTTCTGACATTTGAAGATGTTACTATTATACCGCACGGATACGATGCGGAAGATTTCAGCAAAGCAGTAGTAATTCCCCGGATGAATGAAAAAATTAAAATAACATATTCCGGAATATTTTATGAGAATATTACTCCAAAATACATGCTGAAGGCTTTAAAGAAACTATCGGTAGAAAGGCCTGATATAGCCTCAACTTTCGAATTTAATTTTATAGGTCATTTCAGAAAGGAAAACCATAAACTTGTTCAGAAACTTAAACTTCAGGAATATATTAAAGAATTCGGATATCTGGACCATGAGGATGCCGTATCCCATCTTGTTTCGAGCGATATTCTTTGGGTTATGCTGGGAAACGGCAGTAATATGGATACTGTTACACCCGGGAAAATGTTGGAATACATTGGAGCAGGGAAACCTATTCTTGCCACTGTACCGGAAGGTGCAACCAAGAGTATTTGCGAAGAATACGGAGCCTCTTACATAGTACCTCCTGACGATATCGAAAAGTTAAAGAACACACTTATCAATATTTATGAAGATTTTAAGAAGAAAATTCTTCCTGTACCAAAAGAAGAAATTGTTAAAAGATACGACAGAGAGTATTTGACTGAACTTCTTATTAAGGAACTTCAATTTTTAATCAAAGACTAAGGAAAACCATGAATGCAGCAGTAATCGGCTCGGGAGGAAGGGAACATGCAATTTCTCTTTCATTAGCTTCCGCTCCTTCGCTCGATAAATTATATATAATTCCCGGGAATCCGGGTACTGAAGAAATTGGAATTAACTCAGATATTCCGGTAAAACCCGGGAATGAACTTTTAGCATTCCTTCGTGAAAAACAAGTTGAACTTGTTATAATTGGTCCTGAGCAGCCTTTGGTTGACGGACTGGCCGATTTTCTGATTTCCGCTGGAATTTATGTGTTCGGACCAAAAGCCGCAGCGGCAAGAATTGAAGGCGACAAAGCTTTTTCAAAAGAGTTGATGAAAAAATACAATGTTCCAACTGCTGCTTTCGAAGTTTTCAGTAAAGAACAGAAAAATGAAGCTTTAGAATATATCAGCAAATCATCTTTGCCGATAGTAATTAAGGCCAACGGGCTTGCGGCAGGAAAAGGAGTTTTAATATGCCTTACCCCGGAAGAGGCATTCGAGGCAATTGAAGAATGCTTTACAAATAAAACATTCGGTTCAGCAGGGGACACAGTTGTTATTGAAGAATTTATGGAAGGCGAAGAAGCTTCAGTTTTTGCAATTACCGACGGTACAGATTTCATTTGTCTGCCCTCTGCACAAGATCATAAAAGAGTATTCGACAACGATTCAGGCAAAAATACAGGAGGGATGGGAGCATATTCGCCGGCCCCGGTTGTTACTCAATCCGTCTTGAAAGAAACAGAAGAAAAAATAATAATACCTATACTAAAAGCTATGAGGGAAGAGGGGCATCCTTTTACCGGGTGTCTTTATTGCGGACTAATGATTACGGCACAAGGTCCGAAAGTAGTTGAATTTAACTGCAGATTCGGCGACCCCGAAACCCAGGTTGTTTTACCTCTGATGAAAGGCGATATGCTTAAACTTTTTTATTCTGCAGCTGCAGGAAAAATCGATAAAGATGCGGTCGCATATTCAGGAGGTTCTGCCGTATGTGTTGTTGCCGCATCAGGTGGGTATCCGGGTGAATTCAAAAAAGGTTATGAAATAACCGGACTTTCAGAAAAACTGCCCCTGGGCGGAATAATTTATCATTCAGGCACAAAAAAAGACGATAATAAAATAGTTACAAACGGCGGCAGAGTGCTTGGGATTACAGCAATAACCGAAGATAACAACATCCCCGGATGCAAAGAGAAAGCCTATAATATACTTAAAAAGATATCTTTTGCAGATATGCATTTTAGAAGAGATATCTCTGATAAAGCTCTTAAATATTTGGAGTAACAAATGCTTGAACCAAAAGTATTTTATAGGAAACTCGATTTCCTTCTTTCAAGGATAGGAGAAGGGAAGACAGGGAAAGAGTTTCTGTTTGATATAGTAAAAGAGCTTGAAAACACATTCGGAAACGATCTGCATATATGCAACGGCAGGCTTTATGAAGAGTCTGAAGATGAATACATACTTATCTCAAAAGTTCCCAAAAACCTTAGATATAAAAAGAAACTAAGTAAAAGTTCTCCTGCGGTAAAAGTGCTTATAAAGAATAAAAGTTACATATATGATGATCCGCAATTCTCTATCGATGAAACTCTAAACAATATTAAAGATTATACAATACCCGCAGCAATTACTTTCAGAGGTCCTGAATATAGGTACATTTTAATTTATGAATTGAAGAGCGGTTGGGAAAGAGAAGCAATTTCTTTTTGTCTTAATGCTTTCAATTCAGCGTTAAATTACAAACTATTCTCAGAGGCAGTTAAAAGCGAATTTCAGCAGGCAGCTAATATTCAGAAGAGCCTTCTTCCTCAGGCAAGTCCGGAGTTCGCCGGATTTGAAATCTTCGGGAAATCAAAACCCGCAGAACTTGTAGGAGGAGATATTTATGACTATTTCTTTTTTGAAAATGAATTGGGAGTTTGCATAGGCGATGCCAGCGGTCACGGATTACCCGCAGCGCTGCTTGTACGTGATCTTGTTACCGGACTAAGAATGGGACTGGAAAACCATACAGAGATTACACACACACTCAGGAAATTAAACAGTGTGATTTTCAGAAGCGTTTATTCAACAAGATTTATTTCCCTGATATATATAAAGATAGAGAAAAACGGTAACCTTTCATTTGTAAATGCCGGACATCCTCCGGGCATTCTCTTAAGCGGAGATACAATTAAGGAACTTCAACCCAACGCTTTGATATTTGGTGCTCTCCCGGAAATTGAACTCAGGAAAGATTATGTCTATATGCATCCCGGCGATATTCTTTTACTCTATACTGACGGGATTATCGAGAGAATAAATTCAGACGGAGAAGAATACGGTAAAGAAAGACTAAAAGAAGCAATAAAACTTAACCGTGATAAGTCTGCAAAGGAGCTTTCAAAGGCATTATTTGCATCAACCGACACTTTCGGAGAAGGGAGCACATGGAAAGATGATGCTTCGCTTGTAATAATTAAAAGATCGTGAATATTTTCCCAATAAAAATACTATTAAGTAAAATTATTTATTGACTTTTTTTACCCAAATAGTTAGACTACTGCAGTTGTTTTTTAAAATATTGCATTATTGATAATTAAATAAAATACTTTGGAGGTACCCTCTTATGTTAGTCACAACAGTACTTGGTAAAACAGCTATGATTCTTGCACAAGCACAGGAAATGAGCACATTAACTTATTTGCAGCAGAAATTCGTAGAAGGCGGCGGTTTTATGTGGCCTATTCTTATATGCCTTATAGTAGGGCTTGGTTTCTGTATTTACAAAACATATCAGTTGATTCAGTCAACAACAAACACAAAGAAATTTATTGTTGATGTTAAAAACGCCCTTAACAGAGGCGGCCTCGAAGAAGCAAAAAGATTATGCGAAAACACAAAAGGTCCTGTAGCATCTGTATTTCATGCCGGTCTTTTAAGAGCAGAAGAAGGTATTGAAGCTGCCGAAAAAGCTATTATGACATATGGCGCTATTGAAATGGGCTTCCTTGAAAGGGGTATGATTTACATTTCAACTTTTATTACAATTGCACCGATGCTTGGTTTTACCGGTACAGTACAAGGTATGATTGTGTCATTCGACGCTATTAAAGAAGCTGCTCAGATGTCGCCGGGTGTAGTTGCAGGCGGTATATCAGTAGCTCTTTTAACAACACTTTTTGGTCTTGTTGTTGCTATTACACTTCAGTTTTTCTATAATTTCTTCATTGCCAGAATCGATAAAATTGTTGCAGATATGGAAGAAAGCTCAATTGAATTGATTGATACACTATATGAAATTGGCAGTTCAGAAGAATAATACTAAAAATTGAAGAGATAAAAATGATTAACTTAAAGAAAAAGAAAATTCCCGATGCAGATATACCTGCAGGTCCAATGGCGGATATTTCTTTCCTTCTGCTACTGTTCTTTCTTGTCTCATCAAATATAGATGTTGATACAGGTATCGGTCTGACCCTCCCGGAATATGTAGAAGGTCCTCAGAAAACCACTAAAATAAATCCGGAAAGAATGGCTTCTCTAAATATAAATCAAAATGGAGATGTTCTTTTAGGCGGGCAAGTAATAGCGATACCACAGATCAAGAAGAATTTGAAAGAAAGAATTGCTCAAAAGATAGATTTAGAAGCAAACAAGAAATTGAT
Source organism: uncultured Melioribacteraceae bacterium (assembly GCA_964584325.1). Taxonomy (GTDB): domain Bacteria; phylum Bacteroidota; class Ignavibacteria; order Ignavibacteriales; family Melioribacteraceae; genus CAZOZP01. Next base: position 50,280 of record CAZOZP010000009.1, read on the forward strand.
TGTTTCCGTTAAGACAGATAGGAAAACTAATTATAATCTGTATATTCAAACACTTGACCAGGTTAAAGGTGCATTTTTCGAAGTACGCGAAGAATATGCCTTAGGCAAATGGGGTAAAAAAGTGATTGATCTCGGTGCAGTTGAAAATGATGAACTGAAAGAAAAAATACCGATTATTATTTCAATAGCTGAACCGGAAACCATAAAATAGTAAATGAGGAACAAAAATGAGATTTGAAAAGAAGCGGTCAACCACAAAACAAGAGATCCCAACGGCATCATTACCTGATATCGTGTTTATGCTTCTTCTTTTCTTCCTTGTTACCTCAACACTAAGAGAGCATGAAGTTCTGGTGCAGTTTAGCCTTCCGGAAGCTGAAGCTATCGAAAAAATAGAAAACAAAAGGCTTGTTTCTTATGTTTGGGTAGGAAAAGCAGGCGGTAAAGCTGAACGTATTCAAGTAGAAGATAACATAGTTACTGATATGACCGAGTTTGCTGATGTTATGTATCAGAGACGTGTGAAAATACCAAATCTTATTGTTTCTATGCGTGTTGATAAGAATTCAAGCATGGGAATCGTAACCGATCTCCAGCAGGAATTAAGGAAGATTGATGCAAGACGTCTTAACTACTCTACTTTGTTAAAAGTTGATTAGATTATTATAATATTATTATGAAAGGCGGGTTTTACCTGCCTTTTTTTTTAGGAGTTTTTATGGCACTTAAAGACATAATTAATGAAGAACTGAAAGCCGCAATGAAATCGGGCGATAAAGTGAAACTTGAAACTATCCGCTCTATACGCGCATTAATATTAGAATATGAAAAAAGTGGTAAGAAAGGGGATATGACTCCCGAAGACGAACTTCAGTTGCTTACCGGAGCCGCAAAGAAAAGGAAAGAGTCTATTGAACAATTCCGCAACGCCGGAAGAGAAGAATTAGCTTTGAAAGAAGAAGCTGAATTAAGTATTATACAATCATTTTTACCAAAGCAGGCAAATGATAATGAAATACTTTCCATAATAAAGAGAATTGCCGGTGAAATTGGAGCTGCAGAAAAAGCACATTTCCCGAAACTTATGCCTTTGGTTATTAAAGAATTGAAGGGACAAGCTGATGGACAGAAAATTAAAGAGCTGGTTGAAACATTCCTGAGTTAAGCATTGAATTATATTGATTTTATATTGATTTGTCTTGTAGCTGTTGGTTTTCTGCTTGGATATAAAGACGGTATGGTTCGAAAACTTATCGGACTTGCGGGACTATTTTTTGCTATCATCCTTACCTATAAATTCAGTGGCGCACTGGGAAAAATACTTGAGCCTGTTTTTAGCGGCGAACTTTATATTGCCGAAATTGTTGGAGGCTTTATTATTTTTCTCTCAACTATTCTCCTTGTCTCTATTATTAAGAGAATTGTTCATCCAATTGATAAAGTAAATAAATTTGTTAATCAACTCTTGGGAGGGATTTCAGGCGCAATCCAAATTATTTTCTTTGCCTCTGCTTTTATCCTTTTATTAAATCTTTTTAGTTTCCCTTCAGAAAAGGATAAAAAGAACTCTTTCATGTACGGTTTTACTGAGAATCTGATTCCCTCAGTCTTGAACTTGTTCCTCGACGAAGGTAAATCGTTCAACGATCTCTTTATTGATTATATAGAAAGCCGTACCCCTAAGCATGTTGTTTCTGATTCAACCGATACTTTGGCTCAACCGGATTCTCTTGGGAAATCTGATACTTTAAAGATTGAAGATGTCAAATTAGAGAAAGACACTTTAATTAAGAAATCAAAGAAAAAGAAATGATCTCCCCGGAAATATTAGAAAAATTAGAATATTTTAAAATCCTCAATTATGCTTCTAGATATTGCACTACTGAATCAGGCAGGAATCTCTTTATTGATTCTCTTCCGATTTATTCTAAAGATGCAATTGTGATTGCCGGCAAACTCGTTGATGAAGCTAAAAATGCCTTAATCCATAATGATCATCCTCCGCTGCAGTATATTCCGGCTCTTTACGAGGAAATTGAAAAATCTTCAGTCCCGGGAATGATTTTATCTAAAGAAGCTGTTCTGGCAATACTCTCTCTTATAGAAGTATCGAGAAGACTCAGTATTTATTTGAAAAATTCCGAAATGCCTATGATTAAATCAACATTTATCGAGCAATTGATAAATGATAAAGTTCTGGAGAAAAGCATTTCGGACATTTTTGATGAGCAAGGAGAAATAGCCTCGAGTGCTAGTCCGAAACTTAAAGAAATACGCAATAGTATTAGGAATAAGACTGATGAACTTATGCGTAAAATGAATTCGATCTTAAGAAAGCTTAGCGAAGGGTCTATTGTTCAAGAGGAATTCATCACCCAGAGAGAAGGACGAATGGTAATACCCGTTAAATCTGAACATAAGAGACAGGTTAAGGGATTTATTCATTCAGAATCAGCAAGCGGACAAACTATATACATTGAACCTGCTGAAACACTTGAGATCAATAATGATTTAATTTCACTTTCGTTTGAGGAAAGAAGAGAAATAGATAAAATTCTGGAACGAATTACTAAAAAGATTGCAGATAATAAATTGCTCCTTTCTTCAAGTTTGAATACAGTGGCAGAAATCGACATGATATTTGCAAAAGCTTCGTTTTCTGTTGAAATAGAAGGAGCATTCCCTGAGATTAACGATGGAAATATCTTTGAAATTATTCAGGGGAAACATCCGGGATTACTAAAGAAACTGGGGAAAGGCAAAACTGTTCCGCTCGATTTCAAAATCACTTCCGATAAAAAAGTTTTGATTATTACCGGGCCAAATGCCGGTGGAAAAACTGTTGTATTAAAAACTGCCGGACTCCTTTGTGCTCTGGTTCAGGCAGGATTTCATGTACCTGTTCACCCGGACAGTAATTTTAAGGTTTTCAGGAAAATTCTACTTGATATCGGCGACAGTCAGTCAATAGAAGATGATTTAAGTACATTCAGTTCCCATCTGTTAAATATAAAAAACATACTAAATGATGCTGATGAGAATTCTTTAGTACTTTTAGATGAAATTGGCACCGGAACTGACCCCACGGAAGGTGCAGCTCTTGCCGGCTCTGTGCTTCTTGCCCTTGAAAATAAAGGGGCGTATGTTTTTGCTACAACACATCATGGTAATCTGAAAGTGATGGCGGACTGCACTATTGGGTTTCAAAATGCTTCAATGGAATTTGATAATGAAAAGCTGCTTCCTACATACAAATTCAGACAAGGAATTCCCGGTTCAAGCTATGCATTTGAAATTGCCGGAAGAATTGGACTTGAACAATACATTATCGATGAAGCAGTTAAAAGGATGCAAGGTGAAAAACTTCAGATAGAACAATTCATTGCAAGACTGGATGATAAAATGAAGCTTCTTGATAATAAACTTAAACAGGCAGATATTGAGAATTTGCGATTAAAAGGATTAACTAAGATATATGATGAGAAGCTTGCTGCAATAAATGAAAAGAAAAAGCAAATTCTTGAGAAAACCAAAAATGAGACTGAACGATTCATAAGCGAGGTAAACAGTAGAATTGAAAACGCAATTAAAGAAATCAGGCAGTCAAACGCAGATAAAGATGTAATTAAAAAAGAAAGAAAAATTATTAGTGATAAAATAGAGTTATATAAATCAAAAAATAAAGAAGCTGAAAAAGATTCTGAAAAAGTAAATTATGAACTTAAGACAGGGGATTATGTACAGCTCAAGGGCACATCTACTTATGGTGCAATTATTAGTTTAGATAAGGCAAAAGGAAAAGCTGTAATTACATCAGGTACAATGAAAATGACGCTTGAAATCAGCAAACTGATTCTTTCACGAAAAAAAGAAGATTCTTCAAACTCAAATATTTATTCAAATTTTGTAACACAGCTCCCCGGATTAAGAATTGATATAAGAGGCCGAAAACCCGAGGATGCTGAAATGGACGTTCTAAGATTTATTGATGAAGCTTATATTTCAGGCTATGACAGAATTGAAATTCTTCATGGCAGAGGAACAGGAGTGTTAAAACAGTTTATTAAAGAACTATTGCAAAAACAATCTAATATAAATAAATTTTATTTTGCCGACCTGGAAACCGGGGGCGACGGTATCACTATTGTTGAACTTAAATAGTATTATTATTCTAATATTTTTCATTGTTAAGATTTTTTTTTATTTTGTGCACTATTAAATATTTTTTGTTTCACACAGTTCATTATTAACAAAAAAAGGAGGGCAAAATGGCTTTTACTTTAAACAAAATCATGCTCATCGGAAAACTTGGTAAGGATGCTGAAACAAGGATGACATCCGGGAATGCAGAAGTTATAAGTTTTTCTTTAGCAACAGATCATAGCTTTAAAAACAAGGAAGGCGGTTATACCAACGAAACTACCTGGCATAATATTGTTGCTTTTAATCTTTCGGATTATTTCAAGTCCAGATTAAAAAAAGGTGCAAGGGTTTACGTTGAAGGCAGACTTTCAAAAAGAGAATATGAGAAAGACGGAGTTAAACAATATTTCACGGAAGTGATTGCAGACGCCTACAGTCTGATTATTCTTGATGGACAGGATCAGAAAGGCAGTCAGACCGGCAGCACAGAATACAGCACACCGGTTCAGGTTGAAAACTATGTAGCTGAAGAAGGAGAGAAAGACGATTCTCTTCCGTTTTAGTCTTAATATTTATGTTTCACAATATGAGGTTTGATCCATTTCTTGGAAATTGATCATTTTATTCAAATTACTATAATAATATTATCTGTTTTAGCCTCCGCCTTCTTTTCCGGTTCGGAGGCGGCTTTATTTACTTTAGATAAGGAAAAACTTAAAGCCACCGGTAAAAACAGCAATATTACTTTTGATTATCTAAGCAGTCTTCTTGAATCTCCCAGAAGACTGCTTATTACAATAACTTTAGGAAATACTTTTGTTAATATTATAATTGCCGTTCAGGCACTTTGGTTTACATTTTCATACTTCGGTAATTCCTTTCATCAAATTTTGGTTACAATTGCAGTTGTATCTGCTGTTATTCTTTTTATTGGAGAAATTGCTCCAAAAATTCTGGCATCCAGGAATCCTGAGGCTTTCGCAAGAATATCAGCTATTCCCTTGTATTGGATAAACATTATTTTATATCCGTTTTCCAAAACAATCTCCGATATAATAAAGTATTTCACTACCGGTTCTTCCGGAAATAAACTGAAATCCTCTTTATTCAGCTATGAGATTGATGATATTGCAGAAATAAGTATTGTAAAAGGCAATTTTGAGGAAGAAGAGCAGGAACTTATTCAGGGGGTAGTGGCATTTAAGACAGTAACAGTACATGAAGTAATGACGCCCAGAGTAGATATTGTTGCTGTTTCAAAAGATCAAAGCTTTGATGATTTGCTGAAAATCATTACTGAATCCGGTCATAGTCGCATCCCTTTATTTAAAAGCAATTTAGATGAAATTGAAGGGATTATTTATGTAAAAGATTTGCTTCCATATCTTCATAATAAAGAATTAAGATCAAAGATTTCCCTGAATAAAATTGCAAGAAAACCTTTTTTTGTACCACAGACTAAACTAATCAGAAATCTCATGCAAGAATTTCAACAGAAAAACATCCATCTTGGAATTGTGGTTGATGAATATGGCGGAACTGCCGGACTTATATCGCTTGAAGATATACTTGAAGAAATAGTAGGAGATATCAGAGACGAATATGATGAAGACGAAACCAGAATAGTTAATCACGACGAAAATGAACTTACCGTTATAGGGAAAGTTACCGTCGATGAAATTTTCGAGGAAACAGGAACTGATTTAAGCTCCGAAGAAGACGATTATGACACAATTGGAGGATTCATACTGACTCAGGCCGGTAAAATACCAGAGACCGGTTATTCTTGTGAATACGGAGGCTATAGGTTTACAGTTACCGATATCCATAAAAACAGGATAAATAAAGTTCTTATTGAAAAAATAGAAATTCCTGATTCTGAATTCGGGAAGACGGAGATTAAATGAAAGACCAGAGGCGGACAGAAATCAAGGTCGGTTTAACTGCTATTATCGCAGTTGTTCTTATGATATGGGTTATAAGCTGGGCAAAGAATTATCATTTCTTTGCAAAGGAATCTTATATCACCGTTAGATTTAATTCCACTGCCGGATTAGAACCTGGAGATCCTGTTACCATTAATGGTGTACGTAAAGGGAATGTTAAGGAAATACTGGTTGACGGGCAGACAGTTCTTGTTAAAATGAATTTTCCTGAAACAGTATATCTTAAAGAAGATGCCGGATTTAATGTTATGATGCTTGATTTGATGGGGGGAAAAAAAGTTGAAATCTTTCCGGGCAAAAGCGAAACACCTCTTGATGAAAATAAAGTGCATTCGGGATTTTTTGCAGGTGATATTTCAACTGCTGTTGCTACTTTAAGCTCAGTTCAAGGCGATTTAATTGATGTGATAAAAGAAGTTAAAATTACTCTTCAAAATACAAACAAGCTCATTGCAGATGAAGAGTTCCACAAAAATATAAAAACGCTTGTATCAGATTTAAGAAAAACCACTGAAAAAGTTACAGTAATACTGGATGAAAACCGTGCAGGCATCAAATCGCTTGTTGATAGCGGGAACGAGCTTGCTCAAACTGCTGACGGGATGATGAAAGAAAACAGGGAATCTGTAAAATCTGCAGTATCAAACGCAGCAGTGCTTCTTGAACAATCTAATGAAGTAATTGCAAAAATAGATAACCTGCTAAGTGAAACGTCATCACAAAAGAATAATATCGGCAAACTTCTCTATGATGAAACTCTAATTAACGATCTGAAAATTTCTTTAGCTCAGATTAAAGAATTAACAAAAATTCTGGTCGAGCAACTGAAATCCGACGGAATTAAAGTTGATGCATATATTTTCTGATATGATTATAGGCATAGGAACAGACATAATTGAAATAGACAGAATACGGAAAAGTATCGATAAATTCGGAAGTCAATTTGTTGACCGGATTTATACAGAGAAAGAAAAAGAATACTGTTATTCGAAGAAAAACTCCTCCCAGCATTTTGCGGCAAGATTTGCAGCAAAAGAAGCAGTTGTTAAATCTCTTGCTTCGATTAAGGAAAGAGGATTTGTCTGGACTGAGATTGAAATTGTAAATGCTTCAGGAGGTAAACCGGAAGTAGTGCTTAAAGGCTCGATTGGAAATGTATTGAACGGCAATAAAGATATTCTGATATCGGTAAGTCATTCCCACAATTATGTTACTGCTTTTGCCGTTTTTCAGGACAAGACCTGAAATTATTTCTTACTCTCAAAAGAAAGGATAGTCTTGAATTCTAAACTTGTTATTGCAGCAATGAGTGGAGGAGTTGATTCTTCTGCAGCGGCAGCTCTTTTATTGGAAAAAGGTTATGAAGTTATCGGCATTACCATGAAAACTTGGGGATTCATGGAATCGGGAGGAGCGCCTAAATATGAATCAGGATGTTGCTCTCTTGATGCCGTTTTTGATGCCAGAAGTGTATGCGAAAAATTAAAAATACCACATTATACATTGGATTTCACCAAAGCATTTGAAGATGAAGTGATAAATAACTTCACGAACGAATACTTAAAAGGCCGCACTCCGAATCCGTGTGTTTTATGTAACAGAAAAATCAAATGGGAAGAACTTCTGAAAAAAGCAGATGATCTCGGAGCAAAATATGTAGCAACAGGACATTATGCAAATGTTGAGTATTCAGAATCTGATAAGCGCTACAAACTTAAGAATTCGGAAAACAACCCTAAAGACCAAAGTTATGCCTTGTGGGGATTAACACAGGAATCCCTCAGCCGTACATTACTTCCGCTTGGCAATATGCTAAAAAGCGAGATAAGAGAAATTGCAGAAAGGATGGGATTAAGAACTGCCTCGAAACCCGACAGTCAGGAAATATGTTTTGTACCCGACAATAACTATGAAAGATTTCTTAAAGAAACTAAACCGGGAGAAATATCTCAGATACCCGAAGGTGAGCTTGTTTATGAGGGAAAAACTATAGCCAGACACAAAGGAATTCCTTTTTTTACAATAGGGCAGAGAAAAGGACTTGGAATAGCATTGGGGAAACCGGCCTATGTTACGAAAATCGAAAAAGATACAAACAAGGTTTATATCGGGAGTAAAGAAGACCTTCTTCAGAATGAAGTAATTGCTTCTGAAGTTAACTATATAAGCACTGACATGCTTTTGCCCGGGGAAAGAGTTTTCGGCAAAATCAGATATTCCGATAAACCCGCAGCGGCAGAAATACTAAGTGCCGATCAGACAAAATTAAAAGTAAGGTTCGAAGAACCAAAAAGTGCAGTAACACCCGGACAATCAATTGTTCTTTATGACAAACAAGGTTATGTGCTAGCAGGTGGGATAATAGACTAATCCACTATTTGCATAACTGTGTAAAATTATCCGTTTTTATTCTCTTATTTTAGTTATTTTTAGTCCGGTAATTTTTCAAACAATATAGATTTATATGGCAAAAAAACGAATTTTAAGCGGAATGCGCCCTACCGGGAAACTTCACATCGGACATTTTACCGGTGCACTTGAAAACTGGATAAAACTTCAGAATGAATATGAAAGCTATCATCTTATTGCCGACTATCATGTTCTTACAACCGGACTTGATACGAGCAATATGTATGACAATACAATTGAGATGGTTATTGACTGGCTTGCCACAGGATTGGATCCGGTTAAAAGTCCGTTTTTCAGGCAATCTCAAATTAAAGAACATACCGAACTTCATCTAATATTCTCAATGCTGATAACTGCCGCCAGACTTGAAAGAAATCCCACGGTGAAGGACCAGGTAAGAGCATTGAATATAGAAAACATAACTTATGGTCATCTTGGATACCCTGTACTCCAATCTGCCGATATTTTGCTCTATAAAGGAGCTGCTGTACCGGTAGGTGAAGACCAGGTTCCGCACGTTGAAATTACAAGGGAGATAGCAAGACGCTTTAATAATCAGTACGGCGATGTTTTTCCTGAGCCGGAACCCTTGCTGACCATTTTCGCAAGACTTCCGGGATTAGACGGAAGTTCTAAAATGAGCAAGTCACTGAACAATACAATTCTTCTTTCAGATGAAAGTGAAACAGTAAAACAGAAATTAAGAAAAGCAGTCACAGATCCTCAGAAACTTAGAAGAAATGATCCCGGAAGACCTGAAGTATGTGCGGTGTTTACATATCAAAGAAAATTCAACTCTGCAGAAGAAGTTAAAGATATTGAATCGGGATGCAGATCCGGTAGTTTGGGCTGCGTGGACTGCAAGCTTAAATGTGCTGAAGCTATCAACAGATTTCTTGCTCCGGTAATCGAAATACGCAGACATTATGAATCAAATATGAGCCTTGTTCTGGATATTCTTGCCGATGGTGAAGCAAGAGGACGCCGGGCGGCTGAAGAAACGATGCGTGAAGTAAGAGAAAAAATGAAATTCGGCTGAATGTGTATAAGATAAAACTAAATCAGTTTGAAGGCCCATTAGACCTGTTACTTTTTTTTATCAGAAGAGATGAAATTGATATTTATGATATACCTATATCTAAACTGACGCGGGATTTTTTTGAGTATCTGAATATTATGCAGCAGTTAGATTTGGAAATAGCAGGTGAATTCATTCTAATGGCAACATCTTTAATGCAGATTAAAGTGAAAATGCTATTGCCGAAAGAAATTGATGAAAAAGGTGAAGAAATTGATCCGCGAAACGATTTGGTTAAAGCTCTTCTTGAATACAAGAGATACAAAGAGATGTCAGACGAACTTGTGTTTCTTGAAACTCATCAGTCAAAAGTGTTTTACAGAGGTTATACTAAAAACGATGAGACTGAAAAGCCTGATGAATATGGAACACTCTTGAAGAATATTACGCTTTTCGATCTTATTAAAGCTTTTAAGGATGTTTTGGCAAGAAAAAAGGATGAGCCGGTACACCAGATAAAGAAAATACCTGTAACCATAGATGAACAAATGAATTTCATCTTAAACAGCCTTAAAGAAAAAGGCACAATGAAATTTAGCGAGCTTATGAGCAAAATGAACGAAAAAATAAGAATTATTGTGACTTTTGTTGCTATGCTGGAACTAATAAAAATGGGAAGAATCGGCCTAAAAGAAACAGGTACTTTCAATAATTTTGAAATTTTCGGTTTGGCAAATGGATAATATATATTATTCTGTAATTGCCTCTTTGATTTTTGCTTCAGATGAACCAATTGCGGCAGCAGATCTTATTAAAGCAGTAAAGGGTTTAGATGGGGATGAAATTAAGATTTCGTCAGAAGAAATTGAAGAAGCTGTTGAGAAATTAAATGAAGTATATGACCTGGATATACATCCGTTTAGAATAATAAAAATTGCCGAAAAATTTACATTTGCAACAAAACCGGAATATGCAAAATATCTCGGGTATCTGTCATCTGAAAGAAGCAAAAGAAGACTTAGCCAATCGGCAGTTGAGACATTGTCTATCATAGCATATAAACAGCCAATAACCAAACCTGAATTAGAAGCCATAAGAGGAGTCAATTGTGATTATATTATCAATACGCTTATGGAAAAAAAACTTATAACCATGACCGGCAGAGCTGAAACAATGGGGAGACCTCTTCTTTATGTTACGACCGAAGATTTCCTTAGATATTTTGGACTTAATAAGATATCTGACCTTCCAAAGCCCAGAGAAATTGACGAAATAATGAAAGACGAAGACTTTCTTGAACAAAAAAGAAAAATAATGATGAATCAACTTGAAGAAGTTCTGGAAAAAGAAAATAATAACGGAGAAGACGATGGAGCTTAGAATTAATAAATATCTTTCGGAATGCGGAATTTCATCAAGAAGGAAGGCAGAGGAATATATAACCCAAGGCAGAGTAATGCTAAACGGCAGTCCGGTTACTTCGCTATCTGTAAAAATTGATACTGAGAAAGACCATCTGACATTAGACGGAGAAAAACTCAAACCCCAGCGCAAGGTTTATCTTATTATGAATAAACCAAGAGCTGTTATTACATCAACAAGTGATGAAAAGGGACGAAGGACAGTTTTGGACTATATAAACATTAATGTAAGAATAGTACCGATTGGGCGGCTTGATTATGATACAACAGGAGTTTTACTCCTGACAAATGACGGCGATTTCGCAAATATGCTCATGCACCCAAAAAATAAAGTACCTCGAGAATACCTTGCTGTAATTGATAAACCCCTCGAAGCAAAAGACAGGGAAAAACTCGGGAAAAATATAATTATTGACGGGAAACCCGGACGTTTTGAAAAAGTAAGTTTTCCATACAATAATGTATTCACAAAAGTTAAAGTTATTGCAACCGAAGGCAGGAATCACTTTGTAAAAAAAATGTTTTCCGCATTGGGGTACGATGTCAAAGCACTCACCAGACTTACATTTGCAGGATTAAAAACAGGCAGACTTCAGCCGGGCGATTATAGGGAGCTTACATTTGCAGAGGTAGAGACATTAAAAAGACATTTCCAACCTCGCAAGAAAAAATCTGCTACAAAAAAGAAAAAAGAAATTATCAGAAAAAGAGAAGAATAAACGGAGTTACTATGGAGAACAACACTACTGATCTGAATTCTCTTATTAAGAGAAGATTTGAGGAGATTGAAGAGTTAAAGAAACTTAATATTGCACCTTATGCTTACAACTATGATGTAACATCATACTCTGCATCAATCAAAATGAATTTTGAAGAGCTTGAAGGAAAAACAGTAAGCATTGCCGGCAGAATTATGGCAATAAGAAGGATGGGAAAAGCTTCATTTGTCCATATACAAGATAAAGAAGGAAGAATCCAGGCTTATTTGAAAAAAGATGACTTAGGTGAAATATATGATGCATTCAAGTTAATGGATATTGGTGATTTTATCGGTGTAACAGGATTTGTTTTCAAGACAAAAACAGGGGAGATATCAGTACATGCCAATTCTATGCAGCTGCTTTCAAAATCAATAAGACCATTGCCCATTGCAAAGGAAGTGATTGATGAAGCCGGAAATAAGACTGTATTTGATCAATTTGCCGATAAAGAACTGCGTTACCGTCAGAGATATGTTGATCTTATAGTTAATCCGGAAGTTAAAGATGTATTTATGAAAAGGAGCAGAATTATTACTTCGATGAGGAAATTTTTGGATAATGCCGGTTATATTGAAGTAGAAACCCCGGTATTGCAGCCTATGTACGGCGGTGCAGCGGCAAGGCCGTTTGTTACTCATCATAATGCTTTGGATATACCATTTTATTTAAGAATTGCTGATGAACTTTATCTTAAAAGACTTATAGTGGGCGGATTTGATGGTGTATATGAAATTTCCAAAGATTTCAGAAATGAAGGAATGGATAAAACCCATAATCCGGAATTTACAATGATGGAACTTTATGTGTCTTACAAAGACTACGAATGGATGATGACTTTTGTTGAAAACATGATTTGTCACATTGCAACTGAAGTATTCGGCACCACTGAATTTGAAATTGAAGGAAGAAAGATTGATTTTAAAGGTCCGTGGCAGAGGGTTTCAATGATAGACGGAATAAAAGAAAAGACAGGTTTAGATGTACTTTCAGCCTCACCGGCAGAAATAATAAACGAACTAAAGAAACGGCATGTCGAAATTAAAGGCGGAGAGAGCAAAGGAAAACTTATAGATGAGCTTTTTGAAGTTACTGTGCAGCCTGAACTGATTAATCCTTCATTTGTCATTGATTATCCGGTAGAACTTTCCCCTCTTGCAAAGAAACACAGAGAAAAAGAAGGACTTGTAGAAAGATTCGAAGGTTTTGTTATTGGAAGGGAAATATGTAACGCGTTCTCAGAGTTAAATGACCCAATTGACCAGAAAGAAAGATTTGAAGATCAGGGAAAGATGAGAGAAGAAGGGGATGACGAAGCACATCAGATTGATGAAGACTTTGTAAGGGCGCTTGAATACGGGATGCCGCCTACAGCCGGACTTGGGATCGGGATAGACAGGCTAGTTATGCTTCTTGCTAATCAGCCCTCAATAAGAGATGTAATTTTGTTTCCGCAGATGAAACCGGAAAAAAGTTAGAACGCATGGTTAAATTATTTATATGCTTTATATTTTTTAGCACAATGTATTTCGGACAAGACAGTTTAATCTTGTCCGAAAACTTTGCCGAAAATTCAATAATCACCATTGATTCAGTTCGTTCACTTCCAATACCTGTGCCCCCTGAATCCGGAGTTAATTATTACGGAATTTCAGCAATAGCGGCAGCATCCGGAGCCGGAGTTTATTTTATTAGAGATTACTTTAAGAATACCTGGTGGAAAGATCAAAGGACCTCGGAATTCAAAATAACGTGGGACAATGACTATGCTTTGGGAGTAGATAAATTCGGACATTTTTTCGGTACTTATTTATTCAGTCACGGATTTTCTGCGGCTTTTGACGCATCGGATGTGGAAAGAGAAAAAGCAGTTTGGTATTCTGCCTCTCTTGCACTGGCTTTCCAGTTATATGTTGAAATTGAAGACGGTTTCGGACCGCTTTGGGGCTTTAGTCCCGGAGATGCAATCTGCGATCTTCTTGGGTCGGCCTATTGGGTTGCACAGTATTACTATCCGTTCCTTAATAATTTTCAGCCGCGTGTAAGCTATTATCCTTCTGAAAAATTTCTGAACGGTGATAAAAACCATTCAAATATAAGCGATGATTACGAAGGACAAAAACTTTGGCTCGGGTTAAGAATGAAGAATTTGCTGCCGAAGGAAATAGCTGAATACTGGCCTTCATTTCTAATGCTTTCCGTTGGCGTAGGTGCACAAGGTCTTGACGGAATCGGTGGAGGCGAACGGCAGTTTTACATTGCTTTTGACCTTGATCCGCTTGAAATTCCTCTTTACGGAAGCTTCTGGCAGTTTATCAAAAATACTTTGGATATGATACATTTCCCGATGCCAGGGATAAGAATATCACCTAAAACCGCAGCTTTTTTAATTTGCTTTTGAGAGTTTATTGAAAATAAGTATTGTAATACCCTGTTTTAATGAGGAAACTTTATTACCCGGATTACTTGCACAGTTAAATGATAAAGTATTAAGGGGAAAATTTAATTACGAAATAATTTTATCGGACGGTGGCAGCACTGATAATACTCTGAGAGTTGCAGAGGGACTTGCAGACATTATATGTTTACACGACGGTAAAAAAAGACAAAACATTGCGATGGGAAGAAATGCCGGTGCAGAAAAAGCTTCAGGTGATCTTATTCTTTTCCTAAATGGAGATGTGAGAATCAAATCTCCTGAATATTTTTTCTCTCGAATACTTTCAGCATTCAGTAAGAAGAAATATCAGGGAAT
>CAZOZP010000010.1:0-62877 GCA_964584325.1 uncultured Melioribacteraceae bacterium
TCACAGAACAGAAACTTAATACTTTCTGACTTTTTTGTCAAGAAGTATTTTAAAAATATTAATCTTTTAATAACTCTTCCATTTTATCAAGAAGGCTGTTCATCTTTCTTACGACTGCTTTTATTGGTTCAGGACTATTCATGTCAAGTCCTGCATCTTTTAAAACATCAATTGGGTATTTTGATTCTCCGGCATTAAGAAATCCCAAATATCTTTCTATGGCCGGAGCTCCTTCTTTCTTTATGCTTTCAACTAACGCTTCAGATGCTGCTAATCCAGTTGCATACTGAAAGACATAAAAATTGTAATAAAAATGCGGGATTCTGCTCCATGTATAAGTTTCTTCTTCATCTACCTTCATTTCACTTCCCCAGTACTTTTGATACATCTCACCATACAAACTGCATAATGTATCCGGAGTTAAAGCTGTCCCAGCTTCAGTTAAGCTATGTATCAGTTGTTCATATTCAGCAAATCGTGTTTGTCTATAAAATGTTGTAGTTATATTATTAAGATATTTTTCAATTAAAGCTAATTTTTCTTCTTTTGTTTTAGCATTTTCTATTAAAAAGTCCATTAAAAGTGCTTCATTTGCAGTTGAAGCAATTTCTGCTAAAAATATTGAGTATCCTGCATAAGGATAAGGCTGTGTATTACCTGTATAATATGAATGCATATTATGACCCATCTCATGCGTAAGAGTAAAAACATCATTAAGTTGATCATTCCAGTTTAATAGCACATATGGATGCACACCGAATGTTGTACCTGACGAATAAGCTCCGCTGCGTTTGCCTTTTGTTTCATAAACATCAAGCCATCTGTTGTTAAACGCATGCTCAACATCTCTGATGTATTTTTCACCTAGCGGTTTTATTGATTTTAAAACTAATTCCTTCCCTTGTTCAAATGTATATTTTTCGGAAGTTCCCGGGAATAATGTAACATAAGTGTCATAGGCATGCAATTCATCAACACCTAAAACCTGCTTTTTGATTTTTGCCCACCTATGCAGAGGCGCAAGATTATCATTTACTATTTTTACCAGATTTTCATAAACTTCTACTGGAATGTTGTTGGCATCTAAGGCAGCTTCTCTGGCATTATTGTATTTTCTTGCTTTTGAAAGAAATATATTCTTTTTGATATTGCCGTTAAGTAAAGAAGACAGTGTATTTCTGTATTGTTTAAAGGGTTTATAAAATCCCCTGTAAACTCTCTCTCTGTATTCTCTGTCTTTAGAGTATAATGCAGCGTAATACCTGCCATGAGAAATTTGAATATCATTTCCGGTTTCGTCTTTTACTGTCGGAAAATCAATATCGGCATTCTCAAATAAACTAAATGTATTATAAGGTACCCGAAGTACTTGCGAAGATAATGCTAAAAGTTCCTCCTGTTCCTTAGGCAATGAATGTGCCTTGCTCCTTAGCAGGTTATCAAAACTCTGCTTATAGATTTTAAGAAAATCATCTCCTTCAACATATTTCCAAAGTGTTTCTTCAGGGATACTTAAAAGTTCCGGACGAATAAAGGATGTCATTGTTCCAAAATCCGCAGCCAATGCTGAAACTTCTTCAAACATCCCCTGATATTTTGTATTGGCCAAATCCAAATCTTTTGATAATGAACTGTATAGATATACTTTTCCGAATTTAATGCTTACTTCTTCATCAAACTTGAACAAATCAACTATTTTTTGGGGATCGGAGGCAAGCCTACCCTCATAATCTTTATATTTTCCTAAATTTGCCTTAATCCAATCGAAATCCGCCTGCCACTCTGATTCAGTAACATAAATATCTTTAAGATTCCAAGTGTACTTTGGGTCAATATTCTCTCTCTTCATTAATCCGCCTGAACCATCCTGAGCAAATACACCACCGTTAATTAAAACTACCATTATTAACACTCCTGTAATTTTTAGTATCGATTCAATGGTTTTCATAAAAATCCTCTAACTTTCTGTAATATAAATAAATATTTGACAGGTAAATTATTTAATTTTAATATCAAATACATTTTTTTTTAACTAACTCTGAGCGAAAATGACAAATACTCCTACATCTTCTTTATCATGGAAATTTCCTAAAGAATTCTGGATGGCCAATTTCATGGAACTCTGTGAACGAGCTGCTTACTATGGTTTTTTCATCGTTATTACTCTTTACCTTACTGATATTGTTGGATTCAATGATAAGGAAACCGGTATCATTGCCGGCCTCTTCGCAGGCGGACTATATCTTTTGCCTCCATTTGCAGGCGCAATTTCTGACCGGATCGGATTCAAGAATGGTTTAATTCTTGCTTTTGGACTGCTTAGTATCGGATACTTTTTTCTGGGAATTTTCAGCGATAAGGTTTCTGTAATTTTATTCCTTTCTATTGCAATGGTTGGTGGGGCATTTATAAAACCTCTAATTACCGGAACTGTGGCAAAAACAACATCCGATGTAAATAAAGCTCGAGGGTTTTCGCTTTTTTACTGGGTTGTAAATATCGGTTCATTCAGCGGAAAAACTTTCGTACCTTATATACGGCAGGGACTGGGACTAGAGTATGTAAATTTTTTCAGCGCGGCAATGTCTGTTATTGCCCTTATAACTGCACTTTTCCTATTCAAAAATATTGAAACTGATAAAACTAACCCGAAAAGCCTTAAAGAAGTTACTAACTCTCTTATCAAGATTCTTACAACGCCCCGACTAATAATTCTTACCTTGATAATTGCCGGATTCTGGACTATTCAAAGCCAGATGTACTCAACTATGCCAAAATATGTAATAAGACTTTTGGGGGAAGATGCTCGTCCGGAATGGCTCGCAAATGTAAATCCGCTTGTGGTTGTACTTTTCGTTGTTTTAATAACTCAATTGATGAGAAAATATAAAGCAGTTTCTGTTATGCTTGTCGGTATGCTCATTATGCCTTTCTCTGCTTTCGCAATGGCTTTCAGTAATCAACTTGAGGGTTTTACCGGAGCGTCAATTTCAATTATGGGTATTGTTTCTCTGCATCCTCTTACATTAATGATGATAATCGGGATTGCTTTGCAAGGTCTTGCAGAATGCTTTATTTCTCCCAGATTTCTTGAATATTTTGCACTTCAAGCCCCCAAAGGGGAGGAAGGAACTTATATGGGATTCAGTCATCTGCATTCTTTCTTTTCTTATATAATTGCTTTTTTTATGTCGGGTTTCCTGCTTGATGCATACTGCCCAGATCCAAATTCCTTACCGTCAGGATTAACAGAACTTCAGAAACAAGCCTATTATGCTGATGCACATTACATTTGGTATTATTTTGTTGGAATTGGTATTGTTGCTGCTATAGCTCTTGTTATCTTCAGGTATTTCACAAATAAAATGGATTTGCAGCAGAAATAAATTCTAATGCTGTCGCATCCTAACTGCGACAGCATATTAAATTCAACTTAACGAAAAAACTACCTGGGCTGCATTTATTTCTTCAGTATCTACCATTAATATTTTAGGAAGAGTTCTAATATCTTCCTGAGATACCTTTTCAGAATTTGTGTAATACTTTGTTATAAATGCCTGAAGTACTGATCCGCTTGTTTTAGCTTCTTTAACTGTTCTAAGTATTCCGCTAACCATAATTCTATAAAACTCAAAACCTTCCTGCCTTTCTCCTGAATGATACTGGCCGGAAACAGAAAAATATACTTTTGTATCTTCCTTCATTAATTCTTCTTTATCGTCAACACCCCCGAATAGCAGATAAATATTTTTATCAAGGTAAACAAAAGGCACAACCATTTGAATACCTTCTTCATCATATCCGAAAGAAACCGTCCCAATTCCTTTACCTGAAAGATATGTCTCAATTACTTCAATTTCCTTTACAACGTTTTGAATGTATTTCATAATCTCACAAATTTTATTTTAGCCCGGCAAAATTATAACAATTATATTTGTATTATGCAATTTGAATTACTTTGAAATTGACATTTCGCACAATTTTCTTGATTTTTCTCCTGATTTCCACTTTGTATTTTTATAATTGTCTCATTCAACTTTTCAGAATAAGCAGTTATTTCTTCAGCTGTAATTTGATATATGACAGGTGTGTCCGGCTGTTTAATGAATACTAAATTAATCTCGATATCTTTTCCCGGATACATTGCAGATACCAGCAATGAATAAAATCGCATTTGGCTTTCGTAATCTTTGGCTCTATCTAAAATTCTTTCCTTTGAAATTCTGTCTGTCTTGTAATCAACAATAATAACTTTGTTTTCAATGAAAGCAAGCCTGTCGATAATTCCATAAATGTAGTTATCATAAAATTCCGAATAGATTTCTACTTCAGTTTTGAAATTCGTTATTGAAGAGATTTTTTTATAATAATCCGATTTATAATATTTTTCAATTATTTCCGCTATTTCGGATAAATCCTCATCCTTGATATCATCAAGTCTGAGTTCTTTTTGCGAAAAACTTTTTACGGTTCTCTCAATTTCTGCAACTCCGCCCCCTACTTCCAGAATTTTATGTATAATACTTCCTTTTATGCTGGCAGGCAAAAATTCTTCCTCTGAATCTTCTTTCCCAAAATAATCGCCTGTTTCTCCTTGTCCTGAAATAAGTTTCTGCAATTTTGAAAAGCCAAGGTTATAAGTAAGATGATATCTAACCGGACAAAAATTGAAAATTGCAATCTTTGTTGCAGATATTATTTCTTTTCTTTCATTTCCCGGTATTCGTGATGAATAGTCTTTAACTTCCATATCAGGATGCCTGGATACATTCTCATCTATTATGAATTCATCAATGTCTTTGATAATTCTAATATCCGTTTCCAATTCTTCATCTTTTTCGGTGCCATCATCATGCCTTATTCTTAATTTTGATTTAATTGTATGAGTTTCTAAATTTAAGTCTATCTTAAGTGAATCCACAATCATTGCCAAAAAACTGTTTGTTTTAATCGATCTGTCTTTGGATGCCGTAATATAAAGGTGTTCCGCTCCTCTTGTAAGAGCAACATAAAGCAGTCTTTTCCTTTCCGCTAATTCACGCATCTTCAGGTTAATTTCTGCAACCGACACAATCCCGGGAGTTTGATACTCCGCCCAATAATCCATTTCTTGTGGAATTTTAAAGAGCAATCCATATTTACCATCAAAATAAACATCTCCCTTGGAAATTTTATTATTGTTTGGGGCTTCGTTTGTTTTGTAAACAAAAAGCACCTTGAATTCAAGACCTTTAGATTTATGGATTGTCATTATTTGTACCGCATTCCCTGCTCCGGAAAAGGCAGCCTGACTTTCGTCCTCATCATTTTTTTTTGATTCAGTTAAGAATGAAACAAAATCATACAATGTACCATATTCATTTTTTGAAAAGCTTAGTGCAATTGATTTTAACTTATTAATATTGGCAAGTTCCTGGTCTGGATTTTTTCTTGCAGCAATAACACCCTTATAACCGGTCATTTCATATATTCTTTCGATAAGAAGATCAATTTCCAGATATTTACTTAATTTTATCGCTTCTTCCAGAGTATCAATTATATAATTTTGTTCGGAATAATATTCTTTTAGTTTTTTGTAAAATGTCTCTCCCTCTTTACATGATATTTCATAAAGTTCTTTATCACTAATCATAAAGAATGGAGAACGAAGTATTCCTATTAATGCTGAGTCATTGCACTCATCAAGCAAAAACGACAAAAATTCAGCAATATCCAATACGGACTGCTGATTAAAAAATCCTCGTCCGCCAACTATTATATAAGGTATCTCAAATTCATTAAACACTTCTTCGATTTCTGTAAAACCAGCTTTCTTACGACTTAAAACTGCTATATCGGAATACTTGTATTTCCCCGGATTTTCATAAATGATTTTTCTAATCATACCTGCAATCAACTTTGCCTCATTGCTCTGTTCTTTCCCCTCACTAATAAGCAGATTCACGCTTCCTGTTTCTGTCAGTTCTTTTGCACATATAAAATCATTATACTCAACTTCACTATAATTACCCGATTTATTCGAAAGAAGAACCCCAAATGTTTCATTTACAAATTGCGCAATTGCCGGGAAAAGTCTGAAACTGTGAGGAAGTACTATACTCAACCCTTCTGCGGCTAAACTTATTTCTTCTTTTGTTTTGCCGAAAACTTCAGGCTCAGCACCGCGAAACATATAAATACTTTGCTTTTCGTCTCCTACAACAAACAAATTCCCTTTACTAAGATTTTCCAGAAATGACATAAATATACTGTATTGTAAATGATCTGTATCCTGGAATTCGTCTATCATTATATAAGAATACTTCTCAGAAAGATATTTTTTTACTTCAGGTATTTTAGATAAACTTTCTGCTTTAATAATCATATCATCATAATCTAAAACACCTTTTGTTTTCTTTTTTTGCTCATATATTACAAAAGCTCTATTTGTAAGACTGTATAAATCTATTGATAATTCGGCTAAAGAATGGTGGTATGATTTGATTGCAGCTTTTAATTCATCTGAACTACTAACGCTATTCTTTCTTAATTCAAAAAATGAGTTAAAAACTTCAATTGACTTTTTATATGATTTTACTTTCTTTTCGTCATCAGCAAGAGACCCAGGAATATCATCTTCCAAATATCCTTTACTTCTAAGCTCATTTTTTGTATTAAGAATATCGATTTGCCCGGATAAATAAATTTTTTCAAAGGAATCGGCCGTATTCTCTATTTGTGCTAATACCATTTCTGCCTGTTTTCTGAATTTCTTTTCAGGCTCGGCAAAACTATTGATTTTTACAACTGTTTTTACAAATTCTGATAAATTCTCATTCACAAAAGTGGCCAAATAAGAATAAAATCCGGATTCATATAGTTCAGTTAGTTTTTCAATATCATTAAAATCAGAATTAAGCATCAAACTGCTTATCTTTTTTCTTTCATTGAATAGTGATGTAATATTTGTTATAAATTTTTTTCTGCCCCCAAAAATTCTAATCAGTTTTTTGTACTTTTCAAAGTCGTCATCAACAGTCACAGCATCTTTGATCATTTCCTGAACTGATAATTCTTTCATTTCGCTTTGAGTTTTTTTTTCCATTACCAAAAAATTTGCATCTATACCGGCTTCAATCGGAAATTCCCGTAATAACTCCGAGCAAAATGAATGTATTGTGGAAATATTTGCAGAAACTAATTGTTTTCTTAATCTTTCCAACTTGAATTTATTTGGTTCGTTTTCTTTATCCTCTATTTGGTTATTAATCTCTTTTTCAATTTTTTTGTACAGTTCACCTGCTGCCTTATCGGTAAATGTAATTGCAACTATTTTACTGATGAGGATTCCATCATCCAGCACCAGCTTAACAAACCGTTTGCTCAGAACAAATGTCTTTCCTGATCCGGCATTGGCTGTTAAAGCAATTTGTTTGTCTGTTCTAAGTGCTTCATTTTGCTGAACTGTAAGATTCATTTCATTCTCGGTAGTATAATTGAAAAAACTGTTTTTTCGCCCGATTCTACTGTTATTCTTCCATCAATCGATTCAATAAACTTCTTTGCCATATTTAATCCGATACCCATTCCGTCCTGCTTTGTTGTAAAATCGGCATCGAATATTTTCTTGATTATATCTTTTTTTATTCCCTCTCCATTATCAGATAAAATCACTTTGCACTCATCCAGATCAGCCTGAATTTCTGCTTCTATTTTACTGGCACCGGCTTGTATTGAATTACGAATGAGATTTATTAACGTTCTTCCCATCTGATCTCTGTCTGCCCAGACAAAAACCGGACTATCCGGTAAATTCAAAACTATTTTTGCATTATCTTCCCTGAATAATTCTGCTGCCTCAGATAATACGAAAATAATATCAACTTTTTCAGGTTTAAGATGAGGCATCCGTGCAAAATTGGAAAACTCGGAAGCTATATTCTTAAGCACATCTATCTGAGTAATTACTGTATTCGTTACTTTTTCAAAAATCATATCGAATTTCGGCGATTTATCATTATAGGCCGCTATTAACTGTTGCACGGAAAGTTTCATAGGAGTTAGCGGATTTTTTATTTCATGAGCCACCTGCCTTGCCATTTCCTTCCAAGCCGATTCCCTTTCAATTTCCGCAATTTTAACCTGATTCTTTCTTAATTCTTTAACCATCTGATTGAATCCGTTTACAAGATCTCCAATTTCGCCATGATAGCTTTTTCTGATTTGGATACTGCTATCGCCTCGGGCAAGTCTCTTTGCAGCACTTGTTAATTCAGAAATAGGCTCAGAAATCTGCGAAGCTAAAACTGAACTGATTATAATAATTATTATAGAGGCAATTGAATAAATAGCAAAGAGAAATACATCGAACTCTGAACCTTTAAGAGGAATATACACCTGATTGTTTTCAGAATCCAATGATAAAACAAAACTACTTCCATTAGAATTATACCTAATATAGTATTCGTATTTTAATCCATCTTTTATCATATATTCAACATATCCTTCTCCGAATATATTCAAATAAACATCCGGAATTAAAAGGTTTTGCCGGCCGGGAATGTAATTTCTACCTATACCGGGAATCATCTTATATCCGTTGAATACATTGAAATTTACATCAGTTTTACCAGCTGCGGAAATAAACTTCTCTTTCAAACCATTCTCTTCTTTCGATTCAGATTCTTCTAAAACGGATATTACTTTAAATGCCTTCTGTCTAAGACTTTTCTTTATTGCATCGTCATTGCGTATTTCCGTCAAACTCCGCAGATAAACAGCAAGCAGAACTAGAGGAATTATTGATATAACAAGAAATGCCAACAGCAGTTTGTATCGGAAGGTCAATACTAATTCTAGTTTTTGCCTGTAGTGAAAAAGATATGCCGCCGATGCAAACAACACACATATGAGAAAATGAATAAAAAATATTTTAAAAAAATCAAACAGCTCCAGAGTTACTTCCTTTTCACGCAATCCAACTGCAACTCTTTTTAATTTTCCCATGCTTTCAGTCTGTGCAATATAGAAAAGGTAATCTCTGTCTGTAAGTTTTATCTGCTTAAATGTATCTTGGAAAATTCCTAGTTTTGCATTACTAATCTTGTTCAATTCTTCAGCTTTTGGAATAATTTCTCCGAAACTTCCGGAAAGTTTACCGTCATTGAATTCAATTATACTTAGCTTATCCTCATCAAGCGGAATGTATTCTTTTAGCTTGGGCTTTAAGTAACTTTGTCCGGCATCATAGCCCGAAGCTTTACGTAATATAGCTTTTACTGCAATAATATAGTTAATGGAATCTTCAAAACTCCATTTAATGCTTGTATGAAAAACTTTGGATTTTCCATACTCAGTTTTTGCTATCTCAGGAAAAACAGATTGCCTGATTGGTGTATTTGCCATAATTCTGTTCACAGGTATCGGGAAGTTTCCATATTGTCCGATTAACGAATTTCTCTTATCAAGCACTTCAACTTCAAATTCAATACCTTCATTTCTGAGAGGTATGCTGTTCCATACTTTATACCCGGAAATTTCATCTCTAAGCTCTGAATGTGTTGATTCGGTTAAGGTTTTCATTATATGGAGTGCTGCTTCCCTTAAAACAAATTCCATCTTGTTTTCATCATCTTTTAAGGTTTCCATTGCAATAGTTTTTAAGGAGTCAGATTCACGACTTGAGTTATAATGGAGCAACAAAAGAATTGATAAAGCCGAAGAACATATTACCATATAAAAATAAGTAAATATTTTGCTCTTTTTAGTTTTAACCTCGGAATATACAAACCAGAATGCAAGTGTTATATATAGAATTCTTATCAGCGGTGTTCCCTGGGGCTCTTTCTGCATAACATCATAAACAAAAGCACATACCTGTATTATCACAAAAATATAAACTGCATTAAGTTTTACAGTAAGTAATCCTTTCCCTAAATAAAAAATATGTTTAAATAGTACAAGTGTTACTGCAAATGAGCAAACTGCAAGCATAAGAAGATTGAAAACCATGATAACAATTGTTACAGAAGGAAAAAGATCATTTCCTTTGAAATAATGCAATGTTGAATCGAATACAATGCTTTTTACAGCCGCTCCGAAGCCTCTGAGCAAGATAAGTGAAATTGCAGTGAAGGCTATTAGAATAATGACTCTAAGAAATATACTATTTACTTTAATCTCGCATTCAAATGCATATTTATAGAATTTTACTATGATGAGAAGAAATAAGATTGCCGTAAAAGTAAACTCAATCGGAGAGCTTACAAGACCCCACATAAATGATGAAGAAAAATAGGCTGATTGATTAAGTCCGAAAATGCCGAACAGACTTCCGGTATTAAAATAGTAAAGAAATACTCTCAGCATTGCTGCGAACACCAGATAAGAACCAAACTTGAGGAGCTTTCCTGCAGTATTCAGATGTTTTTTACTGATTATTCCCAATGCAGCTAATATTAATAGAACAAAAAATGCGTTTATATATTTAAGCCAGTCATTTATATTGTTAAGAGTTGTGGATTTATATGGTTTTTCCATTATCAAATAAGCTGTTTTTTGGCTTTTACTGTCCACGAGAAAGAATCCGGCTTCCCTTCCGTCGGTCAGTATCTCTTCACTCTGATTATAGTAGATTCTAAATCCTGTTTGATATTTATTTTCAATATATTTTAGAAATCCAGTATTCTTTTCTGCATCAGCCGGATTTCTCATTTTCGGTTCAAAGACCAGGAAAGAGAAAACTGAATAGTTATTTCCTGATGAACTGATTTTAGAGGAATTCACGAGAAGAAGCGCGAAGTGTGTATCAATAAAAAATGATCCGGGGGATAAGTGATTAAATTTTTCGGACGGATAACTGAAATTACTGCTCCAGATGAATTCCTCAAGGTTTCTCATCACCAGAAATCCCTGATTCTCGCCGGTGCTGATTTTATAGAAGTCTTCAAAAAACTGATTTCCGTTACTATTAATAATAACTTGTTCCAGTTTCTTTCTTACATTAATAAGAGAATCTTCTTTCAATCGGAATTCTTCATTTATCTCGGTTTTAATTTGTTCTATGTTTTGTGAAAGTATTGCCGGCCAGTTTAATTCTATATAATTGTATAAATTAGGCGAGAAAATCTGAATCCCGAAAAGAACCAGCAAAGAAACAATAATTGTAATTCCGGGAATACTGGTAATTAGCTTCTTCATAGATTAATTAATTGTTATTTGAGTTATCACCCATTTTTCATTCTGCTTCTGTAATGTTATAAACACTATAGAGTAGCCTCTTATTCCATTATGAAGATATTTTATGTTCCCTGATGCAAATGCAGTATTTTCTTTTACCTGAACATTATCGAAAGCACAATTTACCGGCTTAAAATCGTTAAGAAAGTTTTTAAGAATATAATAAGATTGATTGTTGCCATAGTAGCCTGAAACACCGTTTAGAAGACTAAGATAAGTTTTTGAACTCAGATTATCGGTCAGATCACTAATCTGTGAAAGTACAATTCCTCTTTCCGCTTTAATGATAATTGCCTTAACTTTTCGTGTATCTTCATCTTTGCCGTCTTGTGCATTAAATAAAGATAAAGGCAAAAGCAAACATAGAAACACTATTAGAGTTGTTTTATTCATTAAGTCTTTAATTATATATTCCATAAAATAAGCAATTTAACTTAAAATCCGTAAAAAAAAACCGGGACTATACGCCCGGTTTTTTTTGAGATAAGAATAAATTTACTTTGTAACGTTTCTTCTGCTTATAAGATTAAGTTTATTTAATATTGTTCTTGTTTTTTCTCTGTCTTTAAGCATTCTTTCACCTTGAACTGTCTGGTAAGACCAATCGAAAGTAAGTCTGTCTGATATTATATTATTAACTCTAATTTTAGCGAACTTATTATCCCAGGTCCAAACAACATATGTATGACCCGGAATAGCTTTTACATATTTTATATCACCTGCTTTAATGGCATTATCCCAGCCTGTTTCAGGAGCATAAAATATATCATAAATGTCTGTCGTAACTCCCATATCCACAATTTCAGTATCACTGAAAACATTTAAATAATGTCCGGTTGCAT
Organism: uncultured Melioribacteraceae bacterium; assembly: GCA_964584325.1. Lineage (GTDB taxonomy): Bacteria > Bacteroidota > Ignavibacteria > Ignavibacteriales > Melioribacteraceae > CAZOZP01. Next base: position 12,060 of record CAZOZP010000010.1, read on the forward strand.
CATTATCCCAATAAAAATCGGCATTCTGATCATCCCAGGCAACAACTGCTTTTGAACTAATATCATACCCTGATTGCGCATCAGTATTAATAAGGGAAACATTTTTACCTTCCGGTCTTGGAACTGCTCTCAGCATTTCTATGCTTAAATCGCTTTCATTGCCGTCATAGTCATATGCTGTAACTCCATAATAAATTTCATCCCCGTTTACTGCTTCCCAATCTATATAGTAATCATTTTCTGTACTTCCTATCCACTCATATTTTCCGTTATGACTGTATGAATAGTAAATATTGTACCCTGCTAGATCTCTTTCGCTATTATAATCCCAAAAAATATCAACCCTTCTGTCTCCATTAATCAAATAAACATTTTTCGGCCTTGCCGGCGGCGTTGTATCCATAGAATCAAACTGATTTTCATCGCAAGCAGTAAGAAACATAAATGCAATTAAAGCTGTTATTGGTAATACTCTCATAAACGATTTCATTTTTTGTCTCCCAAGTTTTAGATAGAAGAGCTAAGCAAATGGCATGCCAGATAATTTCATTCTATTTCTTTATCGTTTTCCGGTATGGTTAAATCTAGTGTCCATAATTTTCTACAATTATGGACACTTTAATATCAGATACTTTTTACATTTCCATTCGAATATATTTTAGAATTATTTATTACAGCTTTTGCTCTGCCTTTAAAGTTATAATTCTTAAATATTGCGTTTTTGGATTTTGATTTAGTCCCACTTGTGCAATATGTCCATTCTTCATTTAAATCGATAATCGTAATATTTGCCTTTTCCCCAATAGTGATTGAGGGAACTTCCAGTCCGAGAATTTTCCGTGGGTTTATGCTCATTTTTTCAATTAGCTGAGCCAGTGCAAGTTTATTTTTATGAACCAGTAATGTAATTGCGGCAGGTAATGCTGTTTCCAGTCCGATACTACCGAATGGAGCGTAAATAAATTCTACATCTTTTTCTTCAATTGAATGAGGCTGATGATCGGAGGCAATGCAGTCAATCGTGCCATCCGAAAGTCCGGAAATCAATGCTTCAGCATCTTCATTTGACCTGATAGGAGGATTCACCTTAAAGTCTGTATCATAACTCATCATAACTGAATCATCAAAAGCAAACAGATGCGGAAGTGTTTCAGCGGTAACTTTGACACCTCGCATTTTTGCATCCCTTATTAATTCAACTGTTCTTTTCGAACTGATATGTGCCAGATGTAACCGCCCTCCTGAGTATTCAGCAACAGCAATATCTCTGGCTGCTATGATCTCTTCCGCCGGAGATGGCTGCGGCGGTAATCCTAGTTCTGTAGAAATAAAGCTTTCATTCATTGCCCATCCTGTAAAAGATTCATCTTCACAGTGATCAATAACAACCTTGTTCGTCATAGATGCATATTCAAGAGCTCTTTTAAGAATATCCGAATTTTTTATTGTGTGTGTATCATCAGAAAAGCCTACTGCACCGGAATCGGATAATTCTATCATAGGCGAAAGACTTTCTCCTTTGCTTCCAATTGTAGCTGCAGCAATCGGAAATAAATCAACTATTAATCCGGCGGATTTTTCAAGCATAAGCTTAATTACTTCGGCAGAATCAGCAACCGGATTTGTATCCGGCATGCAGGCAATGCCTGTAAACCCGCCTTCGGCAGCTGCTCTACATCCGCTTTGAATCGTTTCTTCATCTTCCCTGCCGGGCTCCCGGAGGTGAGTATGCATATCGAAAAATCCGGGTGTACATATACATCCGGTAAAATCAAATACTTCTGAAGATTTTAATTCAGATTCAGTTATGTTTCCAATCTTCGAAATAATACCGTCAGTAATCATTAAATCTGAGTCAGATTCAAGATTACATACCGGATCAATTAACTTTATTCCTTTTAATACTATTTGCATTTTTCACCTGTTATTTATTCATATTTCCCAACAAATAGAGTACTGCCATTCTTATAGCCACTCCATTTGTCACTTGGTTTAGTATAACCTGAAAAGGTCCGTCGGCTACTTCTGAAGAAAGTTCAACACCTCTGTTTATCGGCCCGGGATGAAGAATCAGAATATCCTTGTTGAATTTGTTTAATCTTTCTTCTGTAATTCCAAAGTATCTGTGATATTCCCTGAGACTTGGAATTCCGGCTCCGGCTTTTCTTTCTAACTGAATTCTCAGAACATTCAATACATCATTCTCGCTGATTGCTTGATCAATATCATTATAAACTTTAACTCCAAGCTTATCTATCTCAACTGGAATCATTGTGGCAGGACCGCAGACAGAGACATTTGCCCCCATTGTTTTTAGTCCGTAAATATTACTTAATGCAACACGGCTATGTGATATATCTCCCACAATACAAATATTCAATCCTTCCAGAGTTCCGAGTTTTTCCCTGATTGTGTACATATCCAATAAGCCTTGAGTAGGATGTTCGTGTGCTCCGTCACCTGCATTGATTACATTGCAATTAGAAATTTTTGACAAAAACAAAGGTACGCCAGCTGATTCGTGCCTTACTACAATCATATCAACTTTCATTGCTTCAATATTACGCACTGTATCGCGGAAAGTCTCACCCTTCTTAGTACTGGAACTGGAAGTTGCAAAATTTATTGTATCTGCGGATAGGCGTTTTTGAGCAAGCTCAAAGGAAATTCTGGTTCTGGTTGAATTCTCAAAAAACAAATTCACAACTGTGATTCCTTTCAGCGTAGGTACTTTTTTGATCGGTCTTTCCAATACTTCACGGAAAGTAACGGCAGTATCCAGAAAAAGCTGAATATCTTCTTTTGGAACTCCTTGTAAACCTAATAAATGTCTGCTTGATAAAGACATAAAATACCTTATGTTAAATTTGAAATATCTATTAAATATAAAGCGTCTTCGTTATCGCTTTCTTTCATTTTCAACTGAACTTCTTCGTTAATTGATGTTGGAATGTTTTTCCCTACAAAATCGGCTTTTATCGGAAGTTCGCGATGGCCGCGGTCGCATAAAACGCATAGCTGAACTGAACTTGGTCTTCCAAGATCCATTATTGCATCAAGAGCCGAACGGACTGTTCTGCCTGTGTAAAGAACATCATCTACAAGAATTACATCCTTTTCGTTAATATCAAATGTAATATCGGTAATCGAAACCATTGGCTGTTTCAATCTCGTTCGGAAGTCATCCCGGTAAAGAGTAACATCCAAAACTCCCATCAGTACATCATTCTTATCAATTTCTTTTATTTTTTCCTTTATTCTGGCTGCTAAAAATTCACCTCTTGTTCTCATACCGACAAGAACAATATTTTTTGAACCTTGATTACGCTCAAGAATTTCATGAGCCAATCTTGTAAGAGTGCGGTTAAGACCCTCTTCATCAATAATTAATGCTTTAATTTTCATAAAAAAAATCCTCTTAGGCCAAAGGCCGAAGAGGCTCCCAATGTGTTATTAAATATTTGATTCATATATTCCTTCTTATCTCACCGGATAGTATTAAAGGATAAACAATGTTGAAAATTATATATAATGAAACCTAAAGTAAAGAGAATTTTTATTTTCCGGGAACATTTAATACATTAATTATTTTCTCTTTTAACTTATCCAGTCTCTGTGTCTGTAACGGTCGAAAATATTCATTTTCTCCATAAAATATCATTTTTCCGTATGTGGAAGGCGATGTTACTTTTCCTGAACAATTCCGAAGAACAATTGTCCGGTTATCCAGATCTTTAACTTCAATACTTATATAGGCACCCACCGCCTTACTTCCCCGGCCAATATCTTTCTTTGGAAATCTGAACCGAAATAAAACCTCCTCACCTCCGTCTTCACATTCTACTTGAAAACCTCCTGAACCAATATTTTCTGATTTGTACCCGATTTGATTAAATAATCCCTCAAACCTCACAACATCTTCATCAATCTCATCTCGAAAAGATAATTCTCTTTTTCGTGTTTTGCCGTAAATCCTTTCTCCGTTTTTATCTATACTTAAAGCAATCTTATTAAAAAAAACCGAATCAGATTTAATCAAACTTTTATTAATAATCATTATTGCAGTTAAATAGGTTTCATCATACCTGAAATACAATTTTCCGTAGTTAACAATATCTTCACCGTCCATGGATTCTTCCCATTTCCACTTGCTGTCTATCACTACTGCATCCGAATATCCCGGATAAATATTATTAAATTCCGGATACACCGGCAGAATGAAAAATTCATCTTTTTTATATGTAACAAGGTCCTGAGTTCTGTAATAGCCTTCAAAGCAAAGATTATTTTTATAATTAGTGTATTGTTCCAGTCCGTATTCACGGTTTTCGTATTTGTTAACACTAGAAATGTAGTCATCAACTTCGGCAAATTCTTCATTAATAAAAGAAAATCCTCTGATCCTCCAATGTTTATCTTTAATCTTTTGAGTTAGAAAACAGGTGGTATCCTTTATGGCAAAACCAATCTCAATCGGAATAACCACAAAAGTGAGAGAATCTGAATAGACTGTTTCATATTTATCTCCTTTATCAACCATCATAAAAATAAAAATATTTCTACCTTTATCCCTCTTATGCCTGATCCCAAAAGCTATGTCATTCTTCCCGTCACCTGTATAATCACCAATCTCAAGAGCTGTAATATTAAAATCTTCAGGAACATATTTTTCAATGGTATTTATATACGCCGGATTAAGAGATTCTTGTGCAATATCAAGAAATTGACTTTTTGTAAGTACCTGCGGCAAAACTACCTGAAAAGCAATAAGAAGCAGTAATAATATTCTCATAACACACTATTTTTGTTTAATTTCAAAAATACGAAATATTTTCTTTAATTTTTATGTAAAGAGCTTTATTTTTGTGTGACAATTTTTTCGGGGTGTAGCGCAGCCCGGTAGCGCGCTTCGTTCGGGACGAAGAGGCCGTAGGTTCGAATCCTATCACCCCGACTCATTTACAATATTTTAATTCCGGAGTATCATGGCGCAGAATTTTTCTTTTGATGTAATTTCTGAAATAGATTTTCAGGAAGTTGACAACGCTGTTAATCAGGCAGAAAAGGAAATTACTCAAAGATACGATCTCAAAGATTCTAAAACTGAGATTGAACTTAACAAGAAAGAAAAATTTCTGTCTATTAATTCAAAAGACGATTATTCACTGAAAGCTTCTATTGATATTCTTGAAAACAAGTTTATAAAGAGAGGAATCTCCTTAAAAGCCCTGGTTTATGAAGAACCTGAAGCTGCATCATCAGGAAGACTTAAACAAAAGATTGTTCTGCAAAGCGGAATTTCTAAAGACAATGCAAAGAAAATCACTAAATTGGTTAAAGATGCTGGTCTGAAGGTTAATGCCCAGATAATGGATGAAATTGTCAGAGTTCAAGGTGCAAAGAAAGATGATCTTCAACAGATTATGCAGCAAATTAAAGAAGCAGATTTAAGTTTCCCCGTTCAATTCACTAATTATAAATAATTTTCGTTTTTCATCCTGATATCTATCCCGATTAGTTTCCTGCCGGTTTTTTTCTTTATGACTTTCCATTATTATATTTCCTGAATTCAAATGCCTGTTGAACGAATTCAAATGTTTGTTTCCTGAACAGAAGTGATTCTTTCAACCCAAATTTGTTATTAGGAAAAAAATAATGACAAATCTATTAACAAAATCTATAATTTTCTAAAAAACGAAATGTAAGATTTTTGTAAGTCGGGGTTACCCATACTATTCTTTATTGGCAAGGCAATTAAAAGAAACGATTATTCTAACGAATAATTTGGGTTTAATAGTTGATATATTATATTCGGAGCCGATGAAGATATTTTTCGATTTTAATATCCGCCTTTTCTATAAAGAATAGGCCATATTCTTAATTACTCGTTTAGTTTAGGGTGAATCGTTAAAGGCAGAAATAATTTATTGAAGTTAGAACAAAAAAAAGGCTCCGGTAAGGAGCCTTTTAAGTATTTATTTAAGTTTGAAAGTAATCGGGACTGAAACCTGAACCTTAACTGCTTTCCCTCTTTGTTTTCCGGGACTGAATTTAGTTGCTTTTACAGCTTTCATAGCCTCTTCGTCACAACCACCGCCTATACCTTTTAGAAGTTCAACTTTTGTTACTACTCCTCTTTCGTCAACATAGGCTCTAACATATACTCTACCCTGAATACCTGCTTTTCTTGCCATTTCAGGATACACTATACTTGCCTGAATAGCTTCAATACCGCCAATCGGAGCCGGTTGTTCTTCTACTGCCACGAAATATACAGGCTCTTCCTCTTCCTGAATTTCTTCTTTTTTCTGTGAAGGAGGAGGAGGAGGAGTGGATGAAACTTCAAGATCGTCCATTTCACTTGACTGAATTTCTATATCCTCAAATTCGGAATCTGCAGGAGCTTCTATTGGTACCAGCGGTTTTGGAGGGGACGGCGGAGCGGCCTGCTGCTGTGTAACATCAACATCTTCAACTTGTACAAGTTCTTGTGCTGCTTCAGTTTTAATCTCTTCTTTTTCAAAAGAAGGATAATATTTAAAGGCGATAATCAGAAAAGCAAGTGCGATCACAAATGAAATTTCAAGTGACCGTAGGTACTTTCTTCTCAAATCCACCTTCGGATTTTTTTTCAATGCCAATGCCATAGTTCCTCCAAAAAAACATTTTTTTAATTGAACAAGTATAAAAAAGTTATTTTAATTAGTCAAATACAATTTCTTAAACATTAAAATTAATTGTGTGTTCCTAAATCAGATATAGATATTTTATTTATAAGTTTTTGATATAATAATCGAAAGAACAACAGTCCCATCAAAGTGCCTGCAAAGTCTGCGATTAGATCATACGGATCGCAGCTTCTTCCCGGAATAAACATTTGATGAATTTCATCAAAGAGTGCATAAACTAAGCAGATTGTTAAAGTATAAATATCCTTTCTCAAAAGATTTTCTTTTAAGTTAGTTCTTGAGAGAAAATTTGTTCTCAACAGAACTGTTAAACCAAAAAATGCTCCGAAATGAAGTATTTTATCATGAATTCCAAATCCGGGTACGGACGGCGACGGCAGGCTTGTTCCAATAAATAATGCGATCCAGTAAGCTGCAAGTGTAATTTGAATTACATAAAATGGATTTTTGATGAGAAGATTAATAAGTTTATTCATTTATTTCCAGAATTGCTTTGTAAAAACTTTTTATTAAATCGTCCGGGGAAACAGCATACTCTGTAAGTTCATTTTTCATAATATCGGCACATAGTCCGTGAAGATATACTCCGCATATTACTGAATCAAGCAGATTTTCGGAACTGCCTGAGAATCCTGCAATTATCCCGGCCAGGACATCCCCGCTCCCGAATTTAGCCAAACCGCTGTTTCCGGTTGTATTAACAAAGATTTTTCCTTCCGGTGAGGCGATAATTGTCGGAGCTCCTTTTAATACCAACACTGCTTTTGATTTCTGTGCAAAGTCTGAAGCTGTTTCAAAAATTCTTTTTTTAATAACCAAAGCTTCTTTGCCTGTCAGTCTTATAAATTCGCCCATATGAGGTGTTAAAATACAGTTTCTTAAGTCTAAATTCTCAAAACCATAGGATGCAACTGCAAAAAGTGCATCGGCATCAATTATGATTCTTTTATTTTTATTTTCCTCAATTATTCGGATAACAGCTTCTATAGTATTCTCATCTCTCCCAAGACCCGGACCTATTAACAGAGTATTGCATTTGCTAATGATTCCCTTGAATTCGTGAAGATTTTCTGCTGTCAGGATTTCTTTTCCATAATCATCATACGGAATAACTACTGCAGAATCCAGCATGTTTAGAATTGTGCTTTTCTGTGAAGCAGGAAATGCCAGAAATACGCTCCCGCATCCTGCCCGCATAGCTGAATTAGCACACAAGGCTGCTGCTTTCGGCATTCTTCCGCTTCCGGCAATAATCATAACAGGGCCGGAAGAATACTTGTTCATATTTCTAATTCTTGCGGGTAAACATTTCTTTGAATCAGATTTCTCTATCAGAAACATTCGTGTACCGGTATTCTTAAATATTTCATCACCGATACCTATATCGGTTTTTATAATCTTACCGCAAGCAAGAACTCCTTCATTAATAAAGAGTCCTTTTTTATATCCTGCCAAAGTGATTGTATAATCAGCCTTTACATAATTCTCTGCACAACCTGTATCTCCGTCAAGTCCGGATGGAATGTCAACTGATATTTTCACTGCTTCCGCCCGGTTGATTTCATCAATAACCAAACAGAGGAATTCCGAAAGACTGCCTTTGGTACCTGTTCCTAAAATTGCATCTATTACAAAATCTGCTTCTTTAATCTCATCTTTATATGTGCCAATTTTTAAAGATGAATTATTGTAATAGCTCGTCATTTTTTTCAGTATAAGGAAGTTTCTCAGTGATTCGTGTGATAGTTTATCTTCATCAAAAAGCGATACTGTCTTTACCGTAAACCCATTTTTGAGAAAATGACGGGCAAGGGCAAACCCATCTCCGCCATTATTGCCCTTACCGCATACAATGCAGATTTTCTTATTTTTACCTGATTTTAATATAATATCAGACAAAAGGTTAAAGATATTAACCGCCGCATTTTCCATAAGAACAAGCGGATCAATGCCGATTTCATCGATTGCCTTTGAATCGGCATCTCTAACATCCTTAACAGAATATACTGGTATCATCAGTCGATAAACAATACATTATCATCAGGTTCTGATATTTCAAAAGAATGATTTGATGATATTTTCAGAAGCAATTTCTTATGATTGCTTATATCGAACAAATCCTTCCCATCTTCAGCAACAACCATTTTTATATAATCGTAATCCGATATCTGTTCGGATATATCTTCATATTCAAAAAGATATAATTCAGTGAAAGTATCTCGTTTCATATATTCAGCTTTTTCGGATACCTGACTGAAATCCATAATTATTTCGTCATCAAGAATAACTTTTAAGATATCTGCACGGAACGGAAGTAAAATCCTGTTACCGTAAACCAGTCCGGTAAGTTTGTTGTTTTTTAAATTATCAAGTTTCGACATATTATTCTCCCCAGAAAAAGAAAATCATATAAACTGCAAAAAGAACAGGAAGCAGAATCGGTATTGAGTATTTTGTAACATAACCGAAGAAACTTGGCATTTTGATTCCTGCACGTTCGCAAATTGATTTAACCATAAAATTCGGTCCGTTGCCGATGTAAGTCATTGCCCCAAAAAAGACAGCAGCTATTGAAATTGCTTCAAGATAAACAGGATGATTTTCCTGGAACCACCTAACATTTTGTGCATTATTTACATCCAAAGCATACTTACCCATAGCTGCACTTAAGAAGTTCAGATAGGTTGGTGCATTATCAAGTACTCCCGAAAGTAATCCTGTTGTCCAGTAAAATATTCCGGGTGTAAGTATCTGTCCGAAAACCTTAGCTTCGTATGCAATTAACTGAAGAGCCGGAATCATGGTTGCAAAGATTCCGATAAACAGATAAGCAACTTCTTTTATAGGTTCGAAATCAAACTCATTAGCGCGGAGTATTTCTTTATCGGCAGTTTTATAGGAAACAAATACAACAGTAAACATTATTATTTCTCTTATTCCGAAAGGCATATGCAGTAATGCACCTAAATCGGGTACCCAGGGAATGATATTCGGATCAAGAAAAACTGAAATAAGAATTATTAAAAGATAGATAAAGTTTTTTGCACCGCTGATATGGATTTTACCCGTACAATTTGATTTCCCGGCTGATTCAGGATTATAGTTCCTTTTGTCTAAGAAATAAAATATTATCAGAAGAATTGTTAGTGCAACAAACCACATTCCAAAATTATAAAAAAGCGACCAGAAGAAACTAACACCGCGCAGGAATCCCAGAAATAGCGGAGGATCACCAATCGGCGTTAATGCTCCGCCCACATTACTTACAATAAAAATGAAAAATATAATATGGTAAGGTTTAATCCTTTCTTTATTAAGTTTCATAAAAGGACGGATAAGCAGCATCGAGGCACCGGTTGTTCCAATAACATTGGCAATAACTGCACCTATAAGCAGTAAAATAACATTCATCATTGGAGTGGTTTCTTTATAGATTTTAATAAGAATACCCCCGGATGCTACAAACAGAGATGACAACAAAGCAATAAACGACAGATACTCAACCAATGTATGGAAAAGATGATAAGTATCGTGAAGAGCAAATACATAATAAAGAACAGTTATCAGCCCAAGAGAAATTGCTATGGCCGGATAATTTTTTTCCCAAAAATGGTGATAAAAAAGCGGTCCTGTTGCAATCATTATTAATAGGATTACAAAAGGAGCAACTATCAGAGGGTTGGGCATTTTGCTGTGTTCATCTTCAGCCGGAGCTGCAATCTCAGCCTTTTGCAAAGCTGTATCTGCAACTGCAGTAACCGAATCACTCACCGGTGCGGCCTGTTGCTGAGCCAAAATGTTTCCTGCAATAACCGGCACTCCGAAAAACAGCAGAAAAGCGGTTATTTGAAAAATATTTTTCATTTTCTTCCTCGTATTTATGGAGTATTTCTATAAATCATTCTTGCAAACGGAATTGTTTCGCGAACATGCTCCAATCCGCAAATCCAAGATACGGTTCTTTCCACACCTAATCCGAATCCGGCATGAGGAACGGTACCATATTTACGCAAATCAAGATACCACTCAAACACTTCTTCGGGCAGCTTATGTTCTCTTAATCTGTCTAATAGAACTTCGTAGTTATCCTCTCTCTGGCTGCCGCCTATAATTTCTCCGTAACCTTCTGGAGCAAGCACATCAACAGCTAATGCCAGGTTCGGATTTTCCGGATCCCGCTTCATATAAAAGGCTTTAACTTCGGCCGGATAACGATGTACCATAACAGGTCTGTCAAACTCCCCGGATATCACTGTTTCATCTGTTCCGCCAAGGTCGTTGCCGTATTCAAACGGTAATCCCTTTTTCCTTAAAATTTCCACAGCTTCATCATAGGAAATTCTTGGGAATGGTCTTTTAACAGACTCAAGTTTTGTTATATCTCTTTCCAGAATTTTTAATTCTTCTGCCCTGTCTTTTAATACAGACTGAACAATATATTCTATAAACTCTTCCGCCAGATCCATATTATCATTAAGGTCATTGAATGCTACCTCAGGTTCAACCATCCAGAACTCCGTAAGATGTCTTCTGGTTTTTGACTTTTCCGCACGGAATGTAGGGCCGAAAGTATATACTTTGCCTAAAGCTAACGCTCCTGCTTCTGCATAAAGCTGCCCGGATTGTGTCAGATATGCTTTTCCTAAATCAAAATAATCTGTATCGAAAAGAGTTGAAGTACCTTCTGCGGCATTTGGTGTAAGAATAGGAGCATCAAATAGCGTGAATCCCCTTTCATCAAAAAAATCACGGATTGCTTTTACTATTCTGTGTCTTATTTTCAGAATTGCCACTTGTCTTTTTGATCTCACCCATAGATGACGGTTATCCATTAAAAATTCAGGTCCGTGTTCTTTTGGAGTAATTGGATAATCAACTGATTTTCCGATAATTTCGAGGGATTTAACATCAATTTCGAGTACTCCCGGCTGTCTCCCGTCTTCCTTAACTGTACCGGTTACCGAAAATGATGATTCCTGTGCGAGGTGTTCCGCTTCCTCAAAAATTTCGGGTGTAACATTTCCCTTAAATACTACACATTGAACATATCCTGTTCCATCACGAAGAATCAGGAATTTAATTTTCCCGCTGGATCTTTTGTTGTAGAGCCAGCCTGACAGTGTAACTTCCGAACCTACATATTGGCTCAGGTTGGAAATAGTAATTTTCTGCATATACAATCTCAATTATTTTTAGTGATAGAAAATAACCAACTGCAAATTCAATATCAAAAAAAACCGACATCAGACGAAAGAATTATCAATAATAGATAGAAGAATTCCTTCTCGCAGGGAATTTCCTGATACCAGAATATTCTTAGCTGAAAATCTTTTCATAAGAACTGAGAGAATTATAACGGATGCCGGAAAGATATCTGCCCTCTCAGGATCGATACCCGGTATGTTTTTCCTTTTTTCCGGAGTTTCCAATGTTTCCAACAGATTGAAGATTCCATCAATATCTTTCTTAAATATAGTATAAGAAGTGGCGCTTTGATGTAATGATCTTATCACAGAAAGAATGTTTAGCATATTCCCCGATGAACCGATAAATAGTTCATCCTTATGCCCGGTAAAAGCAGAGGATTTTTCTTGCAGCATCCTCAAAACAAATGCTGAGGCCTGTCTTAGGGTTTTTATGTCAGTTATATAATCAGGGAAGAACATAGCTGAAAGAGAAACCGTTCCGGTTTCAAGACTTAAGGTTTTTATATTTCCCGGTGAATCTGATTTAATTATTTCGGTGCTTCCGCCCCCTATATCGAAAATTATGCATTTCCTGTTCCTGATTTCTGAATTGACCGAAACTCCTTTATAAGTATATTCTGCTTCTTCTTCAGGACTGATTATTCTGATAAATATACCCAATCGGTTTGCTGCTCTTTTAATGAAATCATCAGAATTTGCGGCTTTTCTTAAGGACTGGGTTGCAACTGCAAATAAGGATGCATTAAAACTCATTGCCCTTTTTTTCATGAAAGCTAAAATATTAAGTCCGTCATTGATTTTGACCTCGCTGATTATATCCTCTGACTTTTGTTCAAGAAGTCTGAACGTTTTTCGTTCCCTGCTGATAATATTAAAACTACCGTCGCCATAAACTTCTGCAATAATCATATGAAATGTGTTGGAACCAATATCCAGAACTGCAATATTTTTTTCAGCGGTTTTCATTTTTTTTGGCCAGAAGCATATCGGCAAGCCTGTAAACATCATCAACTGAAATATCGTCTATTAATTCTGACTTACGTATAAAGTATTTCTGCGGCCCGACAGGTGCCCAGTTAAATGGATTAGTGGGACCGAAAATAGAGATTTGAGGTGTATCTGTTGAACCGGCAACATGCATTATTCCCGTATCGTTTGTGATAAATAAATCACTTTTGGAGATTAAAGCCGCAATAACCGGTATTTTCTTATTAATAATAAATGTTGCAGAAATATTTAAATTTTCTTTAATATAATCTATTTCCGGTTTATCTGAAGAAGACCCTGTAAAATAAAATAAAGCCTTATAATTCTGATTAAGTCTTTGAACAAGGTTTATAAACTTCATCAGTGACCATCTGTTAGGAGGCTTGCCTGCTCCTATATGAAGACCAATCAGCAATTGGCCTTCAAGTAAATCCATTTCCCTGATAATTTCCTTAGCCTCGTGAACATCTTCTTTGTCAAAATTAATCTCTGACTTAAATGACCTTGTCTTTATATTAAATGGCTTAACAATATCCATAGAAAAATCTGAAACATGGGCATCGGGATATTTTCTCCAATCTAATGCAATTCTTCTATCAAAAAGAAATGCGTATGGATTCTTCTCGCCATTCAACGAAGCCGGACCAATCCGGGTTTTACTGTTGGAAAGTCTTGCTAAAAATCCGCTTGTAAATGACATTGAAACAACAGACGGCACTATGCATAAATCATATTTGTCGCGCAGTACACCGACAAATTTCATCATAAAATACGGATTAAATATTTTATTCTGCTTAAAAACAACTATGCTATCAATGTAATTACATTTTGAAACTGCGTAATGATTTGCGGTACCGGCAATTAATGTTATTTTAACTTTTGGATATTTTTCTTTAATTGCCCTGAGTAATGGCACCATAGTAAGCATATCCCCGAATTGATTATGCTGGCGGACTATCAGTACATTTCGCAGCTTCGGAAGCGTAACTGATTTGTTTTCTTCAACTGCATAAAATCGCTCTATTATATTTTTTATAAAATCGGATACATAATTTTTCATTTTTACCGCGATTCCTTTCCATCATCTTTTTTTTCCGGAATGTCTTCAAAATAAGCATCAACAATATCTTTGTCCTTTATTCCGGGTATTTTCTTTTCTTCTCTTATACCGTTATTTCCATTCAGAAATTTTGATGCTTTGGCAATAAAAGCCAAAAACTTAATTCCTAAATACAGAAGAAGCATAAATATAAATACAAAAATAATATATCCCATAATTAACCTCTGGTTCCGGGATTAAAATACTCGATGAAACCTCTGTCTTCCCTGAAAATCTGCTCACATAATTCTTCAAAGTCAGAATGGCGGCTCACGAAATCAATCTCGGTAGAATTTACAATTAAAAGAGGTGTATCGTTAAACTTAAAAAAGAAATCATTATAGGCTTCGCTTAATTCCCTTATATAATTCCGGGTAATTTCTCTTTCAGTTTTTCTTCCTCTTTTTTTTATGTTAAATAAAATACGGTCTGTTGACGATTGCAGATAAATTACTAAATCCGGTTTCCTCAGCTCCTTTTTCAGAAGAGGATAAACAGAATCATACAATTTCATTTCTTCCGGATTAAGATTAAGAAATGCAAAGATTCTGTCTTTTTCAAAATAATAATCTGAAACAATAAACTCAGTAAATAGATCTTCCTGGTTAAGAAACTGCTGCTGTTTAAATCTGTTTATCAGGAAAAACATCTGAGTCTGAAAAGCGTATCTTTGAGGATTTGAATAGAATTTTTCAAGGAAAGGATTGTCGCGGAATTCCTCTTCAATCAGCCTGGCATTTAATTTTGCAGCCAGCATTTTCGCCAACGATGACTTCCCCGCTCCGAGAACACCTTCAATAGCTATATATCTAATTTCTTTGCTCATTCTTTTTCTACTTCCGGCTTATAATGAAATTCGATTTTTTCAAGTATTGTCTTTTCTTTTATTTCAGCAAGAAATTCTACCAAACTTTTTCCGTTTACCGGATCTGCTAAATCCGGATAAATCTCAATGAGAGGTTCCAAAACAAAATCTCTGTTAAAGTAATCTCTATGAGGTATTATCAAATCGTCTGTTTTAATAACTAAGCTGTTAAAAAAAACTATATCTATATCAATTTCTCTCGGACCCCAATTATAAGAGGGTTTTCTCCCCAGCAGTTTTTCAGCTTTAAGCGTAAGTTGATGCAATTCGAATACGTCTGCTTCAGTAAAAACTCCTGCGGCCATGTTAAAAAAATCATTCTGAGATTTAACACCATACGGAGATGTTCTATAAACCGATGATATTCTATCCACTCTGCATCCGTTTTCTTCAAGAATTCTTAGTGTTTCAGAAAAATGCTGAATAGATTCTCCAATATTGGATCCTAACGATAATAAAGCTTTATTCAAATCTATCCTTAACTATTTCAGCTTCCACATAATCTATAACACCGCCTAAGGGCACACTATGTTTTCTTACCCTTACGGCAATTTTTGATATCCGGGGATAAGCTTCAATCAACTCGTCTGCTATTACTGTAACTATAGACTCAATCAGATGATACTTTTTCTGATGAACCAGTTTTATAATGTGCTTATAAACATCGTGATAATTAACCGTAAGTTTCAAATCATCAAACTCTGCGGCTTTACTGAAATCACAATACATATCAACATCAGCTTCAAAGATTCCGCCAATATTCTGTTCTTCTTTTAGCGCTCCGTGGTATGCATAAAAAGAAATATTTTTAATTCTGATTACATTAAGCATTAGATTTTCCGTTACCAAAAGAAAAATAATAATTTTTCAGACCTCTAAAATTAGCGAATAATATCCCAATAAGCACGAAAGAACTTCCGATAATATCTTCTCGTGAAAGTTTTTCGCTCAAGACAATTACACCAAGAATTACAGCAACTATGGGTGTAATAAAAGCCGTTATTGAAAGCAACACTAAATTTATTCTCTTTAGAAGCCAATAATAAGTTGTAAATGCCATTACTGTACCGAGCACGGAAAGATATAAAACAGAGAGTAATCCCGAGGCATCATATTTTTGAGTGTTCATATCTTCGAACAAGACTCCGCCTAAACACAGGAAAAAGCCTGAAAGAAAAACCGGCAGCATATTCATTGCCAGAGGATGCAGATGCTGCCCTTCTTTTTTTATAAGAACTGCCACATAAGCCTGCATAGCTGCACCTGCTACCACTCCCAGCATTCCGTACAGACCATAGTAACCAACATTAATATCATCGGAAAAAATAATCAGCAGCCCGATAAATCCAAGCACTACTCCAACTATCTGTGAAGTTGGCACCTTTTTTCCGGGAATCATAAAAGCTGAAAACAGAATAACTATAAACGGAAAAACTCCGAACAGAATTGAAGCTAGTCCCGACGAAATGTGCTGTTCAGCCCAATACACTAATCCAAAAGGCATCAAAAAGGAAAAAAGTGCAAGAGATATATAAAGTTTCAATGAGGATTCATCTACCTGAAGCTTAATACCTTTAATTTTCATAATCACCCAGATAATTGCACCGGAAAGTAGAAATCTTAAGCCGGCTGAATACAGAGGCGAAAAAGATTCAAGTCCGATTTTAATGGCCAGCCAGGTAGAACCCCAGATAAGGCATATCAGAATATAGCCTAAAAATATCTTAAAATTTTCCATTACTTTAAATATATTACTCCCCAGGCTCGGCCTGATTTTTTTCCGTCTCTTCTGTAGCTGTGAAGAAATTGATGGTTGGAAAAACTGCACAGGGTAGAAATTTCAATCTTGTTTTCGGAAAGACCGGCTTCGAGCATCATATCATAATTTGCTTTTTTTATATCCAGGTAAATATTACCGTTATTTTGAAATAAATATTTTTCGTTAAATCTGCAAGCAACTTCTTCACCAATTTCATAGTTTTGTCCGCTTATACAAGGAGCAACGAAGGCATATAATTTCTCTGGACTTGAACCGAAATCACTTTTAAGTTTATTCAATGTTTTGAATGTTATTCTTAGTTCAGTACCTTTCCATCCGGAATGAACTGCCGCAATTACGTCGTTTCCTGAATCATAGATTAGCACTGCCGCACAGTCTGCACTGGAAACCGCAAGAGCAATTCCTTTTGCTGATGTAATCATTGCATCGCTTTGCCCCTGCTTCCCCGGAGCTTCAACAATTCGTATTGTATCACCGTGTATCTGCTCCTGCCAGGCAACTGAGTTGCCTGAAATTCCGATTGTATTGAGAAAAGCCGTTCTGTTTTCCAAAACATTCTCAAAGCAATCACCTACATTTTCTGATGTATTGAAATAATAAGGAGCTTTGCGGTCAAGGCCAACTTTAGTACTGAATCCGTGTCCTATTTTATTTATTGATGAAAGAAGCGAGCTTTTAACAATTAGCATAATCAATTTTTCCTTTAGGCAAAAATCGCATTTTTTTTCATTATATGCATATTGATTTTTTATTAAACTAAATTATTGAATATGATTCGTTTACTGCGCCGGTAACTAATTACGCTATGAGATTTTTTTCTTAAAATATTTTTGCCAAATAGTTAGATTTTTCGCACATTTCGGGACAATTTTTTTGAGGTTATATGAAATTTGCGTTTGTTTACTTCAAGGACAAGGGAAAGATGACCTGTACGATGGCTTACGGGATGGAAGACGGCGAAATGCACATGTATGTTCTTGGAGGTAATAAAAAGGTTATGGATGAAATTATGGATGACCTGACTTTTGAAGATATTGAGATGAGTTACGAAGACTCATCGCAGGAACTGCTGGTATTTGAAGATCTTACAAAAAAAGCTGCCTTAGCAAAACTTGGTACAATATCAGAAAAATTAACTCCGCCTAAATCTATTGAAGACGCTACAGATGATGATATTATTGCTGAATTCAATAATGAAGAAGATGAATCTGATTATTTCCTTGATGATGATGACGATGTAAACTATTAGAAATACCGTCTCTCTAAAATAATTCCAATTCCCCTGAATACTATTCCGGCCGAAAGGCCGGCAATCATAGGTTCTATTATTACCAAATCCTCAGGAAGCTGTTTGAAGTTCAGTAGAACAAGCCAAATAAGACTTACTGAGGTTACGGTAACAAGTTCTGCAACTGCTTTATTGCCGCTTATTTTTAACTTTTCGTAATATGCTCCCACTACCATCAGAATAATACCCGGAATACAAATATTACCGATACTGTACCACATTTGAACAACAGATTCTACTGTTACAGATAAAATGAATGATATCACCACGGAAATGATAATACCATATCTTGTGTATTTTACAGAATTGTGCATAGTGTTTTTCATTCTTCCAAGAATATCTCTGCCGTAAGTCATTCCTGATAAAAACAAAAAGCTATTCAATGTTGAAAGAATTGTAGCAAGCATCCCAGCATAAAATATTCCTTTCCAACCGGGCGCTAAAATCTTTTCTGCATAGAGCGGATAAGAAAGAACTGAATTATCTATATCAGGAATTGAAGCTCTTGCGTATAATCCGGCTGAAGTTGTAAGAAAATCAAACAAAGCCCAGAACACTACTGATACTAAAATCCCTTTTACCGCAATTCCTTTAGATTTTGCCGCACTGCATCTTTGATGAAATCCCGGGTCAGCAAACGTCCACAAAGCAATCAGAAACCACACAATTAGAAATCCGGGCGAAGCTCCGCCCGTGAATTCCAGATGAGTTGCTGGAAGATTTGCCTGAAGATAATCAAAGCCGCCATACATATTGTATGATACAACAACTATTACGATAAAACCGGCAAACATCACAAAAAATTCAAATACATCAGTAAAAACATCTGCCTTATAACCGCCCGCAATTATGTATGCCGCTGTCACAACGGCTGTTAACATCATACCTGTCCAGACCGGAATCTGAAATATCAGCGAAACTATATACCCGGTCATAAGCATATATGGTGCTGGCGAAACAAGAATGAATATTAATACCGATGAAACCAGAGCGGCTGTCCTGCCGTAAACTGCCTGAATTTTATCCGGTATGCTGATAACTTCAGACGAACGGATTTTACCGGCAAAAAAGAACGCAAAAATTATTGCAAATAAATAATAAGGCAACCCTTGTGTTACCCAGCTAAGTATTCCGTAATTATATGTGAACTCACCAACCCCGAGAACTCCTCCGTACCAGGTTGAAACATTTGTAAGCACAAAAAGAGTTAAGCCAAGCTTGCGTCCGTTAAGAAAATAATTCTCACCTTCTTCCTTTCCCTTACGGAGGGATAATATACCGGCAGCAATAACGCCGGCAAAAAACAGAAAAATTATGAAAATATCAACAGTCCGGAAAGTTACCATATTTCCTCAGAACCTCAATTGATCTTACCAACGCTCCCCTGCCGCCATTAGTATTAATCTTTACCTTTTCTGCACTTGCTTCATTCGAAGAACTTTCTCTTACACCGTACTGAAGAGGAATATTTTCTAATTTGTACTTCAAGCCTTCTGAAGTAAACAATGTTTTATCATCGAAACCGAATACTGAAACAGATTCCCCTATCTCAGCAGTAAACTCAAAAACATCCGATAAAAAAAACATAATGCTGTCTCTATGATGTATAAACAAGTTAATCTTTGCGGAGAACCTCATACCAATACCTATATTGGCAAAACTATGATCCAGCCTGTTTCCGGTTACACCGGTCATCAAACAGTCTGTAAATCCAAGTTCTATAACATATTTAAGACATTTTTCAACATCAGTATCATCCTGTCTTTCGATCTTGATTATCTGTGATTTATCAGAATAATATTCTAAAACATCCTTACCTGCTGAATCAAGATCTCCGATAATATAATCGGGAATAAGATTCCAGTCCGGCAGGGCATTAACCCCGCCGTCGGCACATACAATTGTTGAGAAACCGGACTTTTGAAAATATCTTATCGGGTCTATCCCCGGGAAATCACCGTTTGCAATGATTAAACATTTTTTTTTCATAATTCCAAGTCAATCCCCATTATATAATTTCTTTCTGCAGCAGGAAAAAACTCTTTTCCAACAGCAAAAGCTGCGTAAAGCTTATTAAGGAGGTTATCAATTTTCCCGTAAAATCTTAATCCCTGCAAGTATCCTGATAGCGGAAGCCTTGCTGAGAATCCTGCGCCTACCGTAAAATAAGAATCAACCCTGTTATCATCATAGGAAGTAATGCCGGGGTACTTTTTCCTGTATTCGGTTAGATTTTTTCCGAAATTATCAGAATAGCTTTCAGATAAATACTTTCCGTAAAGTTCTATATTGATATTAGAGGAAGAATATCTCAGAATAGCATTTATAATAACTTCGGGAAATCCGCCTATCGTATTATTTTTCATATCAAGTTTTTCCACACTTCCGGTCTCGCCCTCAAAGAAATAGTATCCGTCTGTGATTGTATTCCTGCTGTATGACAGATTTGAGATCAAATTCAAATCATCCCAAATTTCATATTTCAGACTAAGTTCAGCACCTCTGTGCAAAGTACCATCCATATTCCCGGTTTTCGGTTGACCGAATTGATCAAGTTTTCCGTTCTTAATTATTTCATCACTGAAAACCATGTAAAAAAGATTAAGAGAAAAATCCAGACCGTCTTTTGAATATTTGACCCCCAGTTCAATATCATTCATAGTTTCAGGTTTAACAAGCGGTAATGAGAAATCATAATTACCGTTTTCTTTTTTCTGAAACAAAGGCATTTCACCTCCGCTTGATTCTGCCGCATCATAATAATTCTTAAGCCTCGGCTCTCTTTTCACGGAAGCAAATGATGCATAAATATTAGCGTTTTCATCGAAATTCCAGCCAAAAGAAAGTTTCGGATTCAGAAATAATCCATCTAATTCAAATTCATTATTCAGATAATCTTCATCGTATATCATATATTTGTGATAAGCAAGCTGAAGTTCTCCGGTAATATTAATATTTTCGGTCATATCATAAGAATTATTTATGAATGCAGTAATAATATCTTTGCCGCCCCGATATGAATAATAACGGTAATCTTTTGAAATTTCAACCGGCAGCAAAGAAGAATAGTTAATATTTCCCCAATGCAAAGACCGGTGGAATCGAAATTCGCTTCCGGCAATAATTCTCCCGCCGTCATACTTTAGGCTAAGCCGCGGTATCCATCCCCATTGTTTGTTTTTAACATAGGCACGAATAATTAAATCGGACGAAATATAGTCTTCCGGATCTGTTATTGAAGAAAAGCCGTTCTCTGGAGTAATCCTGAAATATGAAAGATTACCCCAACTTCCGTCAAAATCAAAATGACCTTCTCCGATCATATAGAATAAAGCAGAATTCAGAGTTATATCGTTGGTTAGCTTGTACTCATTTAACAGTTCGAAATGGGGCTGCGAAAACTCTTCTGTTTCATCGGTACGTCTTTCTGCAGCATATGTAAATTTTCCGTTTTCTGCTTCCCAGTAAGAATAATTATTTCTTCTAAGATTTTTATCTTTTACGGCAAATTTAGGAACTCCGGTATAAGCAAGACCGTCAGCAACTGGTCCGCCGTAAATATTAATCTGAGATGTTAAATCGCCGTCAAATCTTACCGCAGATAAGTAGTATGATGTTAAATCGACCCAACCTTGTTCTTTATATCCGGTACTCAAAATCTGCGAAAGTCTCGCATAAACTGAATATTTCCCGTTGATAATACCGCTGCTCAACTCTGCGGCATATTTCCTGGTATTAAAAGAACCAGCTGAAGCTGATAGTTTGATTAGTGGTTTATCCGTTACGGACTTTGTGATAATATTAAGTGCCCCTCCTACTGAAGGATAACCGGTAATTCCGCTTCCGGCGCCCCTCTGAACCTGAATCAGCTCAGTATTACCAAGTATATCCGGCATATCAATCCAATATACATTATGGTCTTCCGGATCGTTTTGTACAATACCGTTAACCGCAACTGAAATTCTTCTTTGATCAAATCCTCTTATACTCAGATAATTATAGCCGAGACCGCTGCCGGTCTCCGAGAAAAAAGATGATGAAGGAAGGAAACTTAAATACTCCGGCACATCCTGCATAATATAATTCTTTTTAATATCTTCCCTGCTTAAACTGCTGTATGCCCCTGCTTCATTTACATCAGCTATACTGCCTTCAACATAAACCGTCTGACTCTGTAATATCTCCCGATTCATTTTAACAGTTTGCTGCTTTTGAAAAAACACAGCCGGAATCTCTCTTTTAGCATATCCGATATAACTGAATATCAGTGCAGCCTTTGAATTGATATTACCAAGCGAAAAATATCCTGCTTCGTCAGAAATTGTACCGTTAGATGTTCCTTTAACCTGAATATTAACAAGCGGAAGTCCGGCACCTGTCTCACTGCAGACAACTTTCCCGTTTATTTTAATATCCTGTGCAAAGTTAATAGTCCCAATAAAAATAAGAAAAGCAATTACACGTTTCATAAATCCTCCATTTTGTGTTAGATTTGCCGCTTACGGAAACGGCGACGTATAATTGCTGTCACTCATTTCCCTACGCCGGAATTACCCGGATCAGGTTCAAAGGGTATGATCTCAGTCCAAACAATAAGGACACCCCTAACGGCACTAATTATTTATAATTATCTAAAAATTACTATTTCCTGCCCCGCATTTATCTTATTAGTTTTTAAATTATTCCACTGTTTTATGTCAGACACTTTTACTCTGTACTGCTGAGCTATTTTGGTGAGAGCTTCACCATTCTTAACTTTATGAACAAGCTGTTCTGATTTCCTGGCCGAGCGAACTGAATTCCCTGAAGTTGGGCCATTAAGAGATAAAGTTTGTCCTGCCTGCACTTTCGATTGGTCTTTTATATTATTCCAGGCCATGATATCGGCTATCTTCAAATTGTACTTGGTTGCTATATGAGATAAACTCTCTCCTGATTTAACAACATATCTTGTTGGAGTTTGGCTGCCTTGCCCTGAGTTTCCGCCGCCGTATTCCTTAGCCAGATAATAATCTTCAGAAATTGTCGATGTATATATTTTAAGCGATTTACCTGCAGTTATTTTATTATTGGGTAATTTATTCCATCTTCTGATATCTTGCGTGCGAACTGAAAATCTTTCTGCAATCTGAGATAAAGTTTCACCTCTCTTTACTTCATAGGAAATCATCTTTTTCTTTGATGAAGAAACCTGCGCTGTATTATCACCTTTTCCTCCTTTATTCAGAAGAAGAACCTGACCATATTTAATGTTGTTTCCGTTTATACTGTTTAACCTTCTTAAATCAGTAACCGAAACACCCATTTCTCTGGCAATTTTTCCTAAAGTATCTCCTTTTTTAACTTTATAAGTTGATTTTCCTGAATTCGATGCTACAGATTGTTCGACTCCCTCTGTAAATATTTTCAATTTCTTTCCGCGGAGAATTCTGTTGGAGCGCAGATTATTCCAGTTTTTAATCTCTTTTACGGATACTCCGTATTTTAGAGCAATTGAAGAAATAGTCTCATTTCTTTGAATGCGGTGATAAACCCAATTTGATTGAGGTTCTTCACTATCATTATCATTCATTGCCGTAATTTTTGATTTTTCCTGTTCGGAGTAATTATCCATTTGAGAATAATATTCAGTTTTTTCTTCAGGTACAAACAAAGTAAGTTTCTGCCCTACTCTTACTGTAGTAGTATAAGGAAGGTTATTCCAGTTTCTTATATCTGCAATTCGTGTATCGAATAGTTCAGCGATAGTAAGAAGCTTATCCCCTTTCTTCACAGTATATTCAACTTTTGAAGTCCCCTCAGGAGCAACAACTTCATAATTTGTCGTTGAATCCTGATAGATTTTCATATACTTTTGATAATCATCAGTTTCAGAAAGCACAAGTTTATAAGGAGCATCTGATACTGTTTTACTTTCGAGCTCATCAACGGCTGGAAGCATATCAGTGTTAACAACAATATCAGAAGATATTTCTTTTGATACCGGAATTCTGAGAGTAACACCCGGATAAAGCCTGGAATGTTTTGAAAGATTATTGATTCTTGCAAGCTGAACTATATCTACACCGAATCTTTTTGAGATTGAAGGAAGTGTTTCTCCCTTCCTTACACTGTGTACGAAATAATTCTGCTTAGCATCTTCAGGTACTGTTTTTACATTTTCGGCAAATGCATCAAAACTTATTGCCGGAACTTTCAAAGGGAATCCGCCCGGATAATTAGGGGGCGTGCAATCTTGAGCAAGAGACGGATTTAGTTCCTGCATCATAGCAAGATCAGTTCCTGCACAAAGGGCCAGTACACTCAAATCATAAGACTCATTTATGAAATAGGTCTTAGTTTCTATTGCAGTTTCATATTTAATATCAGTAAATCCAAATTTTTCAGGCTGACTGGCAATTATTGCGGTTGCAAGATATTGCGGAACATAGTTTCTTGTTTCCTTAGGAAGGTATTTTCTGATTTTCCAGAAGCTGCTGGAACCCGCTGCTCTCATAGATTTTTTCACTCTTCCTTCACCGCAATTATATGAAGCAATTGCGAGATACCAATCTCCCAAACTCACATAAAGATCTCTTAAATGCCTTGCTGCTGCATATGTAGCTTTTTCAGGATCAAGGCGATCATCAACATAAAAATTTACATTTAAATCATACATACTTCCTGTGGTTTTCATGAACTGCCATAATCCCGCTGCGCGTGCCCAGGATTTTGCTCTCGGATTTAACCCGCTCTCAATCATACTTAAAAATACAAGCTGCTGAGGAACTTTTTCCTTGGCAAATATTTCAGCCATCATCGGGAAGTATTTACCTGAACGAGAAAGCCACCTTTCCATATGATGCCTTCCCCTGCCGGTAAAATACTCAATATACTGCTCAACATGCTGATTTATTTCAAGTGGGAAATCGCCTACTTGAATCACTGTAACCGTTCCTTCTTCCAGGTCATCGGCGTCATCTTCCTGAAGATCCGGCAGATTGTTGTTCAGCCATTCTTCCATAGCGTAAAAAGAAGCATTTTCAGGAATGTAATCTAAATCGGCAGTGTAATTCTGATAATCCTGAACTATAGCATCTTCAAGTTCAGAAAAGGCCAGGTTTTCTTCCACACCCGGATAATAACTTAACTTATTTATTATCGAAAGCGCTTTTTCGTAATAATCTATAGCATCTTTTGTAAAATGGAGTCTCTGGTTTTTCTGAGCTTCAAGATAGTTCTGGCGGGCTTCTTCCAATAATTCATTAAAAATTACTGAATTAGGATCTACATTTGTATTTTCCTGATTATCTGAAACTTCATTTTGCTCAATCTGCTGAACGGAACTGCATGCGGTAATAAATAAGAAAAGGATGATGCATAATATCTGGTTTATTTTTTTCTTCACTAAAATCTCCTAAATTTAACTTGTAAATTAATCAGTTCAAAAAGTATAATCAAGTATTTTTTGAAGAGAAGTACTCTATCATCATATATTTACATACTTTAATCATTGCAAAATTCTCTAAAATTCATTTTATATTCGAAATACTTAAATAACATTCAAGAGTAAAAATTTTTACCTGATTTTATAAAAAAGGATTATTCTTCTTTTCCCAACCAATAGTACTCGATTCCCCATGCCCCGGATAAACTGTGACCTCTTCCGGAAGGCTGAATAGTTTAGAATGAATTGATTTCTTTAAATCAGAATAATTGCCTTGCCATAGATCAGTTCGGCCTATCCCTTCATTAAACAAAACATCTCCTGTAAAGCAAACTGAGGCATCCTTTATATAAAAACAAAATTCTCCGGGAGAGTGTCCTGGAGTAAAAATAGGAGTGATAGTAATATTTCCAACCAGAATTTCCCTATCTTCACTTAAAAATGTATCCGGCTGAGGCGATCCATTAAAAGTTATACCAAATCTTGAAGCTTCCCCAATCATAAGGTCAAGAAGAAAAACATCTTTTTCACCGCAGGAAAACTCGGTATCATATTTTTCTTTTACAAATGCATTTCCCAAAATATGATCTATATGACAGTGGGTATTTAACAGAATAACCGGCAGAAGTTCGTTTTCTTTTATGAATTTACTGAATTGTTCTTTTTCTTTAGGTGTTTCCATTCCGGGATCAATAACTGCCGCATATTTTGACTGCTCATCCCAAACCACATAAGTATTCATTCGAAACGGATTAAATACGAACTTTTTTATTCCTGCCATTCTATTTCCTGAAATTATCTGCTAATCTTAATGCGTTTTTCCCTTTCCAGGTTTCGTAATTATCTTTAGTTTCTTCAAGAGAGTCCCCTCCGAACTTTTTCAAAAAGAACCGGGCAATAGACCAGGCAAGCATTCCTTCAGCAATAACTGCACAGGCCGGAACGGCAACAAAATCGCTTCTCTCCCTTCTGGCTTCAATTTCCTGCATAGTAGAAAGATCAACAGTCCCAATGGGCGACATAAGTGTGGCAATCGGTTTCATTGCCGCTCTCACAATAATCGGAAGTCCGGTTGTAATTCCTCCTTCAATACCCCCTGCTCTGTTGCTTTTTCTTGTTAGTTTTCCCTCAGCAATAGTAATTTCATCGTGAGATTCGGAACCAAAGCAATCTGACGAATTAAATCCGGTACCTATTTCAACTGCCTTCACGGCATTTATTGACATTATTGTCTGCGCAATATCCGCATTAATTTTCGTATCATATTGTATAAAACTGCCCAAACCGGCAGGAATACCTGTTGCCACGGTAAAGAATGTGCCCCCGAGGGTATCTCCGTTCTTCTTGGCAATCTTGATTTTTTCAATTATTTCTTCTTCCTGGCTGGTTTCCAAAACTCTAACCTGGCTTTTATCTGCAGTTTGAGCTAATTCCCAGGCATTAAATGATTCACCTGCTTCATTTGAAAAAAGTTTTGATGAAAAAGGTTCAACCGGATAGATACCGCCAATACTCTCAACATAACTACCCACAAATATCCCGAACTCTTCAAGAAATTTCCTGGCTATTGCACAAGCAGCAACTCGTGCCGCAGTTTCTCTCGCACTGGATCTGTCTATCGAATTCCGAATGTCGTTCAAGTTATATTTCGATGCACCTGTAAGGTCGGCGTGCCCAGGTCGGGGAATAGTAATTTTTTCAATATCTGCTGATGTTTCCTCAGCCGACATTATTTCTGTCCAATTCTCCCAGTCTTTGTTTTTAATAAACAGAGCGATTGGCGACCCCATAGTTTTTGCGAATCTTATACCTGAGAGAATTTCTGCGGTATCGGTTTCAATTTTCATCCTCATACCTCTGCCATAGCCCATCTGCCTGCGCGCAAGATGCATATTTATATACTCCCCGGAAACAGGAATGTTGGAAGGAAATCCTTCAATTACAGCCGTAAGGCCTTTGCCGTGGGACTCTCCAGCGGTAAGAAATCTGATCATTTTGACCTACATTATTAAAAACTAAACCCAAATATAAAAAAGAGGAGATTTAATTGAAAAGAAATGGAAAAAAAACAGGCTGCTGGTCATGAATTAGTATATACCGGCAGCCTGCATTATCTCAGGGGGAATTTATGCTTTGATAAGTTCAAGCTCTTGTGTTTTAAGTACTTTATCCAAATCAATAAGGATAATCAGTCTGTCTTCCAGCTTAGCAACTGCTGTAATGTACTCGGCATCAATACCGGAAACAAGCTGCGGAGGCGGTTCTGTAATGCTTCTGGGTATTCTGATTACTTCGCTTACTTCGTCAACAATAAATCCAAGTGTTTTTCCTGAGAGTTCAACAACTATTATCCTGGTTTTACTGTCTTGCTCTTTTTTTGCAAGTTTCAGCCTTGTACGCAAATCTATAACCGGAATTATCCTTCCCCTCAGGTTTACAACTCCTTCCACAAAATACGGAGCATTTGGAATTTTCGTAATTGCAATCATTTTGTTTATTTCCTGCACCTGAAGTATATCAACGGCAAATTCTTCATCACCAACCTTAAAGCCTACAAGCTGAAGTATGTCATTGCTTGTGTTCTGGGATTTTACTTCACTCATTTTACGCTCACCTGTTTTTTTTTATACATTTTATTTTCGAATATTATTTTGAATTTTGAAGTATCTCACGAAATTTCTTCAATATACTTCAGCCATTCTTTGGGTATTCCGCTCATTCTCATTTCTTTGAGTTTAATGAGGTCAAAGTTTTCGATATTACCAAGAATATTGGCAATATAAACTGCGTTTGCAACATTAAAGTAATCGAACTGCAGATTTTCATTCTTTTTATGAGAATAAACAGCTTCAATAATACTTTCAGGTAACCCCCATAAGGCCAGGAAGTATGCTCCTACTTCGGCATGCGAAACTCCGAATAATTCATATTCTGCCAATGAATATCTTATATTCTTTTCATCCATAAGCCGGAATACTTCTTCAGGATATTCAGGAAGGCTAAGCAAAGCAACCTTCCCTATGTCATGAAGAAGTCCGGAAATATAAGCTTCTTCCATCATCTGCACATCTGATACTGTTTTATAGATTATCTCTTCAGCAAACCGTCCTACTTTATTACTGTGCATCCACATTGCTTCAAAGTAAAGTTCAACATCCCTCGATACTGCAAAATTGGAATATAGCTTATGGTAAAGCACAAGAGATTTCAAAACATTCCTACCTAAAAAATTGACTGCCTGCAGAGGGTCCGTTATTCGTTTTGACAAGCCAAAGAATGAAGAATTTACAATCTGAAGAATTTTTGATGTAAAGGATAAATCATGCGATACAATTTGTCCTATTCTATGCATGGAAACATCCGGATGTGCAAGTTCCGATTCCAACTCAATATAAATTGACGGAAGAGTGGGAAGTTCGGTTATACCGTTAACCAGACTAATTAAACTCTCATTTTGAGTATATTTCTGAAGAACCAGTTTTCTGCTCAATGCCTTTTTTAGACTTTCGATGGTAAAAGGCTTTTTAAGAAACTGATGTGCCATCTGTACAGCGTCTTGATACATCATCAAATCAGACTTTTCAGAGAAAATCACTCTTATTACTTTGGGATAATTCTGTCTTACAAAATCAAGAAGTCTTACACCGTCTATTTCAGGCATTCTTAAGTCAGTGAATATCATCTCAATTTCTTTGTCAACAAGCATTCTTATTGCTTCTGAAGCCGTTTTACAAAAGAAAAATTCATATTCAGGTCCAAGGTCAAATAATAGACTGGACAGGCTGTTGATGACATTTGATTCGTCATCTACAAATAAGACTTTTACAGTTTGGTTATCCATAACGGGCTAATTTTGTTTATCCAATTATCGAATTATTTCATTATAAGTTAACTGTGAAATAATTTTGTCATTTTTTCATCACAATTCCGTTTTAGTATAAATTTCTTTTCGTTACAAACGATAATAGCAATTGATTATTTTTTCTATTTTAAGGTTTCTATGCCAATAAATCCGGAAATAAAAATTCTGCTTGTGGAAGATGCCCCTGTTATGAGGCAGATGGAAAAGAAAGTACTGAATTCTCTCGGATTATCCAATATAATTGAGGCTTCTGACGGAAACGATGCCGTTAAACTGCTAACCGGTGATAATTCAATCGGGCTTGTGATTTCTGACTGGAATATGCCGAATATGGACGGATTCGAGTTGCTTGAGTGGATTAGAAAAAATCACTCAAACAAAAAGATTCCTTTTCTTATGGCAACCGGACGCGGAGAGAAAAAGGAAGTATCAAAGGCAGAAGAAGCAGGTGTAAGCAGTTTTATTTCAAAGCCCTTTAATGCTCAGGAATTATCGGTTAAAATTGAAGAAGCACTTGGTCTCAAAGAAATTATCCGCACAGAAGATAAACCCAGACCGGCAATTGAAACAACGATTGACGGTAAAGTAAAACTGAAAATGGCTCATATCCAGATAACTGACCACCTGGTACTTGGTGTTTTGAAATACCTTATTGACACTAATGAATTTAAACCAAAACATTTTGAACTGCAGACTGTATGTATGTCCAGCTGGAATCCGGTAGCCGAAGCGCTTGAATCAGGTTCAGTACAAGGAGCCTGCGTACTTGCTCCGATTGCTATGGATTTATACAGTTACGGAGCACCGCTCAAACTTATTCTTAATGCTCACAAGAACGGAAGCATAGGCGTTAAAAATAAAAAGGGAATAGAAAATCCGGATAGTCTGAAAGAATTCTTTAAAGGAAAATCTTTCTATATACCTCATACACTTTCGATTCATAATATGCTTGCACATATGTTTTTCAAAGGCATCGGACTTAATCCGGGATATGCCGGTCAAAAAGGTGTAGATGTTGAATTCGAAGTTGTACCTCCGGTAAAGATGCCTGAATTTATTGCTGAAAATCAGGACAGCAGCGGATATCTTGTTGCTGAGCCTTTAGGAACCAAAGCAATTGCCGCCGGTAATGCTGAACTGCAGTTCCTTTCAAGCGAACTTTGGGAAGATCATCCTTGTTGTGTTGTTACTGTTCAGGAAGAGCTTATAGAAAAATTTCCGGATGCCGTTTATGAACTAACTGACTTACTGGTTAAAGCAGGAAAGTTTATTTCACAAAAACCTGCCATGGCTGCAGAAATCGCTGTTGACTTTCTCGATCCGCAAAAATCGCTCGGACTTAAAGTTCCGCTACTAAAGAATGTTCTTACTGAACCTAAAGGCATCCGAACTGATAATCTTTATCCAACCAAGGAAGATTTGGATAAAATTCAGAAGTATATGCACAATGTAATGGGTGTAGGTAATTTGATTAATCTTGACAGTTTCGTTGATCTTAGATTTGCTGAAAGAGCCTGCGATGCAAAGGCTAAATCATCAAAATCGCATTTTATTGAAAATGTATCGGTTAAAGCCATTGAATTACTCGAAAAATCGCGTCACGATGATAAAGAATCAGTTTCTAAAGCCTTGCTTAACCTTGAAGGTAAATATCTTTCTTTCGTGATGACAGAACAGGAATTCTGTATTGATATTCTTCGTATTGTGGAAATAATCCGGCTTGTTCCCATAACACGAGTACCGAATGCAGGAAAACATGTAAAAGGAGTTATAAATCTCAGAGGAAAAGTAATACCTGTTATTGACATAAGAGTCATTCTTAATTTGCCTCCTACAGAATTTACCAGATCAACCCGCATTATTGTTCTTGAATTTGAGTTTGACGGTGTAAAGGAAAATATGGGAATTCTTGTTGAAGCAGTTAACCAGGTATCCGATATTTCAGCTAAGGATATAGAAGAACCTCCTTCATTCTTCAGCAGCTCTGCCATAGAATATATTACTGCAATCGCAAAAGCTGAAAACTCAAACAAGATTTTAATTGATATAAACAAATTGATAATGAAACCAAAAATTTCATTGTAGTCAGATAACATAATTCGGTTATGATGAATTTTTATTATAAATAAATATGAAGAATTTTTTTTTATTTCCGATAATAGGGTAAATTTTTTAGTTTTATTAAATTGATTAGTGGAATTCTTAAAATAAATAATCTATTTTATAAGTAAAGTTTTTTAAACAAATCGGGGATTTTATTCTAATTATGGAACAGAAAATATTACAAGAAAAACGGGACAGAACTAAACTGGTTTTAACTAATGTATATAATCTCCCTGCTATGTCTGCGATTATGAAAGAAGTTTCTGACCTTCTGGATAATCCCAATACAAATAGTGCAAAACTCGGCAAGATGATTGGAAGAGATCAGGCAATAGCAACCAAAATTCTGTCTATAGCAAATTCCCCTATGTACGGGTTAAGAAGAAAAGTTACAACAATAGATTTTGCAATCCTTGTACTTGGATTTCTGGAAATAAAAAAAATCGTTCTTGCTCTTTCTCTTATGGAATCCTTTAAGAACAAAACTGACAAATATCTTGATCAGAAAGAATTCTGGATGCATTCGCTTATTACCGGAAATGCCGCAAAAAGAATTACAGAAGACCTTGGATACAGAATCGGCGGAGAAGCTTTTATTGCCGGCCTGCTTCACGATTTGGGCATACCGGTTATTCACAAGTATTTTCATTCAAGTTTTATAGATATTACTAACAGTGTTAATGAAGGCGGAATGAAATTCCTTGAAGCTGAAGTAAACAGCCTCGGATATGATCATCAGGAGATAGGAACATTCCTTGCTGAAAAATGGAACCTGCCAATCGGGTTGTGCGATACTGTACAATATCACCATACTCCTTCAAAAACAGCAGATAACCAGATTCTTGCATCTATTGTGCACCTTGCAGATTATATGACGCAAAGACTGAAAATTGGTGCATTCTATTGGGATAAAGATATTGAACTTGATAAATCAATTATTGATACACTGAAATTCAGCTCAGAAGAAGAACTTGAAAAATTCATTCTCAAATATGAAGACCTTTTCAGAAAAGAGTCTGAATCTCTTAAAATTTAACCTAACCGGGCGGTATTCAATGCCGCCCGAATTTTTTCATCCAATTACCTACTAATTCTTCAAACCCTTCTTTATGCGGAATACCTGAATCAGACTGATTAATCGCTTCGTGATCTCCGTTTTCAAGAAACTTCTTCATTCCCTGCGGATTAGCATAATAATAAATTCCCCAATTTTCAAAACTCCATTCGTCTGTGTAAGGGTTAAACTCATAATCAATATAATAAATATCTTCTCCCTCCAATACAAAGTTTGTAGGGAAATAATCAATATTTATGCATTCTTTCTTTAGAACTTTGCTTATCCGGAATAGCTCAGACAAATGCTGTTCTTCAATACTGCCCTCTGCAATAACCTGGGCTAAGTTTCTTCCGTGGATATATTCCTTTATGATATACTCTTCTGATTCATCATAATGGTAAAGTTTTGGAAGATTGATTCCGGTCTTACTTAATCTGATATAGGACTCTAGCTCTTGCCCCATCTTATCTTTGAAAT
This sequence comes from uncultured Melioribacteraceae bacterium, assembly GCA_964584325.1. Classification (GTDB taxonomy): domain Bacteria; phylum Bacteroidota; class Ignavibacteria; order Ignavibacteriales; family Melioribacteraceae; genus CAZOZP01. Next base: position 44,900 of record CAZOZP010000010.1, read on the forward strand.
TATAATAAAAGCAAGGTTCATGATGAATTTTCTTTAATACATATTGCCTTTCGGTGTTTTCAATCAAATAGGAATAACCGGATTTCCCCCTTCCTAATAGCCGTGTTACAAGGAATTTTTCATCCCTGAAAATAAAAGTTTCGCCTGTCATAATATTTTTTTCCTTCAAAACTAATAGCTTCATCACTCTTTTCCAAATTATTTATTCATTTATTAATATGCTCTATTCAATATATATACATCTTTTTACATATTATCCCTCTATATCGATATATTTTTAAATATTTATTCTTGACAAATTGTATTTTCATTCATAGTTTAGGAATAATGAAAATATTTCTTTTACATATCGTGCTCGGGTTTACCCCCAATTCATTATCCATAAGGCCATACCTGGTATCAGTTCGCCTTTTCCGTCCCCTTTTGGGGCATTAGAATAACAATACATAATACTCATTTATATTAATTATATTAAAAGGATTTTTATATGATTTCGGTTGGAATTTTAGGCGGAACAGGTTATACAGGAAAATATCTTCTTTATTATTGCAGTATGCACCCAAAAATCGGTTCATACAAAGTTTACGGACACTCTACTGCCGGTAGTTCACTGTCTCAAATATTTCCTGAACTTATCGGAATTGTAGAAGATTCCATAATCTCATCGATTGATAATATTGATCTTTCTCACGACTTATATTTTCTTGCTCTTCCGCATGGTGAGGCTTTGAAATATCTTCCTATGCTGGCAGCACTAAATAAAAAAGTAATTGATCTCGGCGGAGATTTCCGATTGAAAGATAGATCTGTTTATGAAAAATGGTACGGACTCGTTCATTCTGCTCCGGATTTACTTGACAAAAGCACATACGGTTTGTATGAATTTACAGATTATTCATCATTAAACAGCGAGTTGATTGCCAATCCGGGTTGTTATCCCACTTCTGTTTTACTCGGACTAATTCCTTTGATGAGAAAATTCCACTCGGAAATTGTTTCTGTATCAGCAATATCCTACTCAGGTACATCAGGTGCAGGAAAAACACCGAAGGCAAACCTGATGTTTTCCGAGATGTTCGGCAACACTCAGGCTTACAATGTTAACAAACACAGACACCAGCCTGAGATCTATCAGGAGCTTAATCGAGCAGGATATAACGGACCTTTTTCATTTACACCCCATCTTCTTCCTGTAAGTGCAGGAATATATACAACAATTTCAGTGCATATGAAAGATGTAGTAAACCAGGAAGAAATTGACGGTTTATATGAAACAGCTTATTCATCAAGAAAATTTGTGAGGCTGAGGAAAACTGCTCCTGAATTGAAATGGGTAACAGGTACAAATTTTTGCGATATAAATGTAAATGTATCCGGGAAAGTAATTATTGTTACTTCCTGTATTGATAATCTAATAAAGGGCGCTGCCGGACAGGCAATGCAGAATTTGAACGGACTCTTCGGTTTTGATGAGTCTATGGGAATACTCCCGCTAAATAATTAATTTTGAGGATAATGCTATGTTCGAAATGATTACAAACGGTTCTGTAACAGATCCTAAAGGCTTTAAAGCTGCCGGCATTCACGCAAATATCAAGAAAAAAAAGAAAGACATGGCTCTTATTTTTTCTGATTATCCTTGTTCTGCAGCAGGAACATTTACTCTTAACAAAGTTAAAGCTGCTCCGATTCTTTTATCTCAATATCTGATTAATCAGAAAAGTAAAGTGAGGGCAATACTCATAAACTCCGGGAATGCCAATGCATGCACCGGTCAGCAGGGTTACAACGATGCACTTGAAACTCAATCATACCTCGCACAAAAAACCGGAATAAATCAGTCTGAAGTTTTAGTAAGCTCAACAGGGGTAATCGGTGAAAAACTACCGATGGATAAAATGCTTGCCGGAATCGATTCAGTAATACCTCAGTTAAGCTACACCGGCGGTATTGATGCTGCAGAGGCAATAATGACTACAGATATTACCATGAAAAACTTCGGCGCAAAGGTAAAGCTTTCAGGAGGCGAAGTTACTATCGGATGTATCTGCAAAGGTTCAGGGATGATTATGCCGAATATGGCCACGATGCTGGCATTTGTTACTACAGATGCAATAATTGAACAATACCTGCTTCAAAGAATGCTCTCAGAATCAGTCAATCTTTCTTTTAACAGGATTTCTGTTGACGGAGAAACAAGCACTAACGATATGGTAATCCTTCTTGCTAACGGAGCATCCGGAATTAAGCTGGAAGAACAGAATTCAGATTACCTGGCATTCAAAAACGCTTTAGACCACCTCTGCATTCTTATGGCAAAATCAGTAGCCTCAGACGGAGAAGGAGCTTCAAAGCTTGTTACGGTAAATGTTAAATCCGCAAAGAATTTACACCAGGCTAATCTCGCGGCTAAAGCAATCTGTAATTCACCGCTTGTAAAAACAGCGGTTTATGGAAACGATGCAAATTGGGGAAGAATTATTTCGGCTGTTGGAAACAGCGGAATTGAGTTTGATCCGGACAAAGTATCGGTAAAATTCGGTGATATGGATATCCTTCAACCTAATTACCAAAGCGGTTTCGATGAAGAAGAAGCAAAGAAAAAGCTCGACAGCAAGGAAGTAACAATTACCGTTGATTTAGATTACGGAGATGCTGATACAACTTGGTGGACTTGCGATTTTACCGAAGGTTACATTAAAATCAACGCTTCCTACAGAAGCTGAAAAAGAGGAATTATGAGTTCATTACTTCAAAACTATAACAGACACAACGTAGAATTTGAATACGGAAACGGGATTTACCTCTACGATAAAGAAGGAAGAGAATATTTTGATTTCCTGAGCGGTATTGCTGTAACAGGTTTTGGGCACTCGCACCCCCGCATCTCAAAAGCTGTTGAAGAACAAGTAAAGAAGCTTTGGCATGTGTCTAATTTGTTCAAATCCGAAAAACAAGAAAAGCTTGCCGGAATGCTTACCGATGCAACAGGCTTATCAAAAGTATTCTTCTGCAACTCGGGAACCGAAGCCAATGAAGCTGCAATTAAATTTGCAAGGCTTTACGGCAAGGAACGTTTTCATATAATAACCGCTTTAGGCGGATTCCACGGCAGGACAATGGGAAGTCTTTCAGCCACCGGGCAGTATTCCCTGTGGACCGACTTCAAGCCTATTTTACCGGGATTTTCTTATGTACCGTTTAATGATCCCGATGCAATAGAGCATTCAATTAACGAGAATACCATTGCTGTTATGCTTGAACCGATTCAGGGAGAACACGGAGTAATAATTCCTTCCGAAGGATATTTGAAAAAAGTAAGGGAAATCTGCGACAGACATGAACTTTTATTAATACTTGATGAAGTTCAGACCGGAACCGGCCGTACGGGTAGGTTATTCGCCTATCAATGGGAAGATGTAGAACCGGATATGATTACTTTTGCCAAGGGAATTGCAAACGGATTCCCTCTCGGCGGAGTGATTCTAAATGAAAAAACAGCGGCTCCTGTTTATGCCGGCTGCCATGGTTCAACTTTCGGCGGAAATCCCGTAGCAATTTCGGCAGCTATCGAAGTAATAAGTCTGCTTTCACAAACCGTACTCGGATTTATTTCATTTGCCGGCGAAAAAATAATTGAAAGCATTGAATCTCTTCATCTTCCGCAAATCAAGGAAATAAGAGGAAAAGGATTGATGATCGGAATTGAACTTAATCCCGAATACAGTGCTAAGAAAACTTCGGCTGCCTTACTGAAACATTTTGTTATTTCAGGTACAAGCGGAGACTCGGTGATTAGAATACTTCCTCCCTATTTGCTCAGAGAAAAGGAAATAAAAACATTTTGTGAGAAACTTTACGAAGTATTCTCCACAGAGAATTTAATCGCAGAATTAAAAACTGAAGAAGTTAAAGAGGTAAAATAATGTCGGCAAAACTAAAAAGACAAATCCTAATCAAAGAAATTCTGAACAACCGTTCCATCAATTCTCAGGAAGTACTCGGGAAAATTCTTAAATCGGAAGGAATAAACGTAACCCAGGCTACATTGAGCCGCGATTTTGCCGAACTTGGGGTTGTTCGCTCTTTTACTGACAACGGAGTGAGATATGTACTTAATTCCAGCGAGTCGGGCAAACAGATATCAAAGCTTATCGGCTTCGAAATTCTAAATGTAGAACATAACGAATCTATGGTTGTACTTCGCACACTTGCCGGAAGAGCAAACGGTGTTGCCCATTACATAGACCGACTTAACCGTGAAGAAATAATCGGAACCGTAGCAGGCGATGATACTGTTATTGTAATTCCAAATACACATAAAAACATTGATAACATTATACATCTTATTAAAACAATGATATCAAGAAATCCGAATAAGTTTTAATTAATCTCAGGAGATATAAAATGAAAGAAAAAATTGTTGTAGCCTATTCAGGAGGTTTGGATACTTCCGTGATGGTGAAGTGGATCAATGAAAAATATGATGCCGAAATTGTTACAGTTACCGGAAATCTCGGACAAGGGGCCGAGCTTGAAGGACTGGAAGAAAAGGCGAAAAAAACCGGAGCGGTAAAGTCTTACATTGTTGACCTTAAAAAAGAATTCATAGAAAACTATGCTTTTAAGGCCTTAAAGGCAGGTGCACTTTATGAATCTCAATATCCTCTTGCAACAGCAATTGGAAGACCGCTTCTGGCAAAGCTTATGGTAGATGTTGCAATGAAGGAAGGAGCTACAACCGTAGCCCACGGATGCACAGGTAAAGGAAATGACCAGGTGAGATTTGAAGTTGGATTTAAGTCTCTTGCACCGGAACTAAAAATTCTTGCTCCTCTCAGAATTTGGGAATTCAAGAGCCGTGAGGAGGAAATTGAATACGCTATTGCAAACAATATTCCGATAAAAATAACAAAAGATTCTCCTTATTCAATAGATGAAAATCTCTGGGGTATTGCAATTGAATGCGGGGTACTGGAAGATCCAACTGTTCCTCCGCCTGCAAATGCATATCAAATTACAACTGACCCGAAGAATGCTCCGGATACAGCCGAAAAAGTAACAATCGGCTTTGAAAAAGGAATTCCGGTTTCAGTTAACGGTAAAGTCTTAGACGGAGTTACACTTGTTGACACTCTGAATAAGATTGGCGGAAAGCATGGTATCGGAAGAATGGATATGATTGAAAATCGTGTTGTAGGAATTAAATCCAGAGAAGTTTACGAAGCCCCCGGCGCAATTCTTCTGCATAAGGCCCATTTTGAACTCGAAAAACTTATTCTTGATAAAGAGACTTTCAGATTCAAACAAGGTGTTTCAGAAAAGATTGCTTCAATGATTTATGACGGATTATGGTTTACCCCGCTGTTCGGATCACTTATGGCTTTTGTTGATTCTACTCAGGAAACTGTTACCGGCGAAATCACTCTTGAACTATATAAGGGAAATGCCGTTATACAGTCAAGAAAATCTGACTACAGCCTTTATAACGAAAAACTGGCAACCTATACAATCGAAGATACATTTAACCACAATGATGCCGAAGGCTTCATAAATATTTACGGTCTCCAGTATAAAACATTAAGTCACGTTATTTCAGAAATTAAAGGCGGGAAATAATATGCTTTGGGGCGGCAGGTTCAGCGAAAAAACAGATGAAGCAGCATTAAGATTTTCTTCTTCATTCAGATTTGATTTTGAGCTTATGGAAGAAGACATTAAAGTAAGCAGTGCTCACGCGGAGATGCTTGCAAAAACCGGAATTATTTCGGTAGATGAAGCTGCGAATATTAAAGCCGGACTTGCCGCCATTCTTGGAGAATGGAAATCGGGAGCTTGGAAACCGGGGCAGGATGACTTTGAGGATGTACATTCGGCAATAGAATCCAGACTATTTGAAAAAATCGGGACTGATGCCGGCAGACTTCATTCGGGAAGAAGCCGTAACGATCTTGTTGCTTCAAGCTTTAAACTCTGGATTAAAAAGGCCTCTGAAAGTCTGTCTGAATCAATCAAAACTCTTCAGATGCTTGTACTTTCCATAGCAGATAGTCATACTGAAACAATTATGCCCGGATTTACACATCTTCAAAGAGCTCAGCCTGTTTCATTTGCTTTTCACTTGCTTGCTTACTATGAAATGCTCGAAAGAGATTTACAAAGATTTTCAGCAAACTGCAGCAACTTTCAATCGCCCCTGGGCGCAGGTGCAATGGCAGGATCAACACTTCCTTTAGACAGACAAATGACTGCATCTTTGCTAGGCTTTGGCACATACACAGAAAACGCTCTCGATACAGTTGCTGACCGTGACTTTGTTCTTGATTTTCTTCACTCTTCTCTGCTCTGTATGATGCACTTAAGCCGTTTATCTGAAGAACTGATTCTTTGGTCGGGCAGTGAATGGCGCTTTATCAGACTCGGAGATAAATTTACAACCGGTTCTTCACTAATGCCTCAAAAAAAGAATCCGGATATGGCCGAGTTAATCAGAGGTAAATCAGGCAGAGTTTACGGTAACTATATCAGTCTTGCTGTTACTATGAAGGGATTACCTATGAGCTACAACCGGGATATGCAGGAAGACAAAGAACCTGCCTTCGATACCTTCCGCACTCTGAAAGATTCTCTGAGTATTATGCAGGGAATGCTTGCAACTATGACAGTTAATAAAGGCAGATTCATTGACGAACTGGATTATGATTTTTCACTTGCAACCGATATGGCCGACTGGCTGGTAAGCAAAGGAATGCCTTTCCGTGAAGCTCATGAAACTGTCGGAATAATTGTTAAACTTGCTGAATCGCGTACAGGAAAGTTCGATTGCATTACTTTATCCGACCTGAGGGAAATCAATTCAATATTTGATGAATCAGCATTGGAGTGCTTCAGAATCAGAACCGCACTCGGACGAAAAAAAACTGCCGGGTCTCCTAATCCGCAAATGGTAAAGCAAAGAATAGAGATTCTAAAAAATAGAACTGCTTAATTAAATCTATTGCCGGAAGCGGATTTCCTTTTCCCTTTCCGCTTGTTGCTTCTGTTCTTTTTTTTGTTCTTTCTCGCGAAGTTCGGTCATATAAGTTGCCGCATCGTCGAAAAACCTTTCCCAAATGAAATAATCCTGCGACATGGTGTAGATTTCCTGCCTGTATTCCTGCTCGGAAAACGAATACTTCTTATAAAGATTTTCTAATTGGGCATGGTATTCTTTTCGGTTGTCTTTGTATTTTTCTCTGAGAATCAACTCCTCAACAAATACCTTCTTAACTCTTTCCCGAGTTTCGCTTTCAGAACTGCATGCAGAAAATATAAGAATCAGAAATAATACAATTAGTTTTTTCACTATTTCCTCTTGCTTGCTTCGAACAGAATCTTTTTCTCTTTCTCGGATAGATTCTGGTACCCGGACTGGCTGATTTTATCAAGAATTCTGTCTATATCTTCCTGCGTTATTTCATCCGAATCAGGTGTATTGCTGTCTGAGATATCGTAAAATTTCGCTTCAGTTACATCTTTTGATTTATCCGGATTACCGAAAGGTTTTCTGAAATTAAACGTTTCTTTTTTATTAAACGGATTACCTCCGGGGCGAGACTGTTTGAAAATATTACCAACACCTGCAATATTCGAATAGTTCATCAGCATCATAACAAATCCCGTTACCGCCCCGCCTATATGCGCAAGATGAGCAACCAGACTTGGTCTGCCGAGAGCAAAAAATTCAACAACAACGAGTCCTAAAATTAAAAACTTCGCCCTAACAGGAATCAGAAAATAAACATAGATGAGCCGATTCGGGAACATCATCGCAAATGCAACCATTATTCCGTATATGGATCCTGAAGCGCCAATTGTGGTACTGCTCGAGAATACTAGTTGAGTAATTCCCGCACCTACACCGCAAGTAAGGTAATAGATAAGAAATTTTTTGGAACCCCACATATTCTCTACTTCCGCCCCGAACATCCAAAGCAGAAACATATTCCAGAAAATATGACCAAAACCGGAAGTATCGTGAAGGAACTGATAAGTAATCAACTGCCAAATTTTAAACCAGCTCGAATCATAAGGTAAAAGTCCGAAATTCAAAACAATATAATTGCCTAAAGAATCGCCCCCGATGCTTATATTATCTGCAATCATGTTTAAGAAGAAAATAACTGCATTTATAATTAAAAGAGATTTAATAACAGGCGGAAACATACTGAAGCGGCTTCCTCCTGAAGAATAGTTATAATCCCTGTAATCCATTCCCATATATAACCTGATTTTTTTGTTACCCAAATTTACTGCTTTATGAATTAAAATAAAAGAAAGGAAAATGTGATATGTTTTGGTAAAAAACAAAACTGCCGGCATTAACCGGCAGTTCAAAGTACTATTTAATATTATGCATTATTAAGAGCATCAACTCCGGGGAGTATCTTGCCTTCCAGAAATTCTAAAGACGCACCGCCTCCTGTTGAAACGTGTGATACTTTTTCATCCAATCCGGCTTTCTTAATTGCCGCGGCAGAATCTCCGCCTCCGACAATAGTAACCGCACCATTCTCTGTAGCCGCAGCCAAAGCCTCAGCAATGGCAAAAGTACCTACGGCAAATTTATCGAATTCAAAAACGCCCATTGGTCCGTTCCAAACAACTGTTTTACTTGAGAGAACAGCCTCTTTAAATAAACTGACTGTAGCAGGTCCGATATCCAATCCCATCTTATCTGCAGGAATTGCATCAACGCTAACTACTTCCGAAGCAGCTTCAGCGGCAAATTCACCCGCAACAACCATATCAACCGGAAGCAGGAAATTAACTTTTGAACTTTTTGCTTTTTCAAGTATGGCTTTTGCCATTTCAATTTTATCTTCTTCAAGAAGAGATTTACCTATTTCTTTACCCATTGCTTTATAGAATGTAAAAGCCATTCCGCCTCCAACTATTAAAGTATCTACTTTAGGAAGCAGGTTTTCAATCACATCAATTTTACCTGATATCTTGGCACCGCCTAAGATTGCAACGAATGGTCTCTGAGGTTCAGCAACCGCTTTACCTAAGTAGTCCAGTTCTTTCTGCATAAGGTAGCCGGAAGCACTGGTCTTAATATATTTAGTAACACCTTCAGTAGATGCGTGAGCTCTATGAGCAGAACCAAAAGCATCATTAATGTAAACATCTCCGAATGCAGCAAGTTTTGCAGAGAATTCAGCATCATTTTTTTCTTCCTGTGCATAGAAACGCAGGTTTTCAAGAATTACCACATCGCCTTCCTGCATAGAATCAACAATAGCTTTAACTTCATCACCAATACAATCAGGTGCAAATTTAACTTCCTTTCCGAGAAGTTCGCTTAATCTTACGGCAGTAGGTTTTAGGGAATACTTTGCATTAGGAGCGCCTTTCGGACGACCGAGATGCGACATTAGTACAGCTTTTCCGCCTTCGGAAATAATTTTTTTGATTGTCGGCAATGCAGATGTAATTCTGATATCATCAGTTATTTGGAGATTTTCATCGAGCGGTACATTGAAATCCACACGCACGAGAACTCTTTTCCCTTTCAATTCAACTTTATCAATTGACAGTTTATTCATTTCTACCTCACAATTTTTTATAAAAAAAAGACGCATAATTCAATGTTGAAATATGCGTCCGGTAATTCAAATAACACTCTTATTTATTTTGCAACTTTCATAAGAAGATCTACAACGCGGTTTGAATAACCCCATTCGTTATCATACCAGGAAACGATCTTAAAGAATCTCTTTTCGCCTTTAAGGTTGTTCTGTAAAGTAGCAAGTGAATCATAGATTGATGATCTCTGATCGTGAATGAAATCAGTAGAAACAACTTCTTCATCACTGAATCCGAGAATTCCGTTCAAATAGGTTTCAGATGCATTCTTAAGAAGTGCATTAATTTCTTCAATTGAAGTATCCTTTGCAGCTCTGAAAGTTAAGTCAACAACAGAAACGTTAGCAGTAGGAACTCTGAAAGACATTCCTGTGAGTTTGCCTTTTGTTGCAGGAAGTACTTCGCCAACAGCTTTAGCAGCACCGGTTGTTGAAGGAATAATGTTTATAGCTGCAGCGCGTCCGCCTCTCCAGTCTTTCTTTGAAGGACCGTCAACTGTTTTCTGTGTGGCTGTATAAGAATGGATTGTAGTCATAAGACCTGTTTCAATTCCTATTCCTTCTTTCATTAATACATAAACAACAGGAGCAAGACAGTTAGTTGTGCAGGATGCGTTTGAAATAATATCATGCTGAGCGGCATCATATTCCTGGTCGTTAACACCCATTACTATAGTTTTTACATCGCCTTTACCCGGAGCTGAAATTATAACTTTCTTTGCGCCTGCGGCTATGTGGCCTTTAGCTTTTTCAGAATCAGTGAATAAACCGGTTGATTCGATTACATAATCAACACCTAATTCTTTCCAAGGAAGCTGAGCAGGTTCTCTTGTAGCCATAACACACTTAATCTTATTTCCGTTAACTACAAGGATGTCATCTTCAGCAAGTTCAGGACTGCTTTTTTCGGTAGCAAGTGTACCGTTGAATTTTCCGTGAACTGAATCATATTTGAGCTGATAAGCAAAATATTTTGCATCTGTGCTGATATCAACTACAGCAACAACATCAATTTCTTTTCCGAGTAAATCTTTACCTGCTATTGCGCTGAATACCAGTCTTCCGATTCTACCGAAACCGTTAATACCTACTTTAATTGCCATTTTATGGACCTCCTGTTAATAATGTTTTTTTAGCAAAGCAAAATATACTTAACCTCCGGTTAAATTGCAATATTTAAGGCTTCTGATTTCAGCTGAATTTAACTCTTTTACATCGCCCGGCTGCATATTTTCAAGACGTATTTCAATTATTCTTATACGTACCAGTCTCAATACCGGGAATCCGGCTGCAGCACATAATTTTCTCACTTCTCTGTTGCGGCCTTCTGTTAAAATCACCGACAGCCAGGTATCCGGAACTGTCTTCCTGAATCGCACGGGAGGAATCCGCTGAGGTAAATCCGGTGCAGGAATTATTTTGATTTTGGCCGGCAAAGTCATTTTCCCCTCAATAACAATTCCCTTTCTTATTCTCTCGAAATCCTTATCCAGGGGATTTCCCTCTACCTGAACCAAATACTCTTTTTCGTGCCCCGATTTCGGATTAAGCAATGCTGTCTTCAGCATATTATCATCTGTCAAAAGCAACAATCCTTCAGAATCATAATCCAGCCTGCCGGCAGAATAAACATTTTCCGGAAATGAATAGTTAAGATCTGAAAGTGTAGGTCTCCCCTCACTGTCCGTAAACTGAGTAAGCATTCGGAACGGTTTATATATTTTATAGTATTTAAATTTTCTTTTCATTACAAAAGGTCTGATGATAATAATTTTTCTTAAATTTCGTATATTGTTCTAACACTTAGCAGAAAGATAAAAATGCCTTTGGGAAAAATACTGAAATTAAGTTTCATAATTGCATTAACTGTTACAGGATTGATCTATAATCAGGAAAAACAAAAGTCTGTTTTAATCCTGAATTCTTACCATGAGGGATTCAAATGGACAGACGATATAAATCAGTCTATCCGCAACGGCTTCAGGCAATCCGGATTAAACTATAATCTCTATGTTGAATACATGGATACAAAACGTATATTCAAAAATGATTATCTTGACCTTCTTGAAAACCTCTACACAGAAAAGTATTCTACTAATAAACCGGACATTATTATTTGTTCAGACAACGATGCTCTTGATTTTCTAACATCCCGGAATGAGAGAATTTTTACCGGTATTCCTGTTGTTTTCTGCGGAATTAATAATTTTGAACCGGCTATGCTGAGAGGATTAACCAATATTACGGGTATTAGTGAAGATGCTGACATTATGACGAACATAAAGCTTATTGAACAAATTCATCCTGATGTTAAAACAATTATCTTTATAGCTGACATAACCGTTACCGGACAAATTGTAATTAAGAGTTTCCGGAATATTATGGAGGCCAATTTCCCTCATCTAAAATACAGAGTAATTAGTTCAACATCATTTGGTGAACTTTTTAATAATTTAAAAAGTTTAGAAAAAACGGAAATCCCCTTGCTTTCAGTTTTCTTTACAGATACACTCGGCAATACGATGGAATTTGATGACCTTGCATACTATGTATCAAAAAATTCAGAAAGACCCGTTTATGCACTTTGGAATTTCCATTTAGGTTACGGTATTGCAGGGGGTTACCTTACAGACGGCACGTCAATGGGTAATGAAGCTGTTAAAATTGCCATTGAAATTCTAAAAGGCAGAAACGCTCAAGATATACCGGTAGTATATAATCTTCCGCAAAAATATATGTTCGACTATAATGTTCTTCGTCAGAAGCAGCTTACTGAGATAGAATTGCCTCAAGGCAGCATTATCATAAATCACCCGGAGAGCTTCTTTGAAAAAAATAAGCAGTTTATTCAGATTACATTAGGAACCATTTTAATACTTTCAATTATCGTGATTATTCTTGGGTTAAGCATTATAAGAATAAACAAGGCAAAACGGGAGCTCAAAATAAGTGAACAGAAATACCGCAGTGTCTATGAAAATTCTGAACTTGGGATTTTCAGAATCACGTTGGATGGAAAACTATTAATGGCGAATTATGCTTTCATAAAAATGCTTGGATATGAAAGTTTTGAGAGCATTATTAATCTTTTTAAAGATGCACAGGCTTTTATTCGTCCATTAGACAGAGCCGATATACTTAAACAAATTACAGAAAATAAAAAAATAGTAGGATTTGAAACTAAAATCAGGAAACCGGATAAAAATGAATGTTTTATCAGATTAAACGCAATCCTTATTGATGAACCCGGTTCAGAAAAGTTCATTGAAGGATTTACCGAAGATATTACATCCAAATCATTAACGGAAATAGCATTAAGAAATGCAAGAGCAGAAGCTGAAAAGTCAGACGAATTAAAGTCGGAATTCCTGGCGCAGGTTTCTCATGAAATACGAACTCCAATTAACTCTATACTCAGTTTTCTCGGATTAATCAAGGAAGATCTTGAAGGAAAACTTAGCAGTGATTTATCGAACTCCATAAATATAATTGATAACGCCGGGAAAAGAATTGTAAGAACAATAGATCTTATTTTGAATATGTCTCAGCTTCAGACAGGAACATTTCAGACCAATTTCAAACTGTTCAATTTAAGTAAAGAAATTCTTGAGACCATCAGTCTGGAGTATTCCATTCTTGCACAAGTCCGGAATCTGAATTTTGAATATATTAATAATTCTGATGAACCGCTTGTTTATGCAGACAGATATACAACATCTCAAATTTTTGATAATCTTTTGAATAATTCAATAAAGTTTACTAACGCCGGTTTTATACGAATCATTCTTGAAAGAACTGACAGCGGAACTCTAAGAGTAACAATTGCTGACAGCGGAATCGGAATATCGAATGAATATTTACCTCACTTGTTTACTCCATTCACTCAGGAAGAACAAGGTTACACAAGAAAGTATGACGGAAACGGATTGGGATTGGCTCTGGCTAAAAAGTATTGCGAATTAAACGATATAAATATTACAGTTGAAAGTACAAAGGGAAAAGGAACTGTTTTTATGCTTGAATTTGCGGCATTTACTCAAAATATTGAACAAACTCCCAACAAAATCAACAATTGAAAAATACCATTTCTCCTATTCGTAGAATCGCACCGGTAAATTCTTTGCTTTTAGATTTCTTATCGTTATCCAGTCTTCCGTTGTTATCACTCCTTCCTCCAAATATTTTGAAGTGAAAACTTCTGAATTTTGATTTTGTTTTGCAATCAGTCGGGTCAATTTTCGGCGGAATTTACATCTTTTTTCAAATCTTTAAGATTCGTGTATTGCTTGGTTGTAAAGCCACTCCAAGCTTTAGTAATCTCATCTGATCAATGTCAATTATAATTACCTTTCGACGACAATTATTTTTCCCGTTTTTTCTTTCATAGCAAGGGGGTAATGGAAGGAGGGCGTAGCCCGACTGGACTTACCATATTTTACAGCGATAAAGTTCTGTGAGGTTTCGTTAATTGCCCTGAATACCAAATTTTCTGCCCAATCTCCCTGCTCCTTATTGGTAATGAAGTTTGACGATGCTTGTGTTGGTGTTCTTGCAGGGTCACGTGGAAGTCCAAAGTCCACTAAAGCTACTGGAACTGTTTTAGTTAATTCTCTTATTTTTTCGTAATATGTCATAATCATTTTTTGTTCTACAAAGTTACATTTTTAATTCTGATAGTCTTTCCGTGCGTTGGCAAAAATGGCTCTTTTGGTTTTTGGAGCGTTGACTCGTGTGTCAGCAAAAACCAAATGTGCCATTTGTGGGTCGGCTTTACACACTGACGCACAACGGTTTGCAATAAGAAACGTAGGGCAATTCAAAGCACCTACATATCAAGTTACCAAGCCGTTTATTAAATGTTATATCATTCAAATTCAGCACTTTCCGCCCTATGTTTTTTATTGCGTGTTAAGCGTATTTTTTATCTATCATTTTTATTAATTCACTAATTTCATATTTAATTGATTTCATTTGGTTTCTATGAAATTCCTTACCTGAAATCCAAACCTTTTTAGATAGAGTTTTGTAATCTAAGTTCCATTCCATAGTTTTATTTAGAGGAATATGAAAACAAAACAGTCTGTTTTCACAAATTATTTCCAATTCTATTGTTGCTTTTTCAGGTATTTCAATGTCAAGTTCACACGGTTCAATCTTTGATAGATAATATTCAAAAGGCATTTTACTATTATCAGAGCGCATTAAATCACCGGCTTTATCTTTAGTTAAGGTGCTATATTTAAAATATGGAACATATAACAAGTTAATTTTTAATTCTTCAGGATTTTGTTTGACAACTATGTCAAGAAAGGTATCTTTTAAATCATAAAATTCTCTTTTATCTTCTTCAAACCAATCCCCTTCTTTTACTAAATGATTTGCTTGTTCAAATAGAGTCAATAATTTGAACCAAACACTTAATACTTCAGCCATTATTTATTGTTTTATTAATTGATTGTACTTGTCATTATAAATATCAAAGGGTCTGTTTCCAAAACATATTATCCTTATGTTTTTTAAAGATGAATCATTTTTTAGGAAATTAATAATTTCATTTAATGCAATCTGAGACGCTTGTTCAATTGGAAATCCATAAACACCTGTACTTATGGATGGAAATGCAATAGATGTTATATTATTCTCAACTGCAAGTTTTAATGAATTTTTGTAGCAATTTGCTAATTGTACATTTTCGTTGTTCTGACCTCCGCTCCATATTGGACCAACTGTATGAATAACATATTTCGCAGGTAAATTATACCCTTTTGTAATTTTTGCTTGTCCTGTTTCACAACCATTTAGAGTTCTACATTCATTTAATAACTCAGAGCCTGCTGCATTATGTATTGCTCCGTCAACACCCCCGCCACTTAATAGACTTTTATTTGCAGCATTTACAATAGCATCTACATTTTGTTTAGTTATATCTCCTATAATAATTTCTATCTTGTTATTTGTGTTTTGCTCACCCTTTGGATGATTGCATTTATAACAAGTTTCTCTACTCGCAAAATTCAACTCATTACAGTTGGAACAAAACCAATCCCCTTGTTTTTGGGTAGTTCTATCTTGTGAAGGTCTTGGGGCATTGCATTTAAAGCACAATGTTCTTCTTGCGAAATTAATTTCATTACAATCAGGGCATTTCCAATCCCCTGATTTCATTTCTACTATATTGTCAGTTTTAAATGTTCCACACTCGAAGCATTTTTCTCTTCTTGCAAAATTTACTTTATTGCAATTTGGACAAATCCAATCTCCAGGTTTCATATTAACATTTTCCATTATCATTTTTATATTTTAATCCTGACTAACGTCAAGCTTGTTTAATTGATATTCAACAATTTAACTAATCCGTATATTTCCCATTTTATTTGCCTCTGATACGACTTTTTGACGTTATCTGAAAAAGTCAACCAAAAGGATTTTTAGTAGGGGGAATTACGCTTAACGGTTTGCGGCTGTGGTTATCATTGTTTTATTAAGTTTTTCTGTTTTAAAAAGTCAATAAATTCATTCACTATTCTTTCGCTTCTATCAATAATGTCTTGCTCAGTGAAGTCGGTTTTAGTGTCTGCCAAATTGATTAGTTCAGTAATAATTGAGCCTGTTTTATGCTGTCCTTTGTCATTGGTAAAACCTTTGTAATATTTGATTTTATCACTAAATCTATAGTCCGCAGCTCTAATATTTATTTTGTCTTCAAGTAAGGATTTGTTGCCCAGTGCCTCTAAGAATTTTGTGTTACTTAGTGACTTGTCGTTTTCCTGTCGTTTTTTCGCAAAAATATGTTCAATGTCAAAAATTGTATTGAGTGTTGGGATTTCTTGATTATCGTCTTTAAACGCCCACCAAGTTAACATTGACCTGGTAATCGGTCTGCCATTTTTAAATTCAAAATTATTTATAGCTGTCCTTAATGAGTGTTCATCAAATTTATGTTCATCAAAGTTGACTATTTTGTCAGTAACGATATTTATCATTTCGGCATAAACTGGCGTTCTTAAAGCATTAACACCGGGATTAGTAAATGCAAATGCCCAAACAAACGCGATTGTTTTATTTAAAAACTCGTCTAATTTGTTTTCCTCTAGTTGTCCGCTATCATTCTTGTTTTGCAGAAAATAGACTGACAAAAAATATGTCCACATACCATTTGGTGCGGAATTGAGGATAAAAAGTTTTCTTAGGATATTGGGTGAAAATCTTTCAGGATTTTGGTTATACACATCATGCCAAAAATCAACAAGGATTTTAAGATTTGATAATGTCTCATCTTGCTTTAGAATTGAGTATTTACCTTTTTCGTAAAATTTACGTAAGGCTTCCGTTGTGCTTGATTTTATTCCTTGTTTCGCACGAACAAAATACATATACCTTGTAAAAAGTTCATCCATTGGTGTTCCGTTCAATGGTTTGAAAATCCTACCCGTAATTTCTTCAAGGTCTTTCCATTGTTCAATGAATTTGTCTTTTTGGTTCTTTGTTGAATAATGCTTATAAAATTGTGCTTTGAATATGTCTGCATCAGACAGTGGCAAGCCTCTATCATTTAAAGTTGAGAAAATTCTCAAAGCGGTGTCTTGCGATTCTGCCTCAATTGGCAATAGAATACAATTACCTAAAATTCTTGCGGGCAAGTATGCAAAATATGACGGGTATTCACTTAAAAAGTTATCTATCTTTTCTTGAAAAAAGCGATAGTTTTTAGCGTAGTTACTCTTTTGGTCTTTGTTTACAATACCAGTTTTAAGTATTTCTAAAAACTCTTCTTTGTCATTATCGGTTGCTACTTCTGAATCAATTTTTAGTATGTTCAGATTGGGTTGTCCAAACTCATTTGTTTTCCACAAACATTGTGCAATTCTTTCACGTGTGCTTTTAGAATTCTCGTCTTGCATATTTCCAAACTTTGCATAAAAAGCTCGTAATAGCAGCATCAGAGTTGTTAAGCGTTGCTGTCCGTCAATTACTTCCTTTTTATTTCTGTCATTTTCAAAAGTTACAATTGAACCTAAAAAGTATTCTTCATTGCTGTCAAATTTGTCGCTGTTGTTGTCTGGAAAAGCGAAAGTGAAAATGTCGTCCCAAAGAGTTTGGCATTGACCTTCTTCCCAAGCGTAAGGTCTTTGATAGTCGGGGATAAGAAAGTCAGATTTTTTATCCGAAAAAAGTAACATTATTGTTTTCTGGTCAACATTAAGTTTTGACATAATGATATTTATTTTTTGTTATTCGTTTTTTATTAGTGTTGCGGTCTTCCTACCATTGCCGCTAACTATGTTATATGTCTCACCCAGTGAGATATATTCCGCCAAATATGTGGATATATGTCTGATAAATCTCAAAATT
>CAZOZP010000011.1:0-61703 GCA_964584325.1 uncultured Melioribacteraceae bacterium
CCCGAAAACCGGCATCTTAGTAATAATTGAAAAGAGAGAAAGCATTAGCGCCTTAGGTGCGAAATGTTAATAGTACCATATAGATTGCTTAAGTTGGGAAGTGGCTTTTTAAGAAATAGATTACTTCTAATCCAACGGACAAACCTCCAATTTGATTTTTATAAAAAGTTGTCTATTATTAATAGTTACGATAAATAAGTTGTTTTATTTATTCTAAATGAAATTTCACATGGAGGATTTTTATGTTAATAAACAGCATTGTGCTCGCTCTGTTATTTGTTATTCTATTTCAACCAAACAAAGGTCAGTTTAATAATTCCGATAATAATGCCGTATCCGGAAATCAGGATAGCATTAATGATTCAGAATCAAAGGTTGTAACTTATCCTATACCTGCAGGGTTGGTAACCAGTCCTGATTTCTCTGTAAAAGTAAATGGTAAAGATATTTGGACTGAGCGGGTTGGAGCAGGCGGAATGGAAGATATGAATATAGCCAACTTTTCCTGTTCGGGAACTCAGACAATTAAAATTACAGCATCTTCGGCTATTGATACTTTTGTTATAAGACCCAAGAGCAGGGGAATTATTGCCAAGGTTGAAGGTAAAGAACTTAGCTTTACAATCAACGGTCCGCAAAAACTATATATTGAAATAAACGACTTGCCTCATCTCGCGATTTTTGCAGATCCCCTGGAAGTTAATCCGCCTGAAAAAGAGGATGAAAATGTACTATACTTCGGTCCCGGAACTTATGATGAAGGGGAAATAAATCTAAAAAGTAACCAAACCTTATATATTGCACCAGGGGCATATTTAAAAGCAAACCTGCGCGGTGATAATCTTGAAAATGTAACAATATCGGGTCGTGGTATTCTTCACGGAATTATCAGTATAAGCAATACAGTTAACCTGAAAGTTGAAGATATAAATATCCGCCACAACAGCAGAGGATGGACAAACACTCTTACAAATTGTTATCATAGCGGATATCGTAATGTGAAAGTATTTTCATATAAAACAATCTGGAGCACTGACGGCATCAATCCGGTTTCATGTGTCGATTTTTATATTGATGACTGTTTTACGAGAACAAGAGATGATTGTATTTCAATCAAATCGTCAGACGCAGCACACAAAACCGATTCCATTACGGTTACAAATTGTATTATGGTTGGATGGTCGCACGCAGATGGAATAACTTTGGGATTCAATCTTGAAGGTCTGGTTCAAAATGTTGTTGTGAAAAATTGTGATATCCTTTACGCCCGGGGACAAGGGCATACTGGTGGACACGCAGCATTCAGCATCGTTTGCGATAATACCGGGGATGTGCGAAATATTCGGTTTGAGGATATCAGGGTTGAAGAGAACATTGAAATTAAAAATCTTGAATTAATTGTTACAGAGGGACAAAGGTATGGGAGCAGTAATGAGCCGGGACGTATTAAAGGTGTGTATCTTAAAAATATTAAATGGGAAAATGCAGATAAACCTCTTGTTCTTGCCGCAATTCCTTTTGGTGATCATAAGGTAGAAGATGTTACTTTTGATAATTGCTATGTAGGCGGTAAACTGCTCACAAATTTAACCGACGCAGATTTTCAGGTCGAATTTGCCAGAGATATCAAGTTTATTCCATCAACAAAAACAACAAAGAAAATTATATCGAATGAATAGAGAAGAGTTCTTTTAACCAACAGATTCATCTGTTGGGAGTTGTGAGAGAGGGAGGGGATGGATAGTAGGGGTTCGGGAACTTCCTTCAGATCTGTGCCGGTCTTCTCAATCAAACGGATAAATCCGTTGGTTAGAGTAAGAAGAAGAGTTCTCCTAACCAACAGATTCATCTTATGTGATAATTTATTTTACTTTTGTTCGTTTTTCAAAGTTACAAGTACATATCTGTTATTATTCAGGTATGTCTTTGCAGCATTTTGAATATCCCCTGCTTTTAATTCATTTATCCAATTATCATATCCATTAATTTCATCAAGCGGTAATTTGTTTTCATATAGGAAGAACAGAATTCCCTGTAAGGATTCATTTTGTTTTAACTGAATTTCTCGGGTTTTTTTCTGCTGTTCTTTTAACTTTTGTATATAACTTTCAGCAGGAGGAGTGTTTTTTAGTGAATCCAGTTGTCTGAATATTAAATCCGTAAGTTCATCTGTCCGTGTAGGATCGCATCCGAAACCTATCTGAAACTGATAAGAGCTTTCAGGAAATTTTTCCTGTGAGTAAAATGAATATATACCGTAAGTTCCGCTTTTCTCCTCCCGTATAATTTCAAGCAACCGGATATTGAGGTAATCGGAAAGAGTTTGCAGATTATATAATTCCTTAGAACTCCAATCCAGTTTGCCGTTGAATATAAGCGCTACTCGACCTTGCGGATCAATTCCCTTTACTACTTCTTTTTTTACAACTGTTTCCGGTGCGGAAATTTTATTGTCTTTTTCACCCAGAACTTTTTCCGAGAAAGGCAAAGAGGCAATGTATTTTTCCAGTAATGGCCTGAATTCATTCATATCTATGCTGCCGGTAAAGAAGAAGGTGAAATCATCAGCTTCGCTGAAAAGTGAATTATAAAATTCTCTGATCTTTTCAAGAGAAATTTCCGACAACCTTTCGGCAGTTATCGGTTGTGCCCGAAAATGGCCTTTTGCCATAACAGAGTTTATTGTATCCCGGAAAGCCTGAGAAGGGAAACGTCCTGCATTCTCAAGAGAAACTTTCATACTTTGAATGAATGAATCATACGCTGCTGTATCTGTTCTGAATTCGGTGAAATACAGATGAATCATCTGCATTAATGTTTCCAGACTCTTTTTATCCGACTTTCCGTTCATTCCTTGTTTATATTCATTAAACCAGGGTGAAAGCTCTACATTTTTCCCGGAAAGCATTTTAGTTAAATCTGTAGAACTAAACTTTCCTATTCCGCTGTTCCCTAAATAATATGGTGTAAATAAGGAAGCGATATATGAATCATCCCGGGCAACAGATTGGCCGCCTTTCGCATAACAATTAAAAACTATTTCATCGTTCTTAAAATCAGTTGGTAATACAATAACTCTTGAACCATTTGATAGTTTTATTTCAAAAATATTATGACCGTCAATTTTCTTTTCTTCAGTTATTTTCCCTGATGCTATTTCTTTCTCGATTAATGATTTGCTTAGAGCATTTTCTGAATAAGGTTCAATCGTAGTTTCATCTATTGCGGAAATAACAGTTTTTATCTCTTCAGATGAAGGCAGTTTTAAATTATCTTTTTCAATACCCATTGTTACCACAACTCTGTCCTGATCGGCAAATAATTCTTTTGCCCTACTGTTTATCTCATCATTGGAAATTGATGAAATCAAAGTTTTTGTGAGTGCATATTTAGCTTCAATTCCTATAAATGGTTCATTATTTAATGCTTTTGATGTTATTTCACCCACAATTACTGATGATTCTGTTCGGTCTTTTTCATTGAGTTGGTTCTCAAGATCATTAACAATCTTAACTTTTTGTCTTTCAATTTCAGAATCCGTAAGACCAAAAAGTTTAATTCTTTTCTGCTCTTTTACAAGCTGTTCTACCCCCGGTATTTGTCCGCTTTCAGAAGTAACTGCCTGTGTTATTAAAAAAAGCTTGCCTCTTGAAATTGTTACACTTCCGCTGTTTGGAAAACTTATTACGGGATTTGGTTTTTGGGAAATTTCATTAAGTCTGTCGGTAACTGCATTCGAGATAATCTGAGAAATAATAGAGTTTCTGAAATTATTTTCAGTAAGAATGTAATCATAATGTCTTTTATTAAATATCTGAACCAATGTAACCGGACTCTCTTTATCGCTTACGGCACTTACCAGAGTTTCGGAAAATTCAGGAATTAGGAAATCCTCTCTTTTCCTGCCCGAAGAAGTTTTTATTTCGTTGAAATTCTTAATGATGAGCTGTTTTACAGAATCTACATCGAAATCGCCTACGGCAATTACAGACATTAAATCAGGTCTGTACCATTCTTTGTAAAAACTAATTAATGATTCGTGTTTGAAGTTTTCAAGAATATCTTTTTTCCCGATAGGCAATCTTTCAGAATACTTTGAATCCTTAAACAAAACCGGGAAAAGCTTATCCTGCATTCTTCCGAAAGGACCTCTACCCAAACGCCACTCCTCAATTATTACCCCTCTTTCTTTATCAATCTCTTCCGGATCAAAACTCATATTTGCGGCCCAATCGCTTAGTACAGTAAAACCTTTTTCAAAGGCTTCTTTATTTTCAGTTGGAATTGTAAGCATATAAACTGTTTCATCGAAACTTGTATATGCATTTACTTCCGGTCCGAATTTCATTCCAATTGATTCCAGATAATTAATAAGTTCTTGTTTCGGGAAATTCTTTGTTCCGTTAAATCCCATATGTTCTACGAAATGAGCAAGTCCCTGCTGATCATCATCTTCAAGCACAGAGCCTGCATTAACTGCAAGCCGCAGTTCGGCACGTTTCTCAGGTTTGCTGTTCTTCAGTATATAATATTTTAATCCGTTATCCAGAACTCCCATAACCAGTTCCGGTGAAGATTTCAGTTTTATGTTTTCAGGCTCGCCTGCATAGCCTGTTGTAATCAATAAAACTAAAGTAAGAAATAAGAAAATACCTTTTTTCATATCAATGCCTTTTGATTGTTTTATAAACCAATCAAAAATACTTTTTTATTATATAAAAATCAAAATAGAATATTGAAACATCAGGATAAATATTTCCTCGAACTGCAGATTTATAACAGGTAAAGAAACGCAATACTATTGTCTTTAATGCGTTTTTGAATTATCTTAAAGGTAAATACCATTTGTTTTAGTAATTGGAGCTGTGATATGTCCGGAAGATTTTTTTTACTTATCATTCTGCTGGCTTCCGGCACAGTATCAGGAATTGAGACTCCTTCTGACTCTTCTTTTTCCGAGACTAAAGTAACAATAGATTCATTACTGGTATCAGCAAGACAATTTGCATCCGAAAAAAAAGTTATCGAAGCCGATGAGTTTTATTTAAAAGCTGTGCAGGCTGATTCATCACATTTCGGAAATGTATTTGAATATGCTTCATTCCTGCAGAAAAACAGACTAAGCGATAAGGCGGAGATTTGGTTAAAAAAAGCAATGGCTCTTGCAGGTGATGAACACGGCAGCAAGGCTTCTATTTATAATTGCCTGGCAGTGATATATAATAACAGGAAAGATTATGATAAGGCCGAGCAGTCTTATTTGAGAAGTCTTGAATTGTTTAGACAGATGGCACAGGCTGAACCTGAAAAATATAAGCCTCTTAAGGCAATGGTTCTTAATAATCTGGCTGTTTTAAGAGAAAATACCGGGAAGGATAAAGTTGCAGAGGAAACATATCTTGAAGAATTAAATGTGCTGAAGGAGTTGTGTGCGGTTAAACCTGAAGAGTTTGAACGTAAACTGGCGGCTTTGTATTATAATCTTGCAGATTTACAGAACAGAAACGGAAAGCAGAATGAAGCTGTTGCCAATTACAATAATTCATTGACTGTTTACAGAAAAATAAACGGACCTAAGGACTATTCTGAAAAGATAGCACTTAATCTCAACAATCTGGGATGGATAAGTTTTCTGAATAAAGAATACGATAAAGCTGCATCTTATTATAATGAGAGCCTTGAGCTATTTAAAGCTCTTGAAGCTAAGAAACCGGGTTTATATACCACTGAAATCGATTGGACATTAAACAATATTCAAATACTAAAAAATGCACTTGCGGGGATTCAGGGTGGAAACCAAAAATAAAACCTGCAGGGGAGGGTCAGTTGCCCTGCAGGTTTTTATTTATTGCTTCACTAAATCATTAGAAGCTTTTTTTGACATAATCACTTTTACTCTCGAAAGAGCGTCATTCAAAGATGTTATAATAACCGGCACTATTACAAGAGTAAGAACAGTTCCGAATGCAAGTCCGAATATCATTGAAACGCCCATTTGTCTCCAGAACTCTCCTTCAACACCTCCGAATTCAAATGAAAAAGAATAGAAATCGAACCCGAATCCGAATGTAAGCGGAATTATTCCTAATATTGTGGTAATTGCCGTAAGAGTAACCGGACGAAATCTGCGGATACCTGCCTGGATAACAGCATTTCTAACCGTGTAATCTTTCTTGATCAGAATATTCATGTAATCCACAAGTACAATGTTGTTGTTCACTACAACTCCGGCAAGGCTTATTACACCTATTCCGCTCATAATGATTCCGAACGGCATGGAGAATACTATTAGTCCGAGAAATACACCTATCAGAGAAATGGTTACTGCGGCCATTATTATGAAAGGCTGACTAAGTGAATTGAATTGAATTACAAGGATTAGAAAAATGAGCAGAAATGCAACCATAAATGCTTTTCCGAGGAAAGCTCCTGCTTCTGCTTGTTCTTTTTCCTGACCTGTATATTCAACCCAAATTTGTCATTAGGAAAAAAATAATGATAAATAAAATGTCTCGTCCCGAAATTATTTCCGGAACGAGACAGGAAGGGGGAAAGGTTTTATGCTGATAGTCTGCGTTGTAAATTACGCTTTCCGGGTACATTATTAATCATACCGGTAACTGAGTTCACTTTGAACTTATTAATAAGAGAAGTTAGTGTTTCTGTCATTCTATTTAAATCTTCCGAGGCATTTGCGATCTGCTGTGTTGCATTTGCAGATTCCTGAATTACTGTGTTAATCATTTCAACGCTCTTGCTTATTTGTTCGGAAGTTGAGGATTGTTCTTCTCCTGCAGCGGCAAGCTGAATTATTTCATTCGTTACATTACTTGTACTCGAAGTAATTGCAGATAATGCATCACCGGTTTCTTCTACAAGTTTTTTCCCTTCCATAACAGATTTTCCGGCTTCAATCATTGATGAGTCAGCTTCCTTAGCTTCCATTTGTATTGCTTTTATTGTTTGAGCAATTTCTTTAGTAGCTTTAGTAGTTCTTTCAGCAAGTTTTCTTACTTCGTCAGCAACCACCGCAAATCCACGGCCTTGCTCACCTGCACGCGCGGCTTCAATTGCGGCATTAAGTGCAAGAAGGTTCGTCTGGTCTGCTATATCATCAATCACCTGAGTTATTTCGCCTATCTGGTCAGTTTTTCCGGCTAAGGATGAGATTATTCTTCCTGTAGTCTGAGCAGAGTATATAATTCTGTCTATGCCTTTTTTATTTTCTTCAACTTTTGCCTTCCCGATTACAGCTTGTTCGTTGGCATTCTTGGAAAGATCGGCGGCGTTTGAAGAATTCCTGGCAGTCTGCATTATTGTTCTTGTCATCTCTTCTATTGCACTGGCTACTTCGCTTACTTGTGAACTTTGTTCGTGAGCACCGGCTGCCATTTCTTCAGAACTTGAAGAAATTTGAGTGCTGGCACTGGACACGGCTTCAACTGCCTGAATTACTTCTCCGATGAGATGGTTAAGAGAGTCGCTTAAATTATTAACATATTTCTGAAGTTCTTCGAATTCACCCTTGAAGTTTCCTTCCAGACGGATAGTCAGGTCGCCTGTTGACATGATTTCCAATACTTTCTGGGTCTCTTTAACCGGAGCGGCAATTGCTTCCAATGTGTTATTAAATCCGTTTATAATATCATAATAACCACCCCTGAATTTTTCTGAATTTCCTCTGATGGCGAGATTTCCGTTTAGTGATTCTTTAACAAGAACATCTGTTTCGGCTTTCAGATTACGAAGGGTTTCGGCAATCATATTTAATGCAGGTGCGATTTCGTCTTTTTCATCAGAAGGTTGCAGGTAAGTATCCATTTTACCTTGTGAAAGACTTTTCATTTCGTTTACAGCTTTTTGGAGCGTGTCTGAAAATGAATCGAGGGAAGCAGCCATTACTCCTGTTTCATCTGAATATGAAAGATTCAGTCGCTGATTTAGGTGTCCCTTAGACATTTCTTTCAAGACTTCAACAGTTCTTTTAAGCGGACGGGAGATAAAGCCTGCCAGAAAATATCCGATTACCATTGAAGAAGCTACGGCTGCAAATCCGAGTAAATAGTTAGTTGATATTTTTGCGGCAGCTGTTTCTGCATTCTCTTTAGAAATTCTTTCCGCATCGTGTGTATTATATTTTATTAGTTCAGAAATGTTGTTTGAATAATTAGTTTCTTTAACTGCAAATGTTGACTCAAGAATAATCCTGGCTTCCTCAATTCTGTCAGAAAGTATCAATTCCTCGAAGTTATTTATTTCTTCCAGAAGAATTCGTCTTGATGAAACAAATGTATCATAATGCTTTTTTTCTTCTTCCGTTGAAATATTATCTTCGTATTGTTTTAATAATCTTGTTATTTCACTGCTTATTTCCTTCCTTTTTGAAACTTCTGCCACTCTGTCTGAATGTGTGAGTGCTAAAAGTTGTTTACGGAAAGATACTTTGAATTCGCCGATCTGTTCCATTGTTAATCCGAGAAGCTGTATGGCAACAACATTATTGTTGTACATAGCAGCATCCCTTTGTTCAAGTTCGTTTAGTGCATTAGAAGAATAAACGGCAAGTATAACCGTAATAATTGCCACCATTGAAAATCCGAGTAGAATTTTTGATTGTATTTTAAGATTGTAAAACCGTTTCATATTATTAGTCCTTATTTTTATTAATTAAATTTTGCAATTTTTTCAAGATCAAGTAAATCCAGGTATTGTTTGTCGCATCTTAGGGAGGTCTTTACAAATTTACTTTCAGGAACTTTCTCTTCTTTCCTGATTTCTGAAAGAATTCTTAAACCAATAATTGAATCAACAAGATAGCCTACAAGTCCGTTATGAATTTCGCATATAAGAATTCTTGTGCTTTCTCCGGCAATTATGCTTTCGTAGCCCATCCGTCTTCCCAGATTGATAACGGGTATAATCATACCCTTCATATTTATTATTCCTTCAAATGAAGGATCAGTTCCAGGTATCATCAATACACCTGAAACGTTAACAATCTCCTTTACATGCTTCATATCGATGATGAAGTTCTTGTTTTTTACCAATACTTCAACTATTTCTATTCCCCGGTTTTTTCCGGGAGTTTCTGTTTGCATATTTCACCACTTTTTTTAGCCTATAATCGTTATTATTGATCCTCGGTTCATGAAAATGGAATTAAGGAGCATTTATTGTAATAAAGGGTACAAAAACAATAATGAAGCGTATATTAAATCGATCTTAAATTTTCCGATAATACTACATCATTTAGCATGATTATGGAAACACTACCATTACGGAAATATTTTATACCCGAAACTCTTATGGGCGACGGTGCATTGAATGCTGCGGATAAATATCTTAAACGTTTTGCGGCTGAAAGGATTCTTTTAATTACTGATCCGGGTATAATAAGAGCCGGGTGGACCAATCAGTTGGAAAGTATTCTGGTGAAAAGCGGGTTCAAGTATGAAATATTTTCAGACATAACGGAGAATCCGAAAGATTATGAAATCAGAAACGGCGTGAATTTTCTTGAAACACAGCGTTGTGATTTGATTTTGGCTTTGGGAGGCGGAAGCGTGATGGATGCAGCCAAGGCAATTGGAGTATGCAGTGCCAATAATACAGAACCGAAATATCTTGCCGGAGTGGATTTGGTAAGAAATCCCGGACTGCCTCTGATTTGTATTCCGACTACTGCCGGGAGTGCTTCGGAAGTTACTCAGTTTGCCATAATAAACGAAACAACCGATAAGAGAAAAATCGGCATAATTAGCAAAAAAATTGTTCCTGATGTTGCCATTGTTGATCCGTTGCTCACTCTTACACTCGAGCCGGAAATAACGGCAGCATCCGGATATGATGTAATCTGCCATTCAATAGAGGCATATGTTTCAACTGCATCGTCTCCAATAACCGACTTGAATGCCGAAAAGGCTTTTCATCTTGCATTTAATAATCTGAAAGAAGCATATCAAAATCCTGAGAATATTTCTGCCAGAAATAAAATGATGACTGCCAGTATGCTTGCCGGATATGCATTTACCAATTCCGGTCTGGGTCTTACGCATGCTTTGTCGCACAGCCTTGGTGGCCGTGCAGGAATCAAGCACGGAGAATGTACTGCCTATTTATTGGATTCGGTTATCAGGCATAATTATCCTTTTGCTGCAGAAAAGTATGATACCTTAAGCAATGTTACAAGTAAAGATAACAAGAAAAATTCACCTGAAAACCTTATTGAAATGCTAGGTGAATTAAGAGAAGCTATCGGGCTTGGAGGAAAGCCTGATGTAACTTTCCTGAGCAGCGATGATTTGGATAAATTAGCCGCAAATGCTGCAGTGGACTGTTGTATTGCAACTAATCCGGGTCCGGTCTCAAGGAAAATTATCAGGGAGTGTTATGAACAATCTTTCTGAAGAAATTATTGATGTATCACTGATGCGGGAAAGATTTATCGGTATAGAAGAAGATTTTTCTCTAAAAAGCTATTACCCGCAGTTGAAAGAAAAAATTGAATCGCTTGAGAAAGTCCGTGAATTTCTCGTTGATAAATC
Organism: uncultured Melioribacteraceae bacterium; assembly: GCA_964584325.1. GTDB lineage: Bacteria > Bacteroidota > Ignavibacteria > Ignavibacteriales > Melioribacteraceae > CAZOZP01. The sequence goes on from CAZOZP010000011.1 coordinate 10,545, forward strand.
TGCAAGACTTCAGGATATGCTTATTAAGTACGAGATAGAAAAGGCCAAGGTAAACGAGGCTTTTTCAAGATATAAATCTGTTTTTGACAATGTGTATAACGGAATAATATTAAATGATTTCAGCGGAAAAATTATTGATGCAAATCCGACAATGGCTAAGATGCTTGGATTGGATTATAATAGATTGTCTGACTACAATATAAAAGATATTACTTATGATACCGGTAATCAAATTCATTCCATTGAAGATATTTATGAATATCTAAAGAAAAACGGTTCTAAAGTCTTTGAATGGATATTAAGAAATGTTGAAACAGGCAACCCCATTCATACAGAAGTATCTTTAACTCTTACTCTCTGGTCAGGAAATCTTGTAGTGCTGGCAGTAATAAAAGATATCACAGAAAAACTTCAGAATGAAAATGCTTTAAGGGAGAGTGAGCTTCGTTTTAAAATGATATTTGAAAATATGCCGGTTCCGATTGTCTTTGGGGAACTTTCATCAGACAGAATAAGTTTTGTCAATCCGGCTTTCACCAGAATATTGGGATACTCCTTTGAAGAAATACATCTCTTAACCGATTGGTTCGGAAAAGTATTCCCGGAGAAGTCTTACCGGGAATTAGCTATGTCGTCGTGGAATAATGCGATTAACGAAGCTGCTTTAACAGGAAAGAATCCCGGTCCGCTGGAATTCAGGCTGAGAACTAAATACGCCGAAGAAAAAGACATTGAATTTGTTTTTGCGGTTAATGATAACAGATTATTTATAAGTCTTCATGATATTTCTGATATAAAGAAAGCAGAAGCTGGGCTTGCAGAATCAAGATTGAAGCTGGCACAGCATATTAATAATACTCCGCTTGCGGCCATTGAGTTTGATTCACATTTTAATGTAATTAGCTGGAATAAATCTGCAGAAAGAATTTTCGGGTGGAAGCAAGAAGAGATTATCGGAAAATCCGGCGAAGTGTTGTTAAAGGAGTCGGATTACGATGTGATAAAAAAAGTTTTCCAATCAATATTGAATGAAGAAAAAAAGCTTTCAGGGATTAATGAAAATGTAACTAAAGACGGCAAAGTTATTTTATGTGAGTGGTACAACACAACTATATACGACCTAAAGGGTAATGCTGTAGGAATTGCCTCGCTGGGGCAGGATATTACTGAGAGGCGCGATAATGAGATTAAGCTTGCGAAATACAGAGATCATCTCGAAGATCTTGTGAAAGAGGCCACTGTAAGTGTTCAAAAATCAGAGCTTAAATTTAGAACATTAGCTGAAAATTCTGAAGACCTCATCTTTAGAATTGATGCATCAGGAAATTTTCTTTACGGAAACCCTGCATTTCTCAGAATAGCAGGGTTATCAATAAAAAGATTAAATATGGATTTGAAAATTCAAGATAATGAACTTCTCGATTTTTATAATCTTTGGAATAAGGTATTTGAAAATGTAATAAGCAGCGGGAAAATCGAAAGAGCAGAGCATAGGCTTGGCAGCGGTAACTGGTATGAACTTCTCATTATGCCGGAGCTCGGAAAAGACGGAAAAATCAGCAGTATTCTAATATCCGGACGCGACATTACGGAAAAGAAAAAATACGAAGACGAAATAAAAAATGCATTGGTGAAATCAGAAGAACTTAATCTGGCTAAATCTAAGTTTGTTTCAATGGTTTCACATGAATTTCGCACACCGCTTTCAACTATACTTACTTCTGCAGAAATTCTGGAGATGTTCGGTAATAAACTTTCAGATGATAACAGGGAAGCTCATTTCAGGAAAATAAACAAGTCAATAGATTTTCTTACAAGGATGCTTGATGAAGTAATTGCAATAAACCGTGCAGATTCAGGCAAGTCTAAACCATCGTTTTCGCAGGTTGATATCGGCAAACTTTGTGTTGAATTAGTTTCTGACATTAAGGCTACATACGCATCCAATCATAATTTTGTTTATGATTTTTCTCCTGAAGAAATTGTTTTTACTACGGATGAAGTACTAATAAGACAAATACTATCAAATCTGATTGTCAATGCGGTAAAATATTCTCCTGATAAAAAAACAATATTTCTTTCAATGAAGTTAAAAGAAAATAATTTGAATCTTTCTGTCAGGGATCAGGGAATCGGTATTCCGGAAGGTGATAAGTCCTCTTTATTCGTAGCTTTCGGCAGGGCATCAAATATTGGAACAATAAGAGGTACCGGTCTCGGACTGCTAATTGTAAAAAGATCTGTTGACTTACTTGGAGGGGAGATAAGTTTCACAAGTGCTGAAGGGGAGGGAACTGAATTCAGAGTTTCAATTCCTTCGGGAGGATCATAAAATGAAAAAAATTTTACTCGTAGAAGATGAAGCAGATATTATCACGAATGTTTCAGAATTGCTTAGCTTGCATGGATATGAGGTTTTCAGTGCTGCTGACGGATTGCAGGGATTAATAACGGCAAGAGCAATAATACCCGATATAATTGTTTCAGACGTTATGATGCCGGGGTTAGACGGATTTCAGTTAAAGGATGCGCTTGAAAAACATTCTGAAACTGCTATGATTCCTTTTATTTTTCTTACTGCCCGTGCAGATGGAGACGATATCAGGATGGGAATGAATTTGGGGGCCGAAGATTACTTAGTTAAGCCTTTTAAAGCAAAGGACCTGGTTAATTCAATTGAAGCGAGAATCAGAAAATCTGAGACTATGCAAAAACTGTTTAAACCTCAGGAAAAGAAACTAAAAGCAGATGAAAAAATATTTATAGAGTATAAAGGTAAACCAAGTTTTCTTAAAGTCTCCGACATTAAATTCATTCAGGCAGATGGTGCATATACAAAAATTCAATCTTCAGAAGGGAAGATGTTCCATTTGAGAAGGCTTATTAAAGAATGGGAAGAACTTCTTCCTGATGATTCCTTTTTAAGAATTCACAGATCTGTGATCATAAATTTGAAATTTGTTTCAAAAGTTGAGAAATGGTTTAACAGAAGTTATAAAATATTTTTAGAAGGGGTAGATAATCCTTTTGATATTAGTCGTGATATGGCTTCCAAAATGAAAAAAGAGATGAAAATATAATATGCAATAAAGGCATGTAATTAGTCGGCTTAATTCTTTGATGCAGCCGGAATCATTACTATAAAAGCGGCTCCTTCACTGAAAATGCTTTCAACTTCAATTTTTCCGCCGTGTTTTTCCACAATATCTTTTACAATGTAAAGCCCGAGTCCGGTAGAAGATTCACCACCTGTGGGTGTTGCAGAAAGCCTTTGGAATTTAGTGAACAATTTGGATTTATCGTCTTCTGTAAGGCCGGGACCATAATCTTTCACTTTTATGCAATTATAACCATCTTCCTGATAAAGGGTAATATCAATAGGCTTTCCGGGGGAGGAGTATTTAATTGCATTACTCAACAGATTATCCAGAGCCTCTTTAATCCAAAATGCATCAACCAAAGAAAGAAAAGCTTCATCTATTGTGAAGTTTATTCTTTGTGATTTTTGTTTAGCTCTTGGAGCATTATTAAGGATCGATTCTTCAGCAAGATCGGCAAGATTATGCTCTTTGAAGTTAAAGTTTGGAACAGTTGAATTTGCAGCGGCAGATTCCAGCAATTCAGAAATAATATTCAGCATCCTTTTGGCGGCAGAAAAAATACTATCTGCCATTTCAAGTTCTTCTTCCTTCATTTGGAAATCTTCTTTTACAAGAAATTCATAACCTAAAATTGTCTGCAGAGGGTTTTTTAAATCGTGAGCAGCTATACTTAAAAGCTGTGACTTAAATTCGTTAGCTTTAAGAAGTTCCTTACTTTCTTCTTGTAATTGTGCAGTCCTTTCTGCAACTAATTGCTCAAGTTCATTCTTTCGGGCCAGAAGTTTTCTGTTTCTGTAATCGTTTATTTTTTTTGCTGAAAACAGAACTAATAATACCAAAAGCAATATGTAGGTGGTTTTGGCAGTTTTTGAAGAATACCATGGATCAATAATTTCAATTTTATATTCAGAAACATCGCTCCATAAATAACCAGGTTTTTTCGCTTTTACCTTAAAAATGTATTTACCTGCAGCAAGATTAGGATATACTGCTTCACTGCTTTCAAAATGATTGTTCCATTCATTATCAAAGCCTTCCAATTTAACCTGAAACAAAACTTTATCCAGAGGATAATGAAGCGAAGAAAATTTAAAATTTAGATTGGCTCCTGAAATCATTTTTCTGTTTTGTTCAGATTGTTTAAGTGCAGAAGATGTAAAAACATGATAAATAACGGGGGGAGAAGTTTTTTCAATTCTGATATTTTTCTGAGGGCAATATGAAACACCCTTAGCTGTAGCGATATACATATAATCTGACTGAAAAACAATTCCCTGGTATGTTATAGACGGGTGAGAAAGTCCGTCATTTCTGCTGAAAAAGGCATAATCATTTCCGCTTATGCAATAAAGTCCTTTTTCTGCTCCGAGCCAGATTCTATCGTCATCAGTAATTGCTACAGCTTTAATATTTATAATATCTTCTTCCGGAAAGGATGATAGTTTTTGGGAAGTTTTTAGCCTGCGGTTTATTATAAAAGCCCCCTTATCCGAAGTTAATATAAGATTACCTTGTTTATCTTCGGTAAAATCTGTTGGAATACACTCTTTAAGGATAGGGAATTCGGATTCAGAGAAAACATCTTTATCATAGTTAAACTTTAACAAACGATTTGTTTTCCCTGCAGCCAAAAAATAAAGGAATCCGTCTTTCAGTTTTTTCATGGATTGCAAATAGGATACTTCGAAGTATGCCAAATCATACCACATCACTCTGCCCAGGCTGTCCAGCCTGAATATTTTTGGATGTAAGTCCGTTGTACCCCAAAGAGATTTATTATCAGTATCCCAATAAAGCCTTCCGATTCTATATTCAGATGTTACTTCCTTTTCAAAAACAGTTTCCCCGGAAAGACTCTTAACTAAGATACTTCCATCAGTCAATGCAATGAAAATATTTGTATTAGAAGCTGTAATTGATGAAATGCTACCGTTAAAAGGTCCATGATAAAGATGCTGCAATTCTTTTTCTTTAAGAATAAAAACATCATTTTGATCAGTAAAAACAACTGAATTGGTAGCTGAAGGTGTAATAAACGAAATGTAATCGCTTGTGTGTGACTTAATTCTGGATGATAAGATTGTCTTATCGAAAATTTTTTCCTTTAGAATTTTCAGACCTGTGTTTGTTCCTAAAAATATCACATCATTAATTGTGTCATAGAATACAGTATTAATGGTTTCATTTTTCAGTTCCGGTGCGATGGCTGATAATTGCCTTGAAAAATCATCATAAATGAATAGTCCGTTATCGTAAGTTGATACCAGGAACTTATTGTTTTTATACTTTGTAATGCAGGAAACATTTATAGGTTCAGTTAAAACTTCAGTACTTGCACTCGTTAGATCTTTTGTCGGAATAATTCTGATTACACCCCGTGTAGTGCCAAGTAACAGGGTTTCTTCAGATACAGCATAACTGCTGATAATTGTATTGTCAAGCCCCGGGTATTTAATTAATCTGAATGCATCTCTTTTCTCATCATATTTAAGAAAAATTCCGGTAATCGTAAATGCCATGAGTTCAGAATGTTTGTTTTCAAAGAAGAAGGCCGATTTGTCATAATTTCCGTAAAAATTTGGAGTTTCGTAAACATGAAGAGCATTATTCTTTAGCTGAGAAATTTTGGATTGTTCAGCTATCCATATTTTTTCATGGCTGTCAATATAAATAAGTCTTGAGAAGTGAAGAGATGAATCGTTAGGAATTTCAGAATTTTTTAGAATTAGCTCGTTGGTAATTACTCCGTCTGTTTCGCTAATTCTTCCCAGACCGGTATCTGAGCAATAATATATTGAATTATTATGCGGTCTTATTTTTTTTGCATAATTAAGAGGTATTCCCAGAAAATGTTTACCGTCAAATCTTACAATTCCCCCGTCAGTAGCAGCCCAAATATAACCTTGTTCATCTCTGGAAATATCTTTAACCAGATTACTTAGAAGGCCGTCTTCATTGTTATATTCATTAATTGAAAAACCCTGAGCAGTTAATCTTGTTGAAAGAATTACAATTGGAAAGATTAAAGCGAAGCTTCTTTTCAGGCTTTTAGACAATAGAAGCAGAAATATTTCCCTGAAATTTGAAGGCATTTTAGATTTGATTCGCAGGAATCTTTACTATAAAAGCAGCTCCTTCACCGAAAATGCTTTCAACTTCAATTTTCCCGCTATGTTTTTCTATAATGTCTTTTACAATGTAAAGCCCAAGTCCGGTAGAAGATTCACCGCCGGTAGGTCTTGCAGAAAGCCTTTGGAATTTAGAGAATAAACGGGATTTATCTTCTTCGGTAAGTCCGGGGCCGTAATCCTTCACTTTTATGCAATTAAATCCATCTTCCCGATAAACTGATACATCAATACTTTTTTCTTTAGGTGAATATTTAATAGCATTACTAATCAGATTTTCAATAGCTTCCTTAATCCAGAAAGTATCTATTTTGGAAACCAGGTTTTCTTCAACATAGAGAGACAGGCTTTGTCCTTTCTGTTTTGCACGGGCCGCATTATGGGCAACAGTTTCATTTACAACATGTGCAATATCCGCGTTTGTGAAGTTTAAATCAATACTCGACGATTTTACTGCAGCAGATTCAAGCAGTTCAGAGATTATATTAAGCATTCGTTTTGCAGTTTTGAAGATTGTATTTACCATTTCAAGTTCTTCGCCCTGCATGTCGAATTCTTCGCGTACAAGAAATTCATATCCGAGGATTGTCTGAAGCGGATTCTTTAAATCGTGGGCTGCAATACTAAGAAGCTGGCCTTTGATATCATTTGCTTTTTGAAGTTCTTGACTCTTCTTCTCTGTTTCAAACAGTAGTTCTTCCGTTATTTGTTTTTCTTTCTTTAATTGAAGAGTTCTTTCCTCAACGATATTTTCGAGTTCAGCTTTCCTTTCAATAAGCAGTCTTGTGCGGTAGTCATTTATTTTCCGAGAACCAAAGAAAACCACAAATGCAAAAACGCCTAAATAGACTAGAATCATTGTTGTTGTTGCATACCATGGATTATAAATTTCAAAAGTAACCTCAGAAAACTCGCTCCATAGATAACCAAGTTTCTTTGCTCTGACTTTAAATGTATATTTCCCTGAGTTAAGGTTGGGATATACTATTTCATTAGTTTCATAATAGAGATTCCAGTTTTTATCAAATCCTTCTAGCATAATCTGATAAGTAACTTTTTCAACCGGGTATTGCAGAGAGGTATATTTAATTTTTATTTTTGTACCGTTTACAAAACTTGAGCCTTCAGGAAGAATGTTATTATTCTTATCTGTTGCTTCAAATTCCAGACTTGGTGAAATTGTTTTCAGTAGTTTAATGTCTTTCGCCTCGGCAAAAGAGATACCTCGGGCTGTAGCCAGATTGATATTGTCTGCATCATCTATTACTATTCCCTGGTAAGTAATAGCAGGATGTGAAAGTCCGTCGCTCTTGCTGAAAAATGCAAAGTCATTTTCATAGAGGCAGTAGAGTCCTTTTTCTGTTCCCAGCCATATACGGCCTGATTTATCAATTGCAACAGCTTTAATATTTTTTATCTCTTCATCATCAAAAACAGAAATTTTTACAATAGAATTGTAATCTTTATCAACTTTAAAAGCAGCAATATCTGAGGCTATGTAAATATTGCCTTTATCATCGGAAGTAAGGTCGCTTGCCGTAAAGTATAACTCGGGAACCAGTTTTTTCCCAATATCTATCCAGGTATCAGTTTTAGAATCCATTTTAAGAAAAAAGGAATTTCTTCCTATTCCGAGAAGATATAGATTTCCGTCAGAAAGCCTTTTTACACATTGAACATTTGTAATGCCGGCGGATTTCATATCATACCATTTAATATTTCCTTCAGGATCAAGTCTGAAAATATGCGGAGCAAGGTCAAGTGAACCCCAGAGGTTGCCGGTTAAAGGATCATAATTTAATCTGCCAATTCTAACCTTATTGGTAACATTGTTTGTCTGAAGTATTTTGCCCGTGCTGTCCATTTTCAAAATATTTCCATTCAGCAAAGCAATATAATAGATTCCGTTATGGCTTGTAAATGAAGCGATATCACCACCCATAGTGGCTTTATAGAAAATTTTTGCCTGGTTTTTCTGTAAACTGATTATTTCATCCTGATTCGTAAATGCAATATTAGAATTGCCTACATCACTGATAAAAGATATATAATCGCTGGTCATGTCATTAAAATTTGAAGAAATTAAGAATCCGTCGAACATATATTTTTTTAGGAGGAATAATCCACTGTTTGTTCCAACCCAGATCAGGTCTCGAAAACTGTCATATTTGACCTTATTTATTGAGATTCCCGCAAGTTCAGGGGCAATTGGAGTAAAAATTCCGGATTCATCATCATAAATGAATAATCCGGCATTAAAGGTTGAAACGATATATAATCCGTTTATATAAGGTTCAATCCAAGAGACATTTAGGTTTTCAGACATTAGCTGCAGACGGAACTGTGTATAATCTTCATTATAATAAAGTCTGTAAACCCCACCACTTGTTCCTAAAATGAAATAATCATTTTTAACCTGGACCCCGCTTGTATAAACAACCTTATTTGTATTAGTATTCAAAACAGAAAAAGTATCGGCCTTTTCGTCGTATTTAAATAGGTAAGTATCGTGCGAAATGGCAATTACATTGCCATTTTTGTCTTCGTGAAAAAATACTGACCTGTCATAAGTACCGGAAAAATAAGGAGTTTTGTAAGTCTTGAGTTTTTTACCTTCCAAACGAGAGATTCTGGTATAATCCCCAATCCAGAATCTGTTTTTTGAATCCGTAAAAAATGATCGAGGGAAGAACACCATACTGTCTGTTAATTCATTGTTCCCTTTAATGATAATATCATACTTAAATTCGCGGTCATTCGGATTCATCGAACAAATGCCCATATCATAAACGAACATAAGTTTGTTGTCAGTAAAAGAGAGGCTTTTAATATAATTAAGTGAGAGTCCGTTAAATTGTTTACCGTCAAATTTAAGCAGCCCGCCATCAGTGGCAGCCCAAACGAAGTGATTATTATCTATGCCAATATCTTTTACCAAGTTACTGAAGAGACCGTCTTCGTTTGTGTACTCTTTCACTTGAAAAGTCTGAGAAAAATTCAAACTTATAAGGCAAAGAAGAAATAAGAAGATTTTTTGAAGAAATCGCATTATATAAACTATTTTTTATTTGATTATCGGTAAAAAGAAAAATTTTTACAGTTAAATGCAAAAGATTTATTATTAAGTAAATTTGCTACTCAAAATCTAAAAAATATCATCAAAAAGCAAAGTAAAAGTTTAATTAACAAAGCCCGTGAATAATAATAATTTTCATTGCTTTGAATCGTCTATTAGTTTAAATTTGCAGAATTATGAAAAATATTCTGTTCCATAAATACACAGGCGCCGGAAACGACTTCATTCTGATAGATTTTGAAGAGAATTCGGACTTTGAACCTGAAGCAGAACAGATAAGAAAGATGTGTTGCAGATTTTTCGGGATAGGAGCTGACGGAGTTCTTTTATATAATGATAATAAGGCAAATCGGATATCTGTTAAATATTATAATGCAGACGGTTTACCGGGTACATTCTGCGGGAACGGATCACGTTGCATCCTTTCATATTTTTGTTATAAGAATAAGGAAACTGATTCCCCAATCAGTTTCAGTTTTTGGGAAAAATCTTATTCAGGGTGGTGCAATGGCAGAAATTCGTTCAGCGTAAATCTTAATATACCTGAAATATCCGGACTTAACCTAAAGATTGATACTTCCTTCGGGGAAGTTAAATATGATTTTATAAATACAGGTTCTCCTCATATTGTGGTTTATGAAGAAAGCCTAATTAATCCGGTGAATGTTCAGGGTAACGGCTTTGAAGCTTTTGCTTTGGAATTAAGACATCATTCATTTTTTGCACCCGGAGGAGTGAATGTAAATCTGGTTGCAAAATCCGGAATGGATTTAAAGATCAGAACATTTGAAAGAGGTGTTGAAAGAGAAACATTGGCTTGCGGATCAGGTACGGCTGCAGCTGCTGTATCAGCCGGATTGAAAGGAATTGCAGACAGTCCGGTGGTTTTTGAACCTAAAAGCGGTTCTTTATTAACAGTTGAATTTAATAATGAAAGCGGAATAATAAATAATCTTTGTTTAACCGGAGAAGCAAATAGAGTTTTTTCGGGGACATACTATAATACTAATCTGTAGAGGAAATGATGAAAAAAGTTATATTCTCGATTAAATACGAGATACTTGCTGAGAAAAAAGATGAATATTTGACAGTGGTTAAGGAGTTAAAACAATTAATATCTTCCCCCGGACTAGAATCCTACACGGTGTTTGAGCATAAAAGCAAAAAGAACCTCTTTGAAGAAGTTTATGTTTTTGAAAGTGAAGAATCCTACGAAAACTTTGACGACAATCCATCCGAAAGAGTAGAAAAACTGGTGAATAAGCTTACTGATATGGTTATTCCACAGACTACAGTTTATTCAACATTGTTCGAAGTACTCTGAGGATTTTGTTCCTACTGATATTGTTATGCAAGAATATATTGGGGCAATACATATTCATTCAAAGTATTCTGACGGATCAGGCCGTATTGAAGAAATTATGGCAGCAGCAAATGAATCAATGCTTGATTTTGTGATTCTTACAGACCACAACACCTTGAGGGCAAAAGATGAGGGACAAGAAAAATGGCACAACAAGACATTTCTACTTGTAGGATGTGAAATAAACGACAAACACAATCTTAATCATTATTTAGCGCTTGGTATAAACAAGGCTCTTTCTACAAGGCAAGAAGCAGTAAGCTATGTGAAGAAAGTAAAGGATGATGGCGGTATTGGTTTTATTGCTCATCCGCACGAAAAGAGAAATCTGATGCCTGAGCATCCGCCATATCCCTGGACTGCGTGGGATTCTCAGGATTTCACAGGAATTGAGATTTGGAATCATATGTCAGAATGGATGGAAGGTCTTACTGAAGAAAATAAATACAATCATTTTGTTCATCCGCTTAAATCAATTTCATCACCTCCGGAAGAAACACTTAATGTATGGGATGATCTTAACATTTCCAGAAAAGTTACCGCTATAGGCGGTATTGATGCGCATGCCCATAAAGTTAACTTAATGGGTTTTATTGAAATTGAAGTTTTTCCTTACAAGGTGTTGTTTAAATCAATAAGAACTCATATCTTAACAGATAAAAAATTTAATTTTTCTGACGGTATTGAAGCATCTGCTGAAACAAAAAACATAATTCTTGAATGCCTAAAGGAAGGCCGTAGTTTTGTGGCCAACGATTACATTGCAGAATCTAAGGGTTTTCGCTTTTTCTGTAAAAGCGGAAATAAAAGATATAATTGCGGAGATACGGTAAAACTTGGCAGTAATTGTTTATTAAAGGTAATTCTTCCAAAAACAGACGGTAGAATAGTTCTTGTAAGAAACGGAAAAAGAATAGACGAAACAGAAAACATTGAAGCAGATTTTATAATCAAATCTGAAGGAATATACAGAGTAGAAGTTTTTAAAAATAAAAAAGCTTGGATTTTTTCAAACCATATTAGAATTGTTAATTGATTAAAACAGGAGTTTATGTGTTAACACAACAGAAAAAAATAACGAAGAAACAGATTAAAGAAGACAAATTAGTTACTTTTATTTTTAAAGCCCGCACACAGCTCGAAAAAAACAAAAATGCTATGTTGTTTGGAGTAGGAATAATTGCAGTTTTAGTTTTTGGCATTGTTTATTTCATAAATCAGGCCAAAGAGAATAATGAAACAGCCGGCCAGATGCTCGCTAAAGTGATGCCCTTGTATGATGCCGAACAATACCGTAATGCAATTGACGGATCCGATGCCGCAAAAATTAAAGGTCTTCAGTACATAGTTGATAATTACGGAAGCAGCGATAACGGAGAAACAGCAAAAATCTATCTGGCAAATTCCTATTATATTTTAAGTGATTTTGAAAAAGCCAAGGAATATTATAAAAGCTATTCCGGTTCAATAGATTTGTTTAAAGCAACTGCCTCTGCAGGATATGCCTCTTGTCTGGAAGTTGAGAATAAGATAGAGGAAGCTGCTGATTACTATGTTGATGCAGCAGAATTTGATTCTTCAAACCCTCTTAATGCTGATTATATGCTTAATGCAGCAATAAATTATCTCGAAACCGGTAATAACAACAAAGCCGAAGAACTGTTAAAGAGTATTAAGAAGGATTACAGAATGTCTGTAGCTGCCAGGCAGGTAGATAGATATCTTGCAGTTATTAAGTCTGAAAAAAACTAAAAATATAAAGACAAATTGGGAGAAGTATGGCTGATACAAGTGATTTCAGGAACGGACTAATTATTAGATTTAAAGACGGATTATATAATATGGTAGATTTTCAGCATGTAAAACCCGGAAAGGGCGGAGCGTTTGTTCGAACAACGCTGAAAAATCTTAAAACAGGCAGAGTATTGGAAAATACTTTCAGATCAGGTGAAAGTGTAGATATTGTTCGTGTTGAAAGAAGAAAGTACCAGTATCTTTATAAAGAACCCGGTAGTCTGGTTGTTATGGACAATGAAACATATGAGCAGATAAATGTTGAAGAAACTCTTTTTGGGGATGGCGTTGATTTACTGAAAGAAGGAGATGAAGTGGAAATTCTTCTTGATGACACAGAACAGATTGTTTCTGTTGATATTCCGATTTTTGTTCAGTTAAAAGTTGTTGAAACCGAACCCGGTTTCAGAGGAGATACAGCAACTAATACATTCAAACCTGCAAAACTTGAAACAGGTGCTACAGTTCAGGTACCTCTTTTTGTTAACGAAGGGGATTTGCTGAAAGTAGATACCAGAACCCGTGCCTATGTTGAAAGAGTTAAACAATAAGGAATGGCTATGGATTTTAATCTTATAAAAAGGATGGTAAAACTCGTTGAAGAAAGCAATATTAACGAGCTTTCAGTAGAAGAAACTGAAACAAAAATTAAAATAATTAAGAATCAAAATTTTGTGAATCAGTATCCTCAACCGCAGATTCAGCAGCTCCACAAAGAAGTAGTTGCCCTCATCCCTTCAGCAAACGAACCCGAAGATACACCTTCCCGGAATCTGTTTGAGATTAAATCCCCGATTGTAGGAACATTTTACAGATCTCCTTCACCTGATGCAGCCCCGTTTGTTAAAGAAGGCGATACAATAAAAGCCGGAACTCATCTCTGTATTATTGAAGCAATGAAACTAATGAATGAGATAGAATCGGAAGTAGAAGGTAAAATAGTAAAGATTATGCTTGAAAACGGAGCACCGGTAGAATATAACCAGGTTCTGTTTTTAATAGAAAAATTTTAATCGGGCAGGAAAACTTTGTTCAAGAAAATTCTTATAGCTAATCGCGGAGAAATAGCTCTCAGGATAATCAGAACTTGCCGTGAACTGGGAATAAAAACAGTGGCGGTTTACTCTGAAGCAGATAAAGACTGCCTTCACACCTTTTTTGCTGACGAAGCAGTTTGCATCGGTCCGGCTCAATCAAAAAACTCATATTTAAAAATACCCAATATTATCTCTGCAGCAGAAATCACAGGAGCAGAAGCTATTCATCCCGGTTACGGATTCCTTTCAGAAAATGCTGAGTTTTCTGAAATCTGCAAAGCTTGTAAAATTAAGTTTATAGGACCTTCCGGAGAAATGATTCGTAAGATGGGAGATAAGGCATATGCAAAAACAACCATGAAGAGTAATGGTGTACCTGTTGTTCCGGGCAGCGAAGGTGCAGTTAGTTCGATGGGAGATGCAAAAAAAATTGCTGCAGAAACTGGTTATCCGGTTATCTTAAAAGCTTCTGCTGGCGGCGGAGGTAAAGGGATGAGAATCGTAAGGTCTGAGTCGGAACTTGAGAATGCCTATCGCAATGCTTCTGCGGAGGCCGGTGCTTCTTTTGGTAATGCCGAGCTTTATCTTGAGAAGTTTATCGAAAATCCGCGACATGTGGAAATTCAAGTTATGGGAGACAGGTTCGGAAATATATATGATTACGGTGAAAGAGATTGCTCAGTTCAAAGACGCCACCAGAAACTTATTGAAGAAACTCCATCTGCGTTTATAACTGATGAAGTAAGACGGATGATGAAAGAAGCTGCAGTAAAAGGTGCCGCTTCCGTAAACTATGAAGGAGCCGGTACGATCGAATTCATTGTTGATAAGAATATGAATTTCTATTTTATCGAAATGAATACCAGAATTCAGGTTGAGCATCCGGTTACAGAAACTGTTACAAGAACAGATTTAATTAAAGAACAAATATTGGCAGCAGCCGGCGAAAAAATAAATATTCCGGATGGTAATCCTCAAGGTCATGCTATTGAATTCAGGATTAATGCTGAAGACCCTGAAAATGGCTTCAGACCTTCACCCGGGAAAATTGAATCACTTCACATTCCCGGCGGGTTCGGTATTAGAGTAGATTCGCATATTTTTAATGATTATGTAATTCCTCCTTATTATGATTCGCTTATCGCCAAACTAATTGTCTGGGGTGAAAACCGAAACGAAGCCATTAAACGTGCCATTAGAGCATTAGATGAGTTTACCGTGCTGGGAGTAAAAACAACAATCCCCTTTCACAAAAAAGTATTAGAAAACAAAGATTTTATTAACAACAATTATGATACATCATTTATTGATAAAAATTTTCTTTAACCTTTGAGGTGAATAATGAACGTACCAACAGAATTAAAATTTTCAAAAGAGCATGAATGGCTCAGAATTGAAGGGAATACCGGAATAATCGGAATTACTGATTTTGCACAGGGTGAGCTTGGCGATATAGTTTATGTTGATATTGATTCCGGACTTACAGAAATCAGCAAAGATGATTCTTTCGGAACAATTGAAGCAGTTAAAACAGTAAGCGATCTTTATGCTCCGGTAAACGGAAAAGTTATTGAAATCAATACAGCTCTTAATGACGAGCCTCAACTTGTAAATTCAGATCCTTATGGTGCCGGTTGGATTATCAAAATAGAAATTACTGATATTTCTGAAGTTGATTCCTTGCTTAATGCCGGTGATTATAAAAATCTTATAGGCGGATAGGGGACTGACGAAAAATTTATGGAACATTTACAAACAATTCTAATTATTGATTTCGGTTCTCAATATACACAGCTAATAGGCCGAAGAATCAGAGAAAGCAAGGTTTATTCCGAAATACATCCTCATACAATCAGTTTGGAAAAAATCAGGGAAATTAATCCTGCAGGAATAATTCTTTCCGGCGGGCCTATGAGCGTTTACGACAATGATGCACCACAGCTTAACAACGAAATATTTGAACTTGGAATTCCCGTTATGGGAATATGCTACGGACTTCATCTTATCGCAAAGGGATTTAGCGGTAAAGTTGAACCTGCCGAACACAGAGAGTACGGAAAGGCAAAACTTAAATTCTCTGACGATAAAAGTATTCTTTTTGAAGGAGTCAATGATTTATCAGTTGTATGGATGAGTCACGGAGACCTCATTACACACCTTCCGTCTAACTTCAAAATTACTGCTTTTTCTGATAACTCACCTGTTTGCGCATTTTCTGATGAAACCAGGAAGATATTCGGAGTGCAGTTTCACCCTGAAGTTGTGCATACAACAGAAGGGAAAAAAGTAATTGATAATTTTCTATTCTCTGCTTGTAAGTGCAGACCTGTCTGGACACCGGAAAATTTCATTGCGGGAATGACTGAAGAAATTAAAAAAAGAACCGGAAATAAAACTGTTCTATGTGCCCTGAGCGGGGGAGTAGATTCTTCGGTAGCTGCTGTTTTATTACACAAGGCTATTGGTGAAAGACTGGTTTGTTTGCACGTTGATACCGGTTTGATGAGAAAAGATGAGAGCCGGGACATTGTTAAAATGTTCAAAGACAATTTTAATATAGAATTAATTCATATTGATGCATCAGATGAGTTTATCAAAAGACTTTCAGGTGTAACAGACCCGGAGAAAAAGCGTAAAATAATCGGAAATCTGTTCATTGAAATCTTTGAAAAGGAAGCCTCGGCATACAATGATGCAGAATTTCTTGTTCAGGGAACCCTTTATCCTGATGTAATTGAATCAGTTTCAGTTAAAGGGGCTTCTGTGACAATAAAAACACATCATAATGTTGGCGGCTTGCCTGAAAGAATGAACCTGAAATTAATTGAGCCGTTCAGAGAATTGTTCAAGGATGAAGTGAGAGCTATTGGAAGAGAATTAGGATTACCTGAAGAATTTATAAGGAGACATCCGTTCCCCGGTCCGGGACTTGCAGTGAGAATACTTGGTGATATAACCAAAGAGAAACTAGAGATTCTTAGAGAAGCCGACAACATATATATTCAGGAGCTTTTATCTCAGAATGTTTATGATGAGATATGGCAGGCATTTGCAGTATTGCTTCCGGTTAAGACTGTAGGTGTGATGGGAGATTCACGAACATATGAGAATGTTATTGCAATAAGAGCTGTGACCTCTACAGACGGTATGACGGCTGACTGGTACAGATTTGATTGGAATGTTCTCGAAGTTATTTCTAATAAGATAATAAGGAATGTAAGGGGGGTAAACAGAGTAGTATATGATATAAGCTCAAAACCACCATCAACAATTGAATGGGAATAAAATGGAACACAACCTTCAGGCCGGATTAAATTCTGCCAAAAGTTATGAGCTGGAAGGTAAAAACCTACACGCATTGCAGGTATATCAGAAGCTTATTGAAGAGTTTCCGGAAAGTGAAACTGTAATAATGCGCACTGTGAAACTTTATGAGAAAATGAATAATGTTACTGCTGCCGTTCAACTTCTTATGACTTTTCTTGAAAGCAATCCCGAAAACGAGAAAATACGTTTATTCCTTTCGAATTTCCTAATTCAGCATAAACTTTTTGAAGATGCTGTTGAAAGTCTGAATCTCATAGACAAAGAAAAAAACAATTACGGTTACTACTTGTGCGGAATGGCAAACCTTAGCATGGAAGAATATGATATTGCCAAGTTAAATTTTCTGGAATTTGCTGATAGAAATAAAGGCTCCGAGATACTGCCTGATGTTCTTATTAATATTGCTCAGAGTTGTATTGGACTAAAGCAATTCGATGAAGGAATAGAATATTGCCTGAAATCCGAAGAACTTTTTTCATTAAGTTCACAATTGTATTTTACTCTTGCAAAGTTGTATTATTATAAAAAAATGCATTATCACGCTGTGGAATGCATTGAAAAAGCAATACTTATAGACTCCGGTGATAATGAACTGAAAGATTGGGCAGGAAGAATTCTTTGTAAAACCGGGAACTTTAAGAAAGCTGAATATTACCTCAAAGAATATGTTTCAATGAATGATTCTAATTCATTTGTTTTTTCACTATTAGGGATGAGCTGTTTTTATCAGAAAAAGTTTGATGAAGCGGTACTTTATTTTGATAAATCACTAACACTTGATCCTTTAAACCTTATAGCGATTGAGGGCAAAAAACAATGCGCGCTGGTTTAAGGGATTGAAAGAATAATTACAGAGGATTATGTATAATGTTAAAGAGATTCCTCCGGCTGAAAGGCCAAGGGAAAAGATGTTTCTTAAAGGGGCGTCATATTTAACAGATACTGAGTTATTGGCAATAATTCTGCGAACAGGAACTAAAGGAAATCCTGTTTTTGCACTTGCGGGAGAAATGCTGAACAGGTTCGGTAATCTGGCTAATATGGCAATTCAAACACCAAACAGCATAAAGAAAATTGACGGCATTGGTCCTGAAAAAGCAGCATTGATATGTGCTGTCTTTGAGTTGGGCAGACGTGTATATTTTTCCGATCGCATAATTTATGACAAGATAATCAGAAAACCAAAGGATGCTGCCGAGATATTTATTCCGATGCTTAGAGACGAAACAAAAGAAAAGCTTTTTGTGGTAAGTCTAAATGCACAGAACAAGATTATCCGTTATGAAAATATTACAGTCGGACTGCTTAATTATACACTGATTCATCCTAGGGAAATTTTTAAGTCGGCCATAGACTCAAATGCAGCCAGTATCATTTTATTGCACAATCATCCCTCAGGGAACGAAAATCCCAGCAAGGATGATATAAAATCAACAATAGCCGTTAGAGATTCAGGTAAGCTTCTAGGTATCGAATTGAAAGACCATATAATAGTTGCAGGAGAAAAATACACCAGTTTTATTGAAAAACATTTGCTTGAATAGTCCGATTTAGTTATCTTTCGAATTATTTCGCATAAAACTATATAGATGAAATAAAACTCATTAAATCAGGAGGAAAAAATGACCAAATTCAGAAAAAATTTAGGCTTCGCTTCAGCTGTTATTCTTATGGCTGGCGCATTGAGCTTAAGCAGCTGCGGGTTAAGCGCTGAGCAGTTAAAACAATTGGATGACTTAAAGAAAGAGGTAGCTTCACTTGAAAGCGATGTAACTTCTCTCAAGAGTGAAAAATCCAAACTCGAAAGAGAAATTGCTGAACACAATGCAAAACTCGAACAGTGCGAGAAAGACAAAGCAGCCACAAAGAAAAATCTTGAAAATATTAAATAATCCAAATAACGGAGGAAACAGATGAAGCTTAATAAATATCTTTTGATGGTCCTTGCCGCAGTATTTATGTTAAACATATCTGTAAGTGCGCAAGAAGAGTTAACTACTGAACAGTGGGAAGCTCAGATGTCTCAGTTCACAACAAAAAAAGCAGGTCTTGAAAAAGAACTTGCAGCTTTAAAAACAGAAGTTAATGATTTAAAAACAAAGAAAGCCGGATTAGGAAGCATTGATGATTGCAATGATGAATTATTGGCACTTGTTGAAGCTAACAAGGCAGCAGTTGATCAGTTTGATGCCAAAGTAAAAGAATTAAAATCTAAAATTGACAGAAGAGAAGGTCCTAAAGATGAAAGACAAGCTGAACTTAATGCTTTAAAAGCTAATAAGATCAGTGCTCTTCCTAAATATTATGATTTAGTTCACAACCAGCTTCAGAGGTCTCTTGATGCCTGGGTTGATACTCCTAGCGAAATTAACTATACAGTTGTTAAAGGCGATCACCTCTGGGGTATAGCTAAGAAAAAAGAACATTACGGCAATCCGTTTGCCTGGCCAAAAATTTATCAGGCAAATAGAGACCAGATTAAGAATCCTGATCTGATTTATCCTCAGCAGGTATTTAAAATCCCAAATCTTACTGAAGAAGAAAAATCAAAATATGATAAACTTAGATCAAATTACAAACCTGCTCCACAGAACTAAGAATAAAGTATTTTAACAATTATTGAGATGGTTCGGGACAGCTTTAATGCTGAACCGAATCATCTTTTTTTTTATACGAGGTAATTACGGACGCTGAAATATCATTCACACTCGATAATGTTGATCAATTGACTTTTCTCGGATTTAACGATGCTAATCTAAAGCCGATAGAAAACCGATTCTCTGCTGTTCTTACAGTTCGAGGCCAAATGGTTAAAATAAAAGGACAGGCAGAAGAAGTTGAAGTTATGGAAAAAGTAATCAGGGAAATGGTTTATATTCTCAATACAACAAATAAACTTAAACCTGAAGATGTAGAAATTATCATTGATCTCACTCTGCAAGGAAGAGGAACAACTCTTCAGGCAGATAATGAAAACATAGTTTTGTATTCTCATAAGGATGCAATAAAGGCTAAAACTGCTACTCAGATCAAATATCTTGAAATTGCCAGAAAAAATGATATATGTTTTGCAATTGGGCCGGCCGGTACAGGTAAAACTTATCTTGCTGTTGCAATTGCTGTTGCAGCTCTTAAGAAGGGAATTGTAAAGAGAATAGTTCTTACTCGTCCGGCTGTAGAAGCAGGTGAGAGCCTGGGTTTTCTTCCCGGTGATTTCAGAGAAAAAGTAGATCCATACCTAAGACCTCTTTATGATGCTTTAAAAGACATGCTTCCAAAAGACCAATTGAAGGCTTACATTGAAAAAGAGGTTGTTGAAATTGCTCCGCTTGCATATATGCGAGGCAGAACTCTTAACAATGCATTTGTTATTCTGGATGAAGCACAGAATTCCACATCACTCCAGATGAAGATGTTTCTTACAAGACTTGGTCCAAATTCAAAAGCAATTGTGACAGGTGATGTGACGCAAATAGATTTACCCTATAAAACTATAAGCGGATTAGTACAGATTCAGGATATTTTAGGACACGTGGATGGTGTCGGATTTATATATTTTAACAAGGATGATGTTGTAAGGCATAGGCTAGTTAAAGATATAATTAATGCATACCAGGATTATAATTCTTCTGAAAAGGGACAAGAAAAAAGCCTCAATCAGAATTGAGGCTTTTGTACCGAAGGCCGGACTCGAACCGGCACTTGGTGTAAGCCAAACCAGATTTTGAGTCTGGCGCGTCTACCAATTTCGCCACTTCGGCTTAATTTAGAGCAGTAAAAATAATCTTATTATAGTCCAAAATCAAGAATAATATATTCAATCAGGAATTCTTTATCATTTTAGCCCATGTGTCTTTCAATGTGACAGTTCTGTTAAAAACTAAATTATCCTTAGAAAAATCATTACTATCGGCACAAAAATATCCAATTCTTTCAAACTGATATCTGGTGCCTGCTACTGCATTCTCTACTGAATTTTCAAATCTGCAATTATTTAATACTTCCAAAGAATCTTTATTGATATAATCGAGATAAGATTTACCGTCGTTTTCGTCAGAAGGATCTTCAACATCAAACAGCCTGTCATACAGTCTTACTTCTCCTGTTAAGCTATCTTTAGCAGATACCCAGTGAATTGTTCCTTTTACTTTCTTCGTGGAAGAACTTCCGCTTTTTGTTTCAGGATCATAAGAACAGTGAATTGCAATGATATTTCCTTCATTGTCTTTTTCTGCATATTCACATTTTATGATATATGCATAACGAAGGCGGACTTCCTGTCCGGGGGTAAGTCTAAAATACTTTTTCGGAGGATTCTCCATAAAATCATCCTGCTCTATATAAAGTTCTTTTGAGAAGGGCAGTAACCTTGTGCCTGCAGATAAATCTTCCGGATTATTAACGGCTTCAAGCATTTCAACCGCATCCTCAGGATAGTTGTCAATGATAAGCTTTACAGGTCGAAGTACTGCCATAACACGCAGAGCTGTCTTATTTAAGTGTTCCCTGATGCTGTGCTCAAGGAGAGCAACATCAATTGTATTGTCTCTTTTGGCAACCCCAACTTTTTCAGCAAAATTTCGAATTGATTCAGGAGTGTATCCGCGGCGACGTAATCCGGAAATTGTAGGCATTCGCGGATCGTCCCAACCGGTTACGTATTTATTTTCAACAAGCTCGAGTAGTTTTCTTTTACTCATAATGGTGTAACTGAGGTTCAATCTGGCAAACTCAATCTGCTGTGGATGGTATATTCCTAATTCGTCGAGGAACCAGTCATATAATGGTCTGTGGTTTTCAAATTCCAGAGTACAAACAGAATGAGTAATTCCTTCTATTGAATCTGAAATACCATGTGCATAATCGTACATTGGGTAGATACACCATTTGTCGCCGGTTCTGTGATGATGTGCAAATTTAATTCTATATATCGCAGGGTCACGCATATTCATATTAGGAGACGACATATCAATTTTCGCTCTTAATATGTATTTGCCTTCCGGGAATTCTCCATTTTTCATGCGTTCAAATAAACTAAGATTTTCTTCAACGGAAGTGTTTCTGTATGGACTTTCTTTTCCGGGCTGTGTGGGAGTTCCTCGGTATTCCCGCAGTTCTTCTGAACTTAATCCGCAAACATATGCTTTGCCTTTCTTAATTAGTTCTAAAGCATAATTATAGAGTTTATCGAAATAGTCAGAGGCATAGAATTCTCTTTCGCCCCAATCGAATCCAAGCCATTTGACATCTTCTCTTATGGAGTCAACATATTCCACATCTTCTTTTGCGGGATTTGTATCATCATATCTGAGATTGCAAAGACCGTTATAATCTCTAGCTAAACCAAAGTTAAGGCATATTGATTTTGCATGTCCGATATGCAGGTAGCCGTTAGGTTCCGGAGGAAATCGCGTATGAACTTTGTTTGAAAACTTGCCGGTCTCATTATCTCTATCAATTATTTCAGTTATAAAATTACCCGGTTTCGACTCCATTGAAGTGGTGCCGGTGCTTTGAACAGAATTGTTATCTTCCATAGGAATCTCAAAATTATTTTAATTTATCAATCGCTTGTTTTATTCTATTAAGTGTTATTTCTTTTCCAAGGATATCGGTTATGTCGAATACACCCGGGCCGGCACTTATTCCGGAAACTGCAATGCGTAATGGGTGAATCAATTTACCTGCTCCGATACCTAGCTCTGTTGCAAGATTCTTAAGAGAATGTTCGTAATCTTCTTTAGTTGGATTCTCAAGAGCCGCGTAACTATTGTAAAGTTTTAATAAAAGATCTGATGAATCGGGCTTCCAGTTTTTTGAAACAGATTCCACGTCATAATCTTCGAATTCTTCATAGAAATATCTGCATTTAGAAACATACTCAAATGCAAAAGATACTCTTTCTTTCATGGAGGTAATAACTTTTAGAAGAAACTCGTCTGAAAATCGGCTGTTATCAATGCCGGCAGAGGAGAGTTCACTTCTAAGAATTTCTGTAGCTTCCGCATCAGGCTTAGATCTTAGATGTTCAGTATTTAACCAATTGAGTTTCTCCAGATTGAAAACAGCACCTGAATTATTTACACGGTTGAGAGAAAAACATTCGACAAGTTCAGATAAATTGTAAATTTCCTTATTATCGCCGGCGCTCCATCCCAGCAAAGCAACGAAATTAACCAACCCTTCTTTCAAATATCCTTTTGCGCGATAATCTTCTACAGCAACATCATTTTGTCTTTTACTTAGTTTGGATCTGTCTGCATTCAACAATAACGGAAGATGAGCAAATTCAGGAATCTCCCAACCAAGGAAATCATATAATAGAACATGTTTCGGGGCAGATGAAAGCCATTCTTCACCTCTTATTACATGAGTAATTTTCATTAAGTGGTCGTCAACAACATTTGCCAGGTGGTATGTCGGGAAACCGTCACTTTTCATAAGTATTTGATCATCAACAATATCAGAATCAAATTCAACTCTTCCTCTGATTATATCGTTAACTACAATTCTTTCACCTTTTGGCACATTAAGTCTTATCACATATGGTTCGTTATTATTCAGTTTTTGCTGCACTTCATTAGCAGAAAGAGATAAAGCGGCTTTATCATAAACCGGTTGAAGCTTTAATCTCATTTGTTCTTCGCGAAGTTCTTTCAAGCGTTCGGGTGTGTCGAAGGCATAATATGCTTTTCCCTCAGAAACAAGCTGGAGTGCATACTTCTTGTAAATTTCAAGTCGATGTGACTGGTAATAGGGCCCAAACTGACCCCCAATATCCGGACCTTCATCGTAATCAAGTCCAGCCCACTTTAATGCTGAGATTATATTTTCAACTGCACCTTCAACATATCTGGTGCGGTCTGTATCCTCAATCCTTAAAATAAACTGACCACCCTGATTCCGTGCAAAAAGATAATTATAAAGAGCGGTTCTTAATCCTCCTACGTGAAGATATCCTGTGGGACTTGGGGCAAATCTAACCCTTGGTGTAGCGTTAATCATACTTCCTCAAAAATTTCTAACTCCAAAATTAAGCTATTCGGCTATAAACTCAAAAAGCTATTTGCGCATGGAAGTATAATATTTTACTTTCTCAATAAATTCTTTACTGTCAATAGGCTTTGGAATATAATCTGTTGCTCCAGCTTCAAGGCATTTTTCTCTATCGCCCTTCATTGCAAATGCAGTAAGTGCAATTATCGGGATGTTTTTATAATTAGATAGTTTCTTTATTCTTTCAGTAGCTTCAAATCCGTTCATAATGGGCATTTGCATATCCATGAGAATAAGATTAAACTGTTCTTTCTTAGCCATATTAAGAGCTTCTTCCCCATTCTCAACAACTACAACATTTTCAAAACTATTTTTCTTAAGCAAGCGTGTTACAATAATTTGTGAATGCTTATAGTCTTCAGCAAAAAGAATTTTTATTTCATCTTTCTTTTCTGATACTTCTTCAACACTTGATGGCGTTTCGTAACGGTTAATCATCGATTTTATTGTCTGAGCAATATCTTCAAGGTTAGTGCTTCTTTTCGGGAAGAGGTTTTCAAATAGTCCTTCAATCTCTTTTAGTTCTTCGTCAAAATTTTCTTTTCCGGTATAAATTATAATCGGAAGGTTATTGAATTTGGGCTCGGATTTAATCATTTTAATAAGTTCAAACCCGTTAGGATGCGGCATATCTAAATCCACGATAGCCAAATCTATTTCTGTAGAATTCAGAATATCCATCACATTTGCAGAAATATGTTCAGCAACAGCATTGTATCCTGCAGTTTCAACAGCTTGTTTCAATAGGTTAAGTGTTGGGATATCATCATCAACACATAGCACCTTTGAATCCTTACGCATTTTATAGCTTGTTAAAACCTCTCCAAGATGCCTGTAATTTATTGGTTTAACAAAATATTCAACTGCACCTAATAACATTGCTTTCTGTTGTTCAGCTTCAATCGAGCAAATAATGACAGGTGTATTTTTAGAGTTGGGGTGAAGATTTATTTTTTTTAGAAGTTCAAGTCCGTTGATATTAGGAATTGCAATATCCATAATGACAGCTAGGAATTCCTCTCTGTCAAGATAATTGAAAACTTGCTGTTCATTGTTTGTAAGAATCGGATCATATTCCCATTTTGAAAGATAATTGGAAATAAGTTTGGATGTGGCATAATCATCTTCGATAACCAATACCCGGTTTTTACTTGCAGATGGCATAGGTATTTTTGAAGCTATGGATTCAATGTCAACATTTTCATTATTAATAACAGAAAAGACAAATTTAAGTCCTTCAGCACCCTCTTTCTCTGCAGTGATATTTCCTCCGAAAAGTGAAATATATTTTTTGGAAAGGGCGAATGATAATCCTGTTATATTCAGTTCCTTAGAATCATCCAACTTTGATAACGCAAAAGGTTCAAATATTGAGGAGACAATTTCAGGAGAGAGTTTTTTCCCGGTTATATTTATTTCAAAGCGAATGATATTTACATCAGCTTGATTTATTTTAATTTTTATTTCATTAGATGGATTGCTGCCCAATCCAAATAAAATGATATTGTTGAGAATGAATCTTAACTTCTGGTCGTCCGTAACTATTTTTTCGGGAATACCGGGAGCAGTTTCAAGAGAAACCGAGTATTTAATTTCCGATGTTTTATTTTTAAATACATCAATTATTTGCTGAACAAATGGAATTAAAGCGAATTTGTTCTTATTGAACTCCATTTTTCCTGATTCGATTTTTGCAATATCGAACAGATCATTAATTACTAACAGGATATTCTGGGCATTCTTTTTTATAGTTGAGATGTATTCGGCCTGCGAAGAGGTAAGGTTATCTTCTGAAAGAATTGACGTAAATCCGATTATTGTATTGGCCGGGGTTCTCAATTCCTGAGAAGTCTTTACTACAATATCCGTAACATTGTTTTTTAGCTGCTGATATATGTTTTGCTTTAAGGTCCACGTAGTCAGCATACTTTTAAAGTAAGTTTTTATAATATTAATCCAGGCTTCATCCGAAGTTGTAAAGGGGGAAGTCTTGGCTAACTTAAAAACGTAGAGGACTCTGTTGATTACAATTTTAATGCAGAAGTCAAAAGTATTGTTTTCAAAAATCCGGATATCACAATCTTTATCAGTTTGCGTTTTAATGCTTCCGACAGATTCATAATTTTTACAGTCAAAACACTTAAATGAAGTTCCACGGGCAAATATAGTTTTTGCATTTCGTGACTTACCCAGTACAATCATATTGTTGTTGTCGCCTAAACTGAATAAGACTGAAGCGTTAAGCTCGTACTCAGTTACGATAAAATCGCATAACTCTGATGGGAATTCACTCTTGCCTTTATCCGCAGATTCTGTAAGAGAATTAATTTTTTCAAGAAGTTCAATATTTTTTAGATTAAACATGTTCTACCGGAATAATTCAACTAATAATTTTTATTAAAATAACATTTTTTATAAACAAAATAACAATAAAATTACAAAAAATTACACTATAGATTATCGGTGAAAAAATTTGTTATTTTATTAAATAATTGGACAGCCTCAATTCCATATACGCCATGTGTATGACCCGGATATGGATAAAAATCCAAAGGAATATTCAGCATGTTGGCATTTTTAACAAACTTAATGGTATGCTGCGGTACAACTGTGTCGTCTGATGTTCCATGAACAATAAGAAGTTTACCGGAAAGTCCGGAAATTTTATCTAAAACAGAGGCTTTGTCATACCCTTCCGGGTTAGTTTCAGGTGTGTCCATATATCTTTCCGTGTACATAACTTCATACATATTCCAGTCAGTAACCGGTGCTCCGGCGACTCCTGTTTTAAATCTTCCGCCTGTTTTAAGCATTAAATTTAATGTCATATATCCACCATAGCTCCAACCGAATACTCCAACTCTTGAAGTATCGGTAAAAGATAAAGTACTAAGGTAATCCAACCCTTTTAGCTGATCTTTTATTTCAATTTCGGAAAGATTTCTGAAAGTTGCCTGCTCAAAAGTTAATCCTCTGTTTTCGCTTCCCCGGTTGTCAAGAATGAAAATACAATAACCTTTTTGTGCCATAAGTTGGAACCAGAGATCATATCGGCCTCTTGTGAAACTGTTTGTTACCAGCTGAGCGTGCGGCCCACCGTAAACATAAACTATAACGGGATATTTTTTTGATGCATCGAAATCAGCAGGTTTAATCAGTTTACAATATAAATCTGTACCGTCTTCTGCTTTGATAGTAAATATTGTGTCTTTTCCCAGTTTATAATCTGCAAGTGGATTAGCGGCCTCGAGCAGTACTGCTAAATTTTTAGATTTCAAATCCCGTAAAACAACTTTGCCGGGGATAATGGAATTATTGAAGGAATCTATAAATAAATCTTTTCTTTTGTTGGAATAGACCGTATGTATGCCGTCTTCTGCAGTTATTTTTTCAATTTTTCCGTTTGCAATGTTTACACGGTAGTAATGTCTGTTTAGAGGAGAATCGGCGGTTCCGTAATAAAAAGCATATTTACCTTCCGGATCAAAACCTTCAAATGAGGAAACAATCCATTTACCTTTTGTGATTTGTCTCGTTTTTCCGCTGCTAAGATTGTGAAGATAAAGATGCTGCCATCCGTCTCTTTCGGAAAGCCATAAAAACTGTTCGTTGTTGCCAGGAAGGAAGAAAAGTGGATTTTCAGGTTCAACATATTTGTCCGATTTTTCTTCGAATAATATTTTTACAAGGCTCCCGTCTGAGGCGTTGAATTGTGCAAGTCTGAGGTGATTCTGATCTCTGTTTAATACCGCAGCATAAACAGATTTAGAGTCCGGACTCCAGGTAACTGAAGTAAGATACTGTTCATCTGAAAAATAAACTTTAGGATCATCAGTTCTGAGATATATTATCTTTCCGGTTTCTGTTTCAGCAATTCCGATTGAAACGTGGTGGCTCTTTCTTCCGGACATAGGATACTTTATCATTCTTGCAGTTGCCGGAATTTCGTCCGTTTCCAAAATGGGATAATCATCAACCATCGTTTGGTCCATTTTGTAAAAGGCAATACTCTTTCCATCAGGCGAGAAAAACATGCCTTTATCTATACCGAACTCATTTCTATGAACAGCCTGACCGTAAATTATATTTTTGTTTTCTTCATTTGAAATACTTAATAAAGATTGATTTGATATAACATATAGATTATTCTCTCTTGTAAAAGCTACTTTTTTGAAGTCTGAAGAAGCCAATCTGTATGAAACATCTGAAGGCATAGAATAAAGCTTTACAGAAGACTTATTCTCCGGATTAAATAAATATGCGGAGGAATCAGCATAGTAGAACAATTCTTTATTAGGGGTCCATTCGAAGAGTGGGGGATATGCCAGTTCATTTCCTGAAATATTTTTATAGGATTCTTTTATTTCATTGAGTGTAAGCAGTAAATCGGGATTTCCGTTTGATGATACCTTGTACATCGCAAGCGACTGGTTTTCTTTTTTGAAATAAGAAAACTCGCCGGAAGAAGCAATTTCAGAAATCTGCATAAGTCTTTCCGGCAACAATTTAGAAGAAGATTTCAGGATCACATCCTCATTGGAAAATGTACCTGACTGAGCCGAAATAAGTACAGCGGAAAAAAGAAAAACTGCAAAGGATTTAAAAGATTTCATAAAGACTCCTTTAAAATAAAAAAGGGGGCTACTTACCCCCTTAATATTAGTTTTATTCCTGAGGTTTGGAAGAGGAGTTCCACTTTTCAAGTATATTATCTATTATTTTATACTCGACTGCCTCTTTGGCTGAGAGATAATAATCTCTGTCGCAATCTTTAGTTATTTTATCCAAATCGTGACCTGTATGTTTTGATAGAATATTATACAGTATCTCACGGGTTTTCATCATCTCGCGGGCGTGGATTTCGATATCAGATGTTTGTCCCTGCAAACCGCCAATCCAGGGCTGATGAATCATAATTTTTGAATGAGGCAGTGAGGATCTTTTTCCCGGTTCACCTCCGGCAAGAAGAACTGCTCCCATACTTGCGGCAAGTCCAACGCAAACTGTAGAAACGGCAGGTTTAATAAACTGCATTGTATCGTATATAGCAAGTCCGGCAGAAACACTTCCTCCCGGAGAATTAATATACATGAATATTTCTTTTTCCGGATCTTCCGCAGCCAGGAAAAGAAGCTGTGCAATTGTGAGCGATGCAACATGGTCATCAACCGCTGTTCCCAAAAAAATTATTCTTTCCCTTAAAAGTCTGGAATAGATATCCATTCCGCGTTCTCCGCGGCCGGTTTGCTCAATAACATAAGGTACAAGCTGATTGTATATTTCCGGTTTCATTTTAATTCCGTGTATTTAATTTATTTTTTTTCCTTTTTGCTGTCAGATTTCTTGTCAGCCGACTTCTTACTCTCTGCTATTTTTTCATTTAGATTAACCAAAACAGGAGGATTATTTTCTTTCAAGAACTTTAAAACTTTGTCTTCTCTGAGAGCATCCGTGCGATGAGGATCTTTGAAAAATTTCATAAGTCTTTCAACAGGAATTTTTGTCTTTTCGGCTTCTGCTTTTGCCATCTCTTCTATTTCGGCATCAGTTATATCAAGTTTTTCGAGCCTGCATAAATTTTCAACAAGTATCTGCCATTTAACATTCCATTCCGCGCGTTCAAGAAGTTTTTCTTTAGGAGTTTCGTGATGATGGTGATGATGACCTTTGTGTTTTTCTGCTTCCTTTTTCTCAGATTCAAGTAGTGCTTCATATATGTTTTCCTTGTATCCTTCTGGAACAGGAATATTGTTGTTTTCAATAACCTTTGCCAACAGACTGTTTTCATACATTTCATCAGCTTGGTTTTCAAAATATGAAGTAAAATAATCCCTGATATGAGACTTAAACTCTTCAACTGTCTTAGCTTTGTTCTGTGATGCCTGCATTATCATTTCTTCCGTGTATTCAGGCTTAACATACTTT
Source organism: uncultured Melioribacteraceae bacterium (assembly GCA_964584325.1). Lineage (GTDB taxonomy): Bacteria > Bacteroidota > Ignavibacteria > Ignavibacteriales > Melioribacteraceae > CAZOZP01. The sequence goes on from CAZOZP010000011.1 coordinate 40,352, forward strand.
TCTATTTTCTTGATCTCAGCATTATAGGTAATGGTAATAGTTTCATCATTCTCAGCTTTGTGTTCAAATGAAAATGTAAATGTGTCTCCTGCTTTTTTATTCATTGCATTTTCTGCAATTTCAGGATTAATTCTTTCGTTTGAAAGGTCAATAGGCATTCCTTTAGAATCAAATTCATTTGACTGGCTGTTTTGTCTAATTAAATCAACGGTTATTCTGCATTCTTTGCTTTCTACCGTATCGCATTCTTCAAGAGTTGAAAAAATTCTGAGTGCATTTTCAACTTCTGCTTCAACGGTTGATTCTTCAATTGTCATTAAAGGTCTTTCAATTCCCAAATCTTTATAGTCTTTAAGTCCGATTTCCGGCATCACTTCAAACTGGACTTTGAATTCAAGAGATTTTCCTTTTTCAAAATTCAAATCGACTAACTTAGGGCGGCTGATGGGCTTTTTATCTAAAGTATTTACGCTTTCCCAGAATTTTTTATTAGATATTTCTTCGCTTGCCTTGTATTCGATTTCTTCCCCGAACATTTTTTTCAGCATATTCATAGGTACTTTCCCTTTCCTGAACCCCGGAAGAGATATTTTTTTTCTTTCATCCTGATAGGCTGCTTCGATTTCGGGCATTATTTCTTCATAGGTTAACTTAACTTCCAGTTCGTTTTCGAAACTTGATATGACTTTAAGATTTGATTCCAAAATAACCTCTTAATATGGTTCTTTTATTATAATTATTTGGTGCGAAAGGGGGGACTCGAACCCCCACACCGGTTAGATACTAGATCCTAAGTCTAGCGCGTCTGCCAATTCCGCCACTCTCGCATTAAACAGAAGTGCAAAAATAACTAATAAAACGTGAATAATCAACACAAAGATTCTAAAGCTTATTATCCAAAAATAATAAAGATTTAGTTATATTGACGATAAAAGAAAAATATTTTTTGCATGATTAATACGGTTATTGAAAATTATAAGATAATTTCCCTTCTGGGTAAGGGCGGCATGGGTACTGTTTACAAAGCCTATGATCTTAAGCTCGACCGTTATGTTGCAATAAAGATTCTTAATTCTAACTATTCAGACGAACCGCGTTTTTCGGAAAGATTTAAAAAAGAAGCGAAAAACCATGCTCAGCTTTCCCACCCTAATATTGTTACAGTTTATGGTTTCATTGAATACGAGGGATTTCTTGGTATTGTAATGGAGTATGTTGAAGGAGAAAGTCTCGAAAAGATTATTCAAAAGCAGGGCAGACTGCATCTCATAGATGCTGTTTATGTACTCAAACAACTTCTAACAGCAATTGGATATGCTCATTCCAGAGGATTTATTCATAGAGATATCAAGCCATCCAATATTATATTCAACAGCGAAGGCCAGATAAAAATAATGGATTTCGGAATTTCGAAATATATGTTCGATCGTGAATTAACCAAGACCGGGTCCAAGATCGGTACTATTTATTATATGAGTCCGGAACAGATAAAAAACCGTGATATAACCCATCAGACAGATATATATTCCATCGGTGTTACTTTCTTCGAAATGATTACCGGAAAGCCTCCCTTCTATTATGAAAGTGAATATGATATTATGGATGGTCACTTAAAACAGGAAGTGCCTTCTGTTTGCGCACTGATGCCCGGTACACCATCATGTGTAGATGCAATGATTTCAAAGGCAATGAAAAAGAATGCTTTTGAAAGATTCGCTACCTGCGAAGAATTTCTTATGGACTGTGACTCTGCTGATAAATACTTGTCGGATTTGAAAAATGTTCATTTGCTCAATTCGGGCAAGAGAAAGGTTAAAGACAGATTATTTTCACTTATTGTGTTTTTTATATTTCTGATACTATTTATCATCCTTTCATATTATGTCTATAATCAGGTTAAAGATTTTTATTCTGCAACTCGCGTAAAACAGATGAAGGAGATGGGTTTTGAATCATGGTTTGCGGCAGGAGAGGAAGAATTTATACTTAAGGACATTAAAGGCTATGATACCGGGTCTAAGCATTCCTTTACGAAAATTCTACCCCTGAACAATATGATTTATGCATTTACAAAATCCGGAGAAGTACTGCTTAGCCATAACAGCGGAGATTCCTGGGAAAAAAAAACCATAAAGGAAGGCCGAGGTATTAATGACGCTTTTTTTTTAAATACAAACCGGATAATCGGAGTAGGCGATTCCGGACTTGTATTTATTGCAGATACAAAATTTGATTCCATAAAGATTGTAAATACCGGTATTTCCGGTTCGCTTCTGGCAATTGCAGAAAACAGAGGGAAAATATTTACTGCCGGCGGAAAAGGCATTATTCTCCAATCCTCTGATAACGGACTAACCTGGAAGAACATATATTCAGGTACTTCTGAAATTCTTTACGATATTTTATTTCTGAATAACGGAGTGGGTTTAATCTGCGGTTGGAACGGAACAATACTCCGAACAAAAGATTACGGTTCAGAATGGTCAGTAACTCCCAACTTTACTAAAAATTATCTGAAATGTATCGAAAGTTCTGAATCAGGTAATATTATAGCAGCAGGCGGTAAAGGAGAGATTTTTCTTAGCAGGGATATTGGAATTAGCTGGTCTAAGATTAATTCAGGAGTCGATATTCCGCTTGAGGATATTTTTTTTAAAGGGAAGTCAGGCTTTATTGCCGGTTCAAAAGGAGTGATTCTTGGTTCGGAGGATAACGGGGAAACATGGCGGAGACTGAAATTTGACAGATACAATAATATAACATCAATTTCAGGTTTCGGTAAACATTTGTATTTGTCTGGTTCAGACGGATTATTAATTAAATTTTAAGGATATATATTGGAAAAATTCATCATTAATGGAGGAAAGCAACTTAGCGGAAGTGTAAAAATATGCGGAGCGAAAAATTCTGCATTGGCACTGATTCCTGCGGCACTCCTAAATACAGGAAATAACACAATTACAAATACACCTGTAGTTAACGATATTTTTACTATGATTAAGCTTCTTTCAAGTCTGGGTGTTAAAACTGATTTTGAAAACGAAAAACTCAAGCTTGATTCTTCAGCAATTACAAGTCAAACTGCTCCATATGAACACGTAAAAAAAATGCGTGCATCCGTCTATGTGCTCGGTCCTCTTTTAAGCAGATATGGATATGCCAAAGTTTCACTTCCCGGAGGGTGTGCCTGGGGACCTCGCCCGGTTAATCTTCATCTTGAAGCAATGAAAAAACTCGGGGCTGAAATTGAACTCGAAGGCGGGTACATAATAGCAAGCGCAAAGAGACTAAAAGGAACCGAAATTCATTTTGATATTTCATCTGTTGGTGCAACAGGAAATACATTAATGGCAGCTGTTCTTGCCAAGGGGACAACAGTTATATCCAATGCAGCAATGGAACCGGAAATTACTCAGCTTGCAGAATATTTAGTTTCAATGGGTGCAAAGATTGATGGTATTGGTTCATCAATTCTTACTATTGAAGGAGTTGATGACCTGTCACCGGCAAATATCGAAGTTATTGGTGATAGAATTGAGGCCGGCACAATGCTGGCAGCAGGAGCAATTACCAAAAGCAAAATCAGTATTCTTTATAAAGAGCATTCACATTTAAATGCAGTTTTGCATAAGTTTGAAGAAGCAGGTGCAAAAATCAGAAAGGAAAAAGATGCTTTAATAGAGATAGATGCAAGAAATTTAGAAATTCTTCCTGTTGATATTACAACATCTATTTATCCGGGTTTCCCGACAGATATGCAGGCTCAGTGGATGACTTATATGACAGTTGCTTCAGGAACATCCGCAGTTACGGATACTGTATATCACGACAGGTTTAATCATGTTCCTGAACTTATAAGACTTGGTGCCGATATAGAAGTGAGAGATAATAGTGCAATAGTAAAAGGTGTGGCAACACTTAAAGGGGCAAAGGTTATGTCAACCGATTTGAGGGCAAGTGCATGCCTTGTATTAGCGGGACTTATTGCAAAGGGAACAACAGAAGTTCTGAGGATATATCATATTGACAGGGGGTATTCAAAGATTGAAGAGAAACTTTCTTCGCTTGGCGCAGATATTCAAAGGGTGGAAGGAGCTGAATTCTGATTTGAGTTTGAGAAAAAAAAAGGTAGAAAATATTCTGATTGCTTTAACCGCAATAATCAATCTTTTTTTTTCTTTTTTGCCCTTAACTGCAGATTTCAACTATGAATCTGCAGTTCTCAATTCATTAGTGTTTTTTCTGATATCCTGTTGCTATCATTATTATATAGGTAAGGATTATCCGGTAAGAGATTCAATCCGCGTGCTTTCATCAATTGCATTCGCTGCCATTGCCGTTGGATTAACAGGTGGAGTTTTCTTTTCTGAATGTAATCCGATTCCGGGTATAAAGTATTTTCTTGTTTTTGCATTACCTTCGCTGGTTTATGGTGCTGCACTTGGTGCTTTTACCAAAGATGCCGGAAGAAAGCATTTTTATTTTATAGTGCTGACGGTAATGATTATAATGGCGATTATGCCTTTGGCAGAGTTATATTTTCTTCCCCAAGTTTATTTTTTTAATCCGCTTATAACATTTTTCCCCGGAACTATTTACGAAAAATTTGTGCCTTTAACTTCAGAGATTATTTATTATAAAGCGGCTGTTACACTGCTTTGTTTAATCGTACTGGTAATGGTGCGCATGAAAGTAACAATCAGAGGGTATTTTAAAATTCCTGCTATTCTAACTGTTTTCCTGGTCGGATTTTTTTTAAAACAGTTTTTCGGATTTTCCTCTTCGTTCGGACTAATTGAAGAAAAGGTTGGACTGACTATTAAAACAGAAAATTTTAAAATTGTTATTCCGGGTGAAACTCCGAAGCATGAAATAGATCGAATTGCATTTCTTCACGAATATTATTTGTCTGAATTGGAAGCTAAATTGGATACTAAATTTGAAGATAGAATAATATCCGTAATTTTTAGAGATAATGAAGAAAAGTATAATCTGTTCGGAAGCCGTTCAGCTGATATTGCAAAACCCTGGATGAATGCAGTTTTTCTGGTTCAGGAAAGTTTAGAAGATAATCTTTTGCACGAACTGGCTCATGTGGTTCTAGGGAAATATAGTAATAATTTATTAAAAATTGCTTCAGGATTAAATCCGGGTTTAACTGAAGGGTATGCAGTTTGGCTTTCAGATGAGTTTTATGGCGAAAATATAAATGGCCTTGCCAGACGTTTAAGCAATAAAGGGAATCTTTTAATGCCGCCTGATATTCTTTCTTATTCAGGATTCTTTTCCGGCGCATCTTCTGTTTCATATTTAAGTGCAGGGGCTTATGTAAAATTTCTTTATGAGGAATTTGGTTCTGCAAAAATTAAATATTTCTACGGAATAGGAGATGAGGTGCAATGCTTCGGCGAAAACCCGGAATCTATTTGGAAACAATTCAGATTAAACATTGAAACCTATCCTTATCAGTCAGATTCATTGTTTACAGCAAGGTTGTTTGCCGGAACTGCAGTATATAAACAGAAATGCATTAGGCGTAATTCTGAATTGCTGTACAACGGAAGAAAAAAATTCAACCGGGGACAATACTTAAACGCAATGAATATTTACTCTGAGGCTTATTCAAATAATGCAGGAGCGCCGGCATTATACGGATTGGCAATATCGGCAGGTAAATGCAGTGAGTACGAAATAATGCTCAAGGCTGCGGAAGAGGGGATACAAAAATATGGGAATACATATTATTATTATTTGTTTCAGAGTGTGAGGATAGATGCTTTAAATCTGAACGGAAGGATTGAAGAAGCATATCATGCATCTCTAAACTATGTAAAAGACAGCCCTGAATTCAAAAACCGAAACAGCATAAAACTAAAGTCTGAACTCATAAAGAAAAAAGAATTAAGTAGTTATTTGAAAGCTGACAAGGAAAGGCGGTTTGTAATTCTGAAAAGACTGAATACAATCAATCTGTTTCCTGAATCTTTGCCCGAGCTGATAAGATTAGAATATATAAATACAGGAGAAATACATTTTTCTTCAGGATTGATTAAAAATCTAAAAAAGGAAAACGTGAGTGAAGAACTATTACTGGAAATAGCCGAAATGACCGAAAAATATGGTTATTACAACATATCAGAAGAGCTTTTAGAATACATTTTAAATATCACTGCCGATAAATCCTTATATTTAAAGTCTGAAAAATTGAAAAAAAGAGTTTTGGCAGCAGTGAATAATATTGATTTGAAAGAAAAGAGTAGATGGATTATAGTCTCAAGATAAACAAAATACTTAATCAAACAGAATTTCTTCCTGTTATCTCAAAAACTGCAGAAAAAATGGGATTTCGGGTTTATATTGTCGGCGGTTTTGTTAGAGATATCATACTGGATAGAGGCAGAAATGAAATTGATTTTCTGGTAATTGGGAAGGGTGTTGATTTTGCAAAAAAACTTGCATCAGTGATGGGAGTTAAAACAATCTCAACCTTTAGGAATTTTGGAACTGCTCATTTCAATTACGGAGGATTTGACCTTGAATTTGTAGGGGCAAGACGAGAATCCTATAACAGGGGCAGCAGAAAACCTGTTGTAGAAGAGGGAACATTTGAAGATGATATATACAGACGCGATTTTACCATAAATTCAATTGCCGTTTCCTTAAACCAAGACAGCTACGGTGAAATCATTGATATATTTGGCGGAATTGAGGATATTGAAAAAAAAATTATCAGAACAAACAACGAGCCGAAATCAACATTCAGTGATGATCCGTTAAGAATACTTAGGGCATGCCGCTTTGCTGCTCAGCTTAGCTTTGAAATAGAAGAAGCGGTACTTTTGGCTTCAGCTGAAATGGCCGATAGGCTGAACATTATATCCGCCGAAAGAATAGCCTCAGAATTTGTTAAAATCATGCAGACGGAAAAACCTTCAATTGGTCTTGATCTCTTGTATCGGGGAAAAGTTCTTGATGTTGTTTTTCCGGAGTTGGCTAATCTGTCAGGCGTTGAGCAAAGAAAGGATTATCATCATAAGGATGTGTTCAAACATACGTTGGAAGTAGTTGACAATATCTGCAGAGAGACTGATGATGTCTGGCTTAGAATGGCTGCTCTTCTTCATGATATTGCCAAACCTCAGACAAAAAGATTTGTGGAGAATATCGGCTGGACTTTTCACGGGCATGAAGAGATAGGTGCCAGGATGATAGAAGATATTTTCAGGAGAATGAAATTTCCTCTGTCAAAAGTTCCTTATGTTGAAAAGCTTGTAAGACTTCATCTTCGCCCTATTGTATTGGCAGATGATATAGTAACTGATTCCGCAGTAAGGAGATTTATTGTTGCGGCGGGTGAGGACCTTGAAGACTTAATTAAATTATGCAGAGCAGATATAACAAGCAAAAATCAAAATAAAGTTAATCGGTATTTAAAGAATTATGAAATTGTTGTTAAAAAAGTTATTGAAGTTAAAGAACTGGATCAGTTAAGGTCATTTCAGTCACCGGTTCGCGGTGATGAGATTATGAGAATCTGCAATATACCCCCTTCTCCGCAAGTAGGCAAAATTAAGAAAGCGATTGAAGAAGCTATTCTTGAAGGAATAATTTCAAACACATACGAAGATGCAATTAATTATCTTAATCTTGTAAAAGAAAAAAAAATCAATTAGTTTTAAACTTTCCGTTATAACCGTCGTCATAATCATCGTTATTTATTTTTAATGTAGGAGCTCTATGAAATCAACATTATCGATACTCTTGTTCTTGTCCGTTTTATTTCTTACCGAATTAAATGCACAAAAACAACTTTCAATTGATGAAGCAATCAAAATTGCACTAACAAACAACAGTAAGCTTAACAAATCCAAATACGGACTTTATGCCGATGAAGCTAAAGTAAAGAATGCTTATGGGAGTTTGCTTCCGAACTTAAGCGCCTCCGGAAGCATGAATTGGCAGCGCAGTGAAAGTAATTCAAATTCTTCTCTGCCAGGTTCCGGAGAAAGCCGAAATTATACTGCCGGAATCGGCGGCAACTGGACACTCTTTGACGGACTCAGTAATATCTATCGTGTATCTGCAGGAGAAAGTGAACTTGAAGCTGCCAGATACAGTCTCGAAAAATTTAAACAAGATGTTGTCTATCAGACTACAGCATTGTTTTATGATGTAATCAACAGTTTAAAATTGCTTGAAGTAAGTAAAGATAATTTGGCTTACAACAAAAAGTTTCTTGAACAAATTCAGGAAAGAAACAGACTGGGGAGTGTTGCTCTGGCCGATGTATATGCGCAGCAAGTGCAGGCAGGTACTGCTGAACTTCAGTATATTCAGGCTCAGAACAATGTTGAACTTGCCAAGAATAATCTATTCGATTTCTTGTCAATTGATGTGATGTCTGAATATGAAATAATTGAACCGGAAATCTTGAAGTCTTCTCCGCAGGAAGATAAATTTCTGGAAGAATTGGAATCGATGGAGAGTCTTATGAAAACTGCCATTGAAAAAAGGGCAGACTATATAAGCAGCAAACTATATTATGAAGCCGCAGGCAGTAACCTTTCTGCAGCTCGGGGTGGATTGTTCCCGAGTCTTTCAGCTAACTATTCTTATGGTTCAAGTGCGGATAGGATTTCAAATCTTTTTCAGAATAAAACTTATAATTTAGGTTTGACACTTAGTATTCCGATCTTTTCAAACTGGAGCACAGAGTATGGTATTCAATCCGCAAAAGTTCAGAAACTTAGTTTGATGGAAGACTTAAGCGAGATGGAACGACAGATAAAAATAGATATAAAACAGGGTTATCTTGACCTTGTTGCATCACGCAAAAAGCTGGAAGTCAGCATCAAAAATGTTAAAGCCGCCTACGAGAACCGAAGAATAAATACAGAAAGATATAATCTCGGAGCAGGTACAATACTTGACTTTCTTGCAGGCGAGAAAAACTATAATCAGGCATTGAGCGATAACATCAACTCTACATTTGAATACTATAAGAATAGAGATAAACTCTTAAATGCAATGGGTATTCTAAATTATGCAAACTATGAGAATAATTAAAAGGAAATAAAAAATGGAAATCGGCGAAAATAACGGAAAAAAGAAATCAAAGAAAAAAATTATTGGTTTTTCAATTTTAGCAGTTCTAATAATAGGAGTAATAATTGCAGTATTTACAGGTTCATCAGGAGAAGAGTTTATTACAGTAACAACTGCTAAGGCAGAAAAGCGTGATATCACTCAGACAGTTACTGCAACCGGTAAGATAAATCCTGTGTATCAAGTAATCATTACTCCGGAAGTAACAGGCGAGATTGTTGAACTCCCGGTTAAGGAAGGAGATAAGGTTAAAAAAGGCGATCTTTTAATTAAAATAAAGCCTGATATCTATATTGCTCAAAGAAACAGAGCGAGCGCTAACTTGAATTCTGCACAGGCACAGCTTAAAATAATTGAAGCTAATTTGAAACTTCAGCAGTCAGAATACGCCAGATTATCAGGGCTCTATGAAAAAGGATTCGTAAGCGATTCAGAGATGGAAACCGGCAAAACAATGCTTTCACAAAGAGAAGGAGAATTAAGCTCTCAACATGCAATAATAATTCAATCCCGAGAAGCATTAAAAGAAGCTGAAGAACAACTCGCTAAAACTACAATCTATTCTCCGCTTGAAGGTACCGTAAGTCAGCTGAATGTAGAATTGGGGGAACGTGTACTTGGAAGCAACTTTACACAAGGCACTCACATCATGACAGTAGCCGACCTGAGAGAGATGGAAGCAACAGTTGATGTCAATGAAAATGATGTTCGTCGTGTGAGTATTAATGATACGGCAAAAATTACCATCGATGCTTTTGGTGAAGAAGAATTCAATGGAATTGTAACCCAAATTGGAAATAGTGCAAAAACAAGCAACACAGGCACACAGAACGAAGTAATTAATTTTGAAATTAAGATAAAGCTTCTCGAACCGGACCAAACAATCAGACCGGGAATGTCTTGTGATGCAGTAATCAATACTGAAACAAAACTCGATGTTTTATCAGTCCCGATTACAGCTGTAACTTCCAGACCGGAATTGGAAGATTCATTAAGCGGGAAGAAAAATGGCCGTCCTCAGGAAATTGTTTTTATGGCAAAAGGCGGCAAAGCCGTTATTGAAAAAGTGAAATCGGGAATAAGTGATGATAATTATATTGAAATAGTTGAAGGACTAAAGGATGGCCAGGAAATTATTACCGGCCCTCATAAGGCTGTTTCAAAAGACATTAATGAAAATGCAAAAATTAAAACCGATTCAAAACCAAATATGAAGAATAAAAAATGAATATTATCAGAATAGAACACATTCAGAAGGTATATACTGTCGGAGAAGAGAAAGTTTTTGCTCTTAAAGATGTAAGCCTTAGAATAGATAAAAATGAATATGTTGCAATAATGGGACCCTCAGGTTCAGGGAAATCAACTCTGATGAATATGCTCGGATGTCTTGATACACCAACAGGCGGTGTTTATGATTTCAAAGGTGCAAATGTGCGGGATCTGACAGATAACCAGCTTGCAGAAATAAGAAACAAAGAAATCGGATTTGTCTTTCAAACATTTAATCTTCTTCCTCGTTCAGATGCTCTCCATAATGTAGAACTCCCGCTGATTTATGCGGGAGTAAAGAAAGACGAAAGAAAAGAACGTGCAGAAGAGGCCTTGAGTGAAGTAGGACTTGCCGATAGAATGCATCATAAACCTAATGAACTTTCGGGAGGTCAGAGACAAAGAGTTGCTATTGCAAGAGCTCTTGTTACAAGACCGGCTATAATACTTGCTGATGAACCTACCGGCAATCTTGACAGTAAAACAGGCGAAGATATTATGGCACTCTTCCATGCACTTCACGAAAGAGGTAATTCAATAATTTTGGTTACTCACGAAGAATATATTGCTGAACATGCTGCAAGGATTATCAGACTAAAGGACGGCCTGATTGAAAAGGACGAAAGAATCGAGAAAAGATATATTCCTAAAAAAGTTATTGTTTAGGTGAAATATGAGTAATTATTTATATGAATTAAAAGAAGGCTTGATAATATCTTTGAAGGCTATTCTGGCTAATAAGACAAGATCCCTTCTTACAACACTCGGAATTATTATAGGTATAACATCAGTAGTACTTATGTCAACAGCTGCTGATGGTATTGATAAATCATTTTCTGACGGCATGGCTTCGCTTGGATCAGACAATATATATATTCACAAGTGGGAGTGGTTTAATAACGATACACCTTGGTGGGAATTGCGTAACAGACCGAGCGTTACCTTAGACGAATTCAGGAAGTTCAAAAATCTCGCAAAACTTCCTGCCGCAGTATCACCTTCAATGACTACTGCCCAAACGTTAAAAAACCGGAGCAATGTTCTTGAAAATATGGTTATTGAAGGTACTGATGAAGAATATATAAATACTACAAATCTGAATTTTGAAAACGGAAGGTACTTCTCAGGAGTAGAAAGTAATGCGGGAAGAAATGTGATAGTTCTCGGATCAGAATTAGCTCTTGAATTATTTCCGAACGGCAATGCTTTGAACAATGTTGTGAAAGCAAGGGGACACAGATTTAAGGTGATTGGTGTTCTCGAAAAACAGGGAAGCTGGGTACTTGGTAATTTTAATCCGGATAATAAGGCATATATTCCGATAACAGCAATGATGAAGTATTTTGTCAATGATTCATGGGAAAGTATCACTATTAATGTGAGAGCTCCTAATTCTCAGATGGTTCCTGCTGTTAGAGATGAAGCACAGGGAGTTATGCGGAGAATCAGGGGATTGAAATACAACCAGCCTGATGATTTTTCGATTAACCAGCAGGAAGGTCTGATGTCAACAATAAACAGCACGATGGATGTTATTCAGGGAGCTGGCTATGCCATAACCGGATTGGCTCTTTTTGTAGGTGCAATAGGAATCATGAATATTATGTTTGTTTCTGTTAAGGAAAGGACTAAGGAGATTGGAATTCGTAAAGCCATTGGAGCTAAAAGAAGAACAATTCTAACGCAATTCCTGACAGAGGCGGCGGTAATATGCATAATTGGAGGCATAGTTGGAGCAGTATTAGCATCAGGATTGGCTTATATAGTAGCAATGTATGATTTCCCGGTTGAACTTAAACCGGCGACGTTCTTGCTTGCATTTATAATATCTTTTATAACCGGATTAATATCCGGATTTGTACCTGCTTATAAAGCAGCAAAAACAGATCCGGTAGATGCACTGAGGTATGAATAATGGAAATAATAAAAGTAGCACTTAATGCGCTTAGAGCGAACAAATTGAGATCTTCTCTTACTATTCTGGGAATTATTGTTGGTGTGTTCTCAATAATTTCAATAAGCACCATAATTGAAATGCTGCAGACAAGCATTGAAGAAGGTGTATCTCAGCTCGGACAAAACACATTTCAGATTCAGAAATTCCCTCCGGTAATCGGCGGCGGCCCGCGGAGACATATGTTTAGAAACAGGGATGATATTAAACTGGATGACTACCGTAAACTCAAGGAAATGCTGGTTGAAGCAAAATCAGTAGGAGCTGAACAATGGAATTTCGGGAAGACTCTTACATCATCAGATAAAGAAACAAATCCGAATATTCAGATTTGTGGTTCAACTCCTGAAGCTTTTCCTAATAATAAATGGATAATTACTGATGGAAGAGATATCACTTTCAGAGATATGGAATATAATGCAAATGTTATTGTTCTTGGCGAAGAAGTGGCAGTAAAACTCTTTGAAAGCAGAAACCCTGTCGGGAATGAAGTGAAGGTTGACGGAAGAAATCTTAGAGTAATCGGAGTTCTGGAAAAACAGGGCGCGATTTTCGGACAAAGCCAGGATAACTTCGCAATAATGCCTATAACAACATTTCAGTCAATATATGGCAAGAACTTCCGCAGTGTTAATATTACTGTATCTTCTTATGGTAAGGACGATTATGAAGAAGTACTGGAAAAAGCAATTGGCCATATGAGAAAAATTAGACGCGTTCTGCCATGGGAAGAAGAAAACTTCGGGATTATGACAAATGAATCTGTTCTTAACCAGATAAATGATATAACGGTAGGAGTAAGAATAGGTGCTATAGTGATTGCCGCGATTGCACTTCTTGCTGCAGGTATAGGAATTATGAACATTATGCTCGTAAGTGTAACCGAGAGAACTAAAGAAATAGGTATCAGAAAGGCAGTTGGCGCTAAAAAGAGCAACATATTAACTCAGTTCTTAACCGAAGCTGTTGTACTTTGCCAAATTGGCGGCATTGTTGGTATTGCAGCTGGGGTTATTGCCGGAAATCTTGCAGGATCTTTCCTGGAAGCAAAAGCAGTGATTCCGTGGGATTGGGTAATTATGGGCAGCCTCCTCTGTGTATTGATTGGCGTTGTATTCGGGACATACCCTGCTTATAAAGCTTCAACTCTTGACCCGATAGAAGCTTTAAGATATGAGTAGTAATTTAACCCGAATTATTTTGCATTTATTATGGTAAAATAGAATTTATGTTCTCTATCGAATAATTAGGATTTAACTGCCTTGAAAGAATACATTCAAGGCAGTTTTCTAAAATATCCAATCAATAATAGGCTGAAGAAGTCCAACCGAATTTAATAAAACAATAAAGATCAAAGCCGGAGAAAGATACCCTATGAAAAATTTCCAGAGAGCAACAGCATAGGGGTTGTTTAATATTCCTTTGTGTCCGGATAACAATTCTTTTATTGCTTTATCGGCACCCCAAACCCAGTAAACAAATATTGCAATTAACATCCCTCCCAGCGGCAAAAGAACATTTGATGCAAGAAAATCCACAAGATCAAAAAATGTAAGTCCGAATATCTTAAAATCTGACATTATGTTGAAAGACAGAGCACTAGGGATGCTGATAAAAAAAGTAACAGTTCCGAGAATGATAACTGCCTTATGTCTGTTAATACCATATTCTTCGGTAAAATAAGAAATTATTACTTCGAATAGAGAGATTGAAGAAGTAAGAGCAGCAATCGACAGAAGGAAGAAGAAAATAATTCCGAAAAAATATCCGCCCGGCATTTTATGGAAAACAATTGGTAATGTGTGGAATATTAGGCCGGGTCCGGAAGACGGATTTTGTCCGGTTGCAAAAACGGCGGTAAAAATCGCAATACCTGCAATTAATGCAACAATCGTATCGAGAGTTACAATTTGAATTGCTGAATTAGGCACATCGTGTTCTTTAGAAAGATATGAACCATAAGTCATCATTGCACCCATTCCAAGACTAAGCGTGAAAAACGCATGCCCTAACGCTACAAGAATGCTGTTCGGAGAAATTTTCCCCCAATCCGGCATTAGAAGAAAGTCAAGACCCTTCTCTGCTCCGTCGAGCGTAAGCCCTCTTATCATAGAAATAATCAGAATAATAAAAAGTAACGGAAGAAGAATTTTACTGCTTTTTTCAATTCCTTTCTGAACCCCGAAATAAACTATAAGCATAGTAAGAGCAACAAAAAGAAAATCATATCCGATAATCCAGTAGGGATTACCGACAAGAGAATTAAAGTGTGAACTGGCCTGCGCTTCATTGCCGATGTTATAAAAATGCCCGGTCAAAGATTCGTATATGTATCCGCCGGCCCATCCTGCAACTACTGTATAGAAGGAGAGTATAATAAAACCGGCAATCACTCCCATTCCGCCTATAAAAGGCCAGTATCCTGAAGTTGTGAGAGCCTTGAACGAACCGAAAGGGTTGCGCTGACCGGTGCGTCCTATTATTATCTCGGCCATTAAGACCGGAAGTCCGATCATAGCAATGCATATCAGATAAACAAGAATGAATGCCGCACCGCCGTTTTCTCCGGCTATATATGGAAATTTCCAAATATTTCCGAGTCCGATTGCCGATCCGGCGGCAGCAAGTATGAATCCGGCTTTACTGCTCCAGTTCTCGCGTTTAACTCCTGTATCCATTTTGCTCCTTTACAACTGATTAATAAAGGCTTCAATATTAAGGAATATTGTTAATAAATCAAAAAAAATGAATTATATTTTTAATTGAAAAATTAGAAAATAAGTATTTGATCGTCATCATCTTATGTTAAAATACAGTTTTGAATTAATAGATCTTGAACTCATGCACACTTTTAATCTGGCTGTGTATTCAAGAAAATTTACTCCTGCGGTTATTCTTAAACTTGAATATGAAGGAATTACCGGCTGGGGAGAGGCTTCTCTCCCTCCATATTTGGGCGAGACTCATCAATCTGTATCTGAATTTTACGAAAAGATAGATTTTAGAAGATTTAATGGTTCCGGGAATCTTCATCAATTTCTTGATTATATATCATTTATATCTGAAGGTAACTTTGCAGCCAAGGCTTCAGTCGATTTAGCTTTACATGATTTAGTAGGCAAAATGGAAGCGAAAACCGTACGCGATTTATATAATATTCAGGGAAACTGCCATAAGAAATCTTCATTCACTATTGGCATCTCATCAGACAGTGAACTTAAAGAAAAGCTTAAGATTGCTGAAAAATTTGAAATTCTTAAAGTAAAAATAGGGACCGATGACGATAAAGGTATAATTAAAAGAATAAGGAAATACACAAATAAAAAGATCTATGCAGATGCCAATCAGGGATGGAACGATTTGGAAAAGGCTGTTGAACTTACAGAATGGCTTGCCGCCAACGGTGTAGAATTGATTGAGCAGCCTTTCCCAGAAGAGAATATAGAGTTTACACAAAAGCTAAAAGAAAAATCATCTGTTCCGATTATAGCAGATGAATCGATTAGGAATTATGCAGAATTGTTAGAATATGGATCAGCTTTCGATGGTATTAATATTAAACTAATGAAAGCCGGTGGAATTTATCAAGCTCTGAAGATGATAAAAAAGGCAAGTGAGAGCGGATTGAAAATCATGTTAGGATGTATGACTGAAACTTCATGCGGAATATCAGCCGCAGCACAGCTTTTACCATTGGCTGATTATGTTGATCTGGACGGAAATTTACTTCTGAAAAAGGATTTGTTCAGCGGACTTACAGTGGAATCAGGCGGGGTGATTTCTTTATCACAATACCCCGGATTAGGAGTAGAAAGGATATAACTATGTTTTTAAGAATAATTGGTTTTCTGATGCTTGTGGTTTCGATATTTTCTCAGTCTGCCGAGGAAATCTATATTAGAGTAAATACTTATGCCTTTCTTCCGGGTGATATTAAGACAGCCGTTGTTTTGTCAGGGAAAGATTTAGAAGGATTAACCTATGAAATATCCGACACAAACGGAGTTGTTAATAAAGGAAGAATTGGTGCAAGTTTGGGTAACTATTCAACACTAAAGTTTTCCTATATAATTGATTTTTCAAAGATTAAAAAAAACGGAAAATATAATATCAGAATTGAGGGCAAAACAATTTCTTTTAATATTGCCAAAGAACCCGGTCTTCAAGCTGCAGAATCAGCTCTTTCATTTTTCAGAGTTCAAAGATGCGGATATACCGGGCCTATAGGACACGAAGTTTGTCATATTGCAGATGCTACGGAATTATATTTAAATGGAGAAAAAATACTTCAGAAAAAGGATTTAACAGGCGGCTGGCATGATGCCGCTGATTATGTTAAGTTTCTTAATACCACCGCTTTTTCAACATATATGCTTTTATTCTCTTACGAATTTAATAAATCGCAGGCAGGCTTTGATAAAGACGGAAATATGACTGCTGATGTACTGGAAGAAGCGAAGATTGGTCTTGATTGGCTGTTGAGATGCAATTACGATAATAAACTTCTTGTAACTCAGGTACAGGATACAAGAGATCACAGCGGCGGCTGGAGGTTGCCGGAAGATGATAAATTCCGGTTTGAAAGACCTGCTTTTCTTGGCCTCGGAAAAAATCTAATCGGAATTTATGCAGCCGTAATGGCAAAAGCCTCTGTAATCTGGAGAGAAGAACTTAATTATCCTGAATTCGCAGATAAATGTCTTACTGCAGCAGAGAATATATACTCGCTCCGAAATTCAGCCCCTGATGTTGATTCAAGCGGCAGCGGACATTATTTAGATAAGAATTATTTATCCAAAATGGCTCTGGGTGCTGCTGAACTTTATTTTGCCACAGGAAGAGAAGAACTTCTTACTGAGGCTATGAATTATGCAGATAAAGCCGGTTCCGATTACTGGTGGAGCTGGGGCAATGTGAGCAGCCTTTCTCATTATGTGCTGGGGAAAAAAAATCCTAAATATGCCGGATACATAAAAGAGGAACTTATACATTTTCAGAAAAATGCATCCGGGAATGTATTCGAAAAGGCATCGGCCTCAACCTGGGGTACAACACAGCTTATGCTGGGAATATGTCTTAAGGAGATATTGTACGAAAAACTGACAGGAGATAAATCGTTCAGGAGATTATCAATTACTCAAAGAGATTATGTCTTCGGGAGAAATCCCTGGGGACTAAGTTTTGTTTCAGGATTCGGGAAAGAATACAGCAAAAATCTGCATCATCAGATATTTAAGTTAAAAGAAGATTTTTCAAAAGGAGCTGTTACTGCCGGTCCGGTTCCGAAAAAAATGCTGGAACCTTATGGACTTTTCGATGCTGATTCCGGCTGGAACAAATTTCAAACTGATGATGATTATTATTCCGACAGTGAAGATAACTATGTTACAAACGAACCGACTATCGGAACTAATGCAACGGCTTTCTTTGTGTTCTTAAATTATTAAATCATTATAAATTATATAAGTTTTTTGTAATATTTTGAATCATAAAATTTGTGAAAATCTCATTTTAAGATGCTTTTTTAAGTCTATTGGGCAAAATAACGATATTTAACCATGGTATAATTGTTGTAATTATTGATACATTTAATATGGATTTTGTATGATCAGAGGTATTAAACTAATTCCGTCCGGATTCGATTTAATTGATAAAAATTGGGGTGGAGTATATAAAGGCGGAAGCTATCTTAATGTTGCCCCGAAAAAATCAGGACGAACGCTTTTAGGTCTTCAATTTGCAGGAGAAGCTGCAAGAAATTCTCAGGTTTGTTTATACCTGACCAATATGAAACCAAAAGATTTAATGATTCAATCTGCTTCAATAAACTTCAATCTTCAGTCTTATATGGACGATGATAAAATAATTGTTGTTAGAATTGCCAATCCGACAGATGCTTATGAAAGTAATAATCCGGATTTTGAACTCAGGGAGTACTTATTAGATATTATAAGGATTGCTGAAGAGTATTCTCCGGCAAGAATTGTTTTTGATGAAATTACTCCTTACCTTGGTTTTGCGGATACCAAAATGCTTCTTGGTGTAATGTCAAAAATATTGGAAAATTTAGAAGAACAAGATATTACAAGTCTTTTTATAACAAGTCAGCCTGCTGATGAATTATCTTCTCAGATAATTGCTGATGTAAGTGATTTATTTACAGCGCAGATATCTCTTACAGACAATGATAAAATTTCAAGAAAGGACAAACCGGCAGGTATTGCCAGGATTATTCCTAATGTGGGACATCCGGAAGGGGAATTTATCAATCACTATTATATTGAACCATTTATTGGCCTTACTACAGAGAAAAACGCAGTTAAACCTATTGAAACTGTTATTCCTGATCATCTCAATCTTCCTTCCAGCATTGAAGAGATTTTGAATCAGGAGGATATGCTTGCACCTAATCTTTATGAATATGATGATTTTCTTTTAATGCTGAATAACCAGATTGCACTGAACAAAGGCACCGGCCAGCCTTATTCAATAGCTGTATTCAGGTTGGAAAGTTCTCCGGGAATCAGGGGACTTACTATCAATGAGCTAACGAATATTATCAGGCTTTCAGTTGAGATGAGAGACAAAATATACATAAATGAGAACATAATAACTGTATTAATTGTTAAGAGCGATAATTCCAGTGTAAAAAATCTGATAGACAGAATCATTAGCAAACTACCTGCAAGAAATGAAAACAGTGTCAGAATACTGCTGAATTATATATCCTATTTTATTATAACTCCGGAGAATAAACTTGCAGACGCCGATGATGTTATGACTTTTATTGAAGAAGCAGAATTGCTTAATCCGAAGATTTATACAACTCTCATTAATAGGCAGACTGTATATGGCCATTGAAACAACTCTTATTAAGGAGAAAATAAAAATTGACAACAGGGAAAAAGAAATTCCCGAAAAAGATGTTAAAAATGAAAAACTAAGGGCTATCTATATATCCGGCGGACTCTCATTGCTCCTTATTTTGGTAATATACTTTACACTTCCATATACCGTACTTTCATTCAGCGGATTAATGGTGTTTGCATCCGTAATTGCATTGGTTATTTTTCTTTTTGTTCTACTTTTCAGATATTTTTCAATACTTGTTCTTGCTTATCTGAATGTTTCAAAATATACATTTTTACCCGAGCAAGGGTATTTTCCGTTTATTTCAATTATCGTTCCTGTTTATAACGAGGGTGTTGTACTTAAGGATTCTATAGACTCTCTTCTTGAACTTGATTACGCAAATTATGAAATTATTATTGTAAACGATGGCTCTACAGATAATACTAAGGAAGTTGCCGAAACGGTCGTGGGTTTCCGGAAAGGAAAAAGAGCAACTATTAAGGTTTCATTAATCAATAAACCAAACGGCGGTAAATCACGTGCGCTGAACGCAGGGATACGCCACTCCAAAGCTGATTTTGTCCTTTGCATGGACGGCGATTCAACACTTTCAGTTGATACTTTAAGACTCGGACTAAGGCATTTTGTTGACCCGGCAGTTGGTGCCGTTGCCGGAAATGTGAAAATTCATAACAGAAATAAAATGCTTACAGACCTGCAATCTCTGGAATATATTGAGGGATTAAATATGCCTAGAAGCGCACAGGGATTTCTTCGTATGGTGAATATAATTCCCGGGCCAATCGGAATTTTCAGAAGGAAGGCAATGATGGATGCCGGATTTTACTCCAGTGATACTTTTGCCGAAGATGCTGATTTAACACTGAAAATACTTGCTGCCGGTTGGAAAATAGCATACGAGCCTAATGCAATTGCCATAACTGAGGCTCCCGAAAAACTTCATCAACTTCTTAAACAGAGATACAGATGGACTCGGGGCATTCTGCAGGCTATTAAAAAGCACAAGAAATATATGATTAATCCCACAATAAACTTAGATAATACTTTGATTTTGTGGTCTATGTTTTACGAGGCTTTAATATGGCCGGCAATGAATATTTTTGCCAATTTGTTTTTTATAGTAGTAGCCTTGATTTACGGTATGTCAAATCTAATATTCTTCTGGTGGGTAGGAATTGCCTCCCTGGATATGATGGCAGCATTATACTGCATAGCAGCAGAGAAAGAAGAGTTAAGGCTTATTCCTTATGCAATAGTTTATAGGCTGGTATTCATTCTAATGATTGATATCACCAAAGCTATGGCTACAATTGAAGAGTTTTTAGGAATGCAGATGGACTGGGGGAAGTTGGAAAGAATCGGTATGCAAAAAAGTAATTGAGGAAATAAATGGAACTAATACCCATATTATCACTGATAGTGCTCATGGCAACAATATCAACCTTTATTCTTGCCGTAGGTGCTTATGTAATGTATAAAGTAAGAGAGAAAAGAGGCAGGATGGCAAAAGCGATGCAGCCTGTTTCAATTGAAGCAGAACTTGTTACACCGGCACCCTTACTGTCGCAGAGAAAAACAACAGGCTACAGACCGAGTGTTACGGAAGAACAACAGGAGGAAGCCGCACCGGTGCCAACTATGGACAGACAGGCAACCGGCAGTCCTTATATGGGGCGCCAGACTCAGCCTGCTCCGGTTACCGAGCAGAGGTTCCCTCAGTCGGTTACTAATGAGATTCCTGAAAGAAAACTTACAGGCGGAAAATCTAAATATATGCGTTATACAAGCGAAGGGTATGTTGAACCCTCTCCTGAAAAACCAAAGAAAGAGGTTAAACTTAAGTGGCGCTGATTCCTGAAAAAGGTCTAAGAATAAATTCATTTATTCTAATCGGGAGCGGGATTGTACTTCTTGTACTCTCGTTTCTCGTATTTCTGTATATTCTTAAATTCATATATGGCGATTTTGAGGTTAGAGAAATTCTCCCGACTAAATATAACCTTACAAGAGTAAATGAAGACAGAAGAGTTAAGGTAGGAGTGCTTTATTCTAAATACACCGAAAGTATGCTGCCTGAAGGTAATACCTGGTTAAAGGATAATATAGATTCCTGGGAAAAACTGCTTCGCTCTATGGAGATGAGATACG
>CAZOZP010000012.1:0-60358 GCA_964584325.1 uncultured Melioribacteraceae bacterium
TCCGTCCACTTGTCTCCGACATCCGTCCACTTGTCTCCGACATCCGTCCACTTGTCTCCGACATCCAGCCACTTCGTTCCGACATCCAGCCACTTCGTTCCGACATCCGTCCATTTGGCTTCAACCTTCTGTTTCCCCCGATTGCATCGGGGGCTATGCATATTTGATCCTTCCAGGATCCGGGAGACTGCTCTTCCATATTATTACATTTTTTCGAATAAAGTCTGAAAGGCTTTAACTAAAGAGGCTATCGGTGGGACCGGGGGATCAGGATAGAATCCCCGGAGGGAATGAACAGTTTCAGAGACACAAGACCTTGCGTTTCTACTTTTTTTTCTCTGTTACTCGTTACTCTTTCACTTTTCCGCCCGCGGATTAAGAATTACCCTATTTGTTCTCTGTGAGTTCTGTGGTTAAACACAAAATAAAAAAAAGAGACGCAATGCCTTGCGTCTCTACAATTGTCACGCGTTACTCTGTCACCCGTTACTCTGTTACTTCAAAAGCATAAGCTTCTTCACTGCCGTAAACCCTCCTGCCTCAATCTTGTACAGATAAACACCGCTTGCAAGTCCGCCTGTGGCGGATGATGCATCGAATTTCACTTCATAATTTCCTGCCGGTTGTTTTTGGTTTACAAGAGTTGCCACTTCCTGACCGAGTAAATTATAAACAACAAGTGACACAGTGACAGGTGACAGAGTAACAGGGATTGAATATTTTATAGTTGTTGTAGGATTGAAAGGATTAGGATAATTCTGCGACAAGGAGAATTCTGTTGGAATTGCTGATATTTCAACAGTTATTTCCTTTGAATAAGAATATTTTCCGTCATTATCTATTTGTTTCAACCGATAGCTGAGCTGAGTCGAAGCTGCAGGTTTGTTATCAATAAATGAATAATATTTCGGACTGTTTGAATTTCCGGCTCCCTCAACAAAACCGATCCTTTCCCATTTGGATTCTTCACCCGATAAATCGGGATCAGAATGACTTTCTCCCTTCAACATTCTTTCTATGTCGAATCCGTAATTATTGATTTCAGTTGCAGTCTGCCAAGATAAAATAACGGATTCTCCTTCGGTTTTTCCGCTAAAAGCTGTTAATTCAACTGGCAGCGGATCAATCTGAGCTACATCAACACTATAAAACGCCGCATCAAAATGATGCGATATCATAAGAAAACTACCTTTAGCCGGATTTTTATTTCCTGTTGGATGGGTACCTGTAAGCAGCCAATTCGGTTCCGCACTTCCTTCTTTCCAGTATTTCATCTTCAAAAGAGGTCCTGCAGTCGGTTGAGACTGAATGCTTACTTTAAACACATACATATCTCCATAGTCAATCGTATAGTCGTTTGTTTCCTGAAATGCTACTCTTTGATCTCCAAAGGCATACAACTCTATTTTATTCGGATTCGAAGAATCTACAAAATCCGCAAGCAATCCATAAGGCCAATAACCGGCTTTAGGATCCTGTCCGCCGGTACTCTGTGGCTGATCAGTATGACCTGTCCACCTTGCCATAAGAAGAAGGGCATTTCCGAAACTTGGAGCAGCAAAATTTGTATAGGCCCCAAATATTTTAAACCGCACCGTTGCTTCATAGTTTTCCCAGTTTATATCGCCTACCCCGACTACTCTGTCGTATCCCCACTCGTTGGTTTTTGTCCTGATTCCGTCTGGAGTTATTTCCCAATAACCGTCAGTAATTTGTGCCACATTCTGAATGTTGGTAACTGTATCGAATCGGACTGTAAAAGGCAGCGGACAAGTAATTCCCTTAATATACTTAAAATTAACTACTTCCGTTGTTTCCGACAAATCACCTCCGACAGCTTTTATCGTAACCGAATTATCACCATCTATAAGTCCCGGTGTTCTTGTATAAACACCTTCCGTTTCAGTAAATATTTCGATGTTGAAGTCGCCCGGATTATAGACACGTCTTACTGCACCTGCCGGATACGGGCCGATATTCAATGCTTTGTAACTTCCGCCGTTTAGACTGTATGAAACTGACTGAACGGAATTCCCCGGATATGTTGCTTTTCCTAAAATATTAATTTGATTCTGGAATCTTCCGAAATTTCCGAATTTCTGATTATTGCCGTACCAGACATCGATTACCGGCTGAGCAATTAATGCAGCAGACCAAAATAAATAGATAAATGCCGCATATGCCGCAGCCTTTGCCGGTGTTTTCCCCATAAATATTCCCTTTCTGTAAAATAAGCCTGCTTAAATATAAGAATAATAAGACAATTTGTCTGTGATATTTCACATAATTTCAGTTTTTTCTAATAAGTTCTACTCTATTGTTTCTCATTCTGCCGTATGCAGTAGTGTTGGATGATAAAGGCTTAGACTTACCCTCGTCCTTAATTATAAGCCTTTCCGGTTTTATTCCTCTTGAAACCAGATACTTAAATAACGCTGCAGCATATTTACCCCCGGCTTTCCTGTCGGTAGAAAAAGTGTTTTTATCCGTGTGTCCCTCAATTATCCATAAACTTGCGGGATCGTCTTTCATTTGTCTTATTGCCGCATTAATACCTGATACCGATGATTTTTCGATTTCGTATTTCCCTGCAACAAAGTAAATACCGGCATCAAAAACATACCTTGAAGGCATCTCTTTTTTGCGGAGACTCTCTTCATTATCAACTTTTATGCTGTCCTTTCTATTGATATCTGTAACAAGTGTATCCGGAATTGCATCAGGACACCCGTCTTCATCCTCAATTCCGTTAATATCTTCTTTTTCGCACGGACATTTATCATCCGCATCAATTATGTTATCTCCGTCATTATCATAATCCGGACAACCGTCAGCATCCTCAAAGCCGTCGAAATCTTCAGCATCATAAGGACACCCGTCGTTTTCATCATTTACCCCGTCACCGTCGTTATCTGATTCAGGGCAGCCATCGTCATCTTCAAAACCATCATAATCTTCTGCTCTGTTCGGACACTTATCATTTACATCAGGAATTCCGTCTCGGTCGTTATCGAAATCCGGACACCCGTCCGAATCAGCAAATCCGTCATAATCTTCTTCTTCGTCCGGACAATTATCATTTTCGTCCGCTATCCCGTCTTTATCGTTATCATTATCCGGGCACCCGTCATCGTCTCTGAATCCGTCATAATCCTCCGGTTCATCAGGACAGCTGTCTATTTTATCAGGAATTCCGTCTGAATCGGTATCATTATCACCAAATAGTCTGTATGTTATTCCTAATTTAATGCTTGTAAAATAGTCATTATTACTGCCTGCCTTCATTCCATCAATAAGATCGTGCGCCGGAAAATTAACTCCGATAGCCGCTGTAGCAAACAGGTTTTCGGTAATCTGCGAATGAATTCCTGCATCCGTGTTGAAAATGCCGCCTTTCCCTGCCTCAAATCCCGCGGTTTCCGGTTCAATTGAAGCATATCCAATCCCAACTCCGATATAAGGAACTAACGACAGACTCATTTCTTTACTTAATGAAACTCCCACTCTGAAACTTTGCATATTCGTTTTTACCGGCTCTGAAGCATATCTGAAACTTCCGCTAAAGTAACCGGCCTCAACACCTAAAGCTGTTTTCTTTCCGATACCGAAATAATATGATACCGGAAACCCAAATGAAGAATTAATACCGTTTCCTTTCTCATAATCGCCGGAAACAGAATTTAATCCGTAATATGCTGATATAGTAAGAGTATTTGAAAAGATATGTTCTTGAGGATTAATAAATATTTGTGCCCGTAATATACTTATAACGGACAGAACTAGAACAAGACTTCTGATTCTCATTTTTTCCCCTAAACTGTTACTGCTTTTCGCCCTGATTTTCCGTGTAAGCAGGCACGTAAAATATGTTTGCGACTGCTAAACATAATAAATTTATAAACCAAAATCAAAAGGCGAGTCGGGATTGAATCTCATCTACTTTATTGGGAAAGAGATTCTTCGTTGCAAACTCTTCAGAATGATACTAACTTTATGATTTTCGAGGTGGCCTCGATATAGGGTCTCAATTATTCTATTGGTTGCAGACCGATTCTGCATTTATCAAGCAGATTATTTAACAGATTTTTTTCTTCATCTGAAAGTCTGAAAAAATCATTTTCCAGACGAACAAGATCGGAATCAATTGAGGTAAGAAGATTTAGACCTTCATTACTGATAAGAAGCTTTCTTTTTCTTCTGTCTTTTTCTTCTTTTATTTCTAAAATCAAATTCTTTGCCGCGAGTCTGTCGGCTATACGGGAGATATCCGAATTTCTGTCTATCACTCTTTCTTTTATTGTACCTACAGAAACTGAGTCAGGATACTGTCCCCTTAAAATTCTGAGTACATTGTACTGAGCCGCAGTAAGATTAAACTTTCCGAAAAACTGCTCAAACATATTAAATAAACGGCCGTGAGTAAACATTATATTCACGGCCAATTTATTATTTAAGTCCGAAAAAGCTTTCTGCTTTATTTCTTCTTCAATTCTCACTTTGATTTTGCTATCTGAATATTTATGTTAAACCTTACCTCTTTACCTACAACCGCACCGCCGGCTTCAATTACATTATTCCATTTTAATCCGTAATCGAATCTGTTTATTTTGCCGGTAAGCTTAAATCCTGCCTTGGTATTTCCCCAGGGGTCAACAACTGTTCCGTTATGAACTACATCCAGAGAAATATGCTTGGTTACGCCCCTCATTGTAAAATCGCCTGTAAGTTTGTATTTATTCTTTCCGGTTTTCTTAAAAGACTTACTTTTAAAGATAATTTCAGGATATTGAGATGTATGGAAAAAATCTTCAGCCCTTAAGTGTTCATCTCTCTTTTCATTTTCAGTGTTTATTGACGCCGCATCAATTTTCAGAGTTACGGCAAGATCTGAAAAATCTTCCTTTGATGATGTTATATCAGCTTCATACTTTTTAAAATCGCCTTCTACTTCCGAAATAACAAGATGAGTTACACTGAATCCGATTTTTGAATGCGCCGGATCAAGATTCCATTTTGTTTGAGCCTGAACTGTTAAAAACGATGCGAACATTAATATTAATGAATATATACCGGTTTTCATTTTTCCTCCTTTTGAAGATGTTTTGTCTTATTTAATTAAATCACTAATTCAAATATATGTTGCAACATCTTTTTAGTCAAGGGATATTTCCGGACAATCGGTCTTATTCCAATAGATAAAATATATCAGTGATAGTATGGTTTGTTAGAGAGAAGAAGGACAGATTGATTTAAGCGGACAAACTTCGCAATTGGGGCGTCTTGCAATGCATATTTCCCTGCCTAATGCAATAAACAGATGAGTTGATTGGACCCAATACTTTTCAGGGAATATCAGTTTTAACTCTCTTTCTATTATTTCCGGATTCTTAGAATTAACCAAACCTAAAAGATTTGTAATTCTCATTACGTGAGTATCTACTGCAATGGCAGGAATATTAAATGCATTACCTGCAACTACCGAAGCTGTTTTCCTTCCCGCCCCGGGCAGTTCGGCAATTTTATCGACATCAGCAGGAACTGTTCCTTTGTATTTTTCCAATAAAACACTACAGCAGTTTTTAATATTTTTAGCTTTGTTTCTGTAGAATCCTGTTGAAAATATCATCTTTTCGAGGTCACTTATATCAGCATCAATATAATCCTGCGGAGTTTTGTATTTGGCGAATAATTCTTTTGTAACAATATTCACTCTTCTGTCAGTGCATTGTGCTGAAAGAATTGTAGCAATCAGAAGTTCAAAAGGATTGTTAAAATCAAGTTGCGGTTTGGTAACACCATAAATACCGGAAAGTGTGTCAAGTATGAATAGCGCTTTTTCGGAAACAGTCATCTATTGAATCTCTTATCCTTTATAGTAAGTCTTTCAACAGGATTACCATTAATGATATGTTCCTGAATTATTTCTTCCACATCCTCCGGTTTTACATGCCCGTACCATACTTGTTCCGGATAAACAACCACAACAGGACCTTCCTCACAAGCATCCAGGCAACCTGATGGATTTGCTCTGTTTGATGAATTAAGTCCGAGTTCTTTAAGCCTTTTCTGAAATAATTCCCTAATTTCAACAGAATTCAATTTATGACAGCATCCGCGAGGGTGGTCTGAATCTCTTTTATTTTCGCAAATAAATATATGATGGTCAAATCTTTTCATTTTCTTATCCTTTTGAAAAAAAAGGGGCCGCTAAAACGACCCCGGTATTAAATTATGCTTTGCGTCCAAGATTTTTCAGGAACACTTCAAGTTTATAATCAGATTTTGCAGAAAGTTCCTTCAAATAATCTCTTAAGTAATAAGAACTTATGATATATTCATTCATTACGGATTTATCTTGAACTTCATCTTTCTCAAGACTCAGATAATTAACAAGAGTTACTGCAAGAATCCAATCGAATAAGTCGTCGAGATTTTCTTTACTGTAATAAACAACCCCCTGCCATTCGTTTACTCCGAGAAGTGTCTTAACATAAGGTATTTCAACTAAAGCGGAGATACTCTTGACTCTTTCGGCAGTAAGGTATCTTTCAGAAGGATTCTTCTCATTGGCAAACGGAGGCAGTACCTCTTCAATTTTCAGAATTCTTGAACCGGATTCAATAAGTGTTCTGAGTATAAGCATTTCCTTATTGTATTCGGCATCACCCATACCTGTTTTACGGAATATATTGTAAACAGGTTTATCGAGCATCAACTGATCAAAGAAATTATACTGATTAACCGGTTCTTTATCCTTGAATATCTTTTTGATTTCATAAACCATAAACCAGCAGAGATAAAGAGCGGAAGTCTCTTTATAATTCCAGTCGGCCCCAATCGGAAGTACTTTTTCTGCATCCACATATCTGTGATACATATCCTGAGAAAGTGCTTGCTTTAGAGTTGAACGTAAATCTTTTATTGCCAGTAGTGATTCTTCAAGATCATTAACAGCAATGTTTACGTCTGCATGCAGCTGATATCTTTCATTGAGCAAATTGATAAGCTGACCGAATCGGTTTACCATAAAACGTATATTTCCGGAAAGACCGTCTGTTTTCTTTTCTTTAAGAACAATTTCATCGATAAATGTTTGAAGAGTTTTCTCATCAACAACATTTTCTACAGCTTCGTGAACCGGACGCAGCCTTTCTTCATAAAGCATTCCGGCAATACTGTTTGTTCCGTTTCCTCCAAGTTTATTTCTCAGATTTCTGAATTCTCCGTTTTCATCAAAAACTTCACGGAATTCCCAGAAGATAAGATATTTGAATCCGCCAAGTTCAACATAGAAGCCGTCGTTATGAAGTTCATCACCGGAACGGATAAATTCGAGTCCGCTAATATGTTCCCTGAATATATAGAAATGCTTATAATCATTTTTTATATTGAGCGAATCTGCAAGTGAGCGGGTTTGTATTTCCTTGTTACCGTTGCCGGTATTCACAAGTTTAGGTGCGGAATATTTAATTCTTCCGAATGCAGAATCATATTTGTTGTTATAGAATACCAATGCTCTTTCGTTTCGGTAAACATTTGTATAAGCATAAACATTCTCATTTATGTATCCGATATTGTCGTGGAAATCAAAGAACCAGAAATTGTATATTTCGCTGAAAAGATATCTTTTCTTAAGAATCGGGAAAATCTCCCTTTTGTGTCTTTCAACAAGCCATTGGTTGGGAGATTCGTTATAGTAAGCTTTTTTAAACTCCATGCCGTATTTTTCAGTATAGCCTTCCACCTGTCCGTGAGCAAGCATAGGAAGTCCGGGCAGAGTAATCATAAGCATACAGGTTCCGAAATATTTATCATCTGTACCGAATTGTTTGATTGCAGTTTCTTCATCCGGATTTGACATAAAATTAACATATCTTTTCAGGATTTCAGGTTCAAACTCGAGAGTATTTGTAATAAGATCACGATATTTGCTGTTTTCCTCGTTCATAAGCATATGCATAAATGCGCTGTTATAAACCCTGTGCATACCTAAAGTGCGAACGAAATAACCTTCCATAAGCCAGAAAGCTTCAGCAAGAAGAAGTGTTTCCGGCATTTCCTCATTTATCCGGTCAACAACTTCTCGCCAGAATTCTTTTGGAAATACAGCATCAAATTCTTCTCTTGTCATAGCATAATCTGCTCTTGACGGTATATCTCCTCCGGTCCCGGGATGAGGATACCACAATCTTTGGAAATGTTTTTTGGCAAGAGTCATTGCTGCATCAAAACGAATAATAGAAAACATTCTGGCAACTTCAAATATTTTCTGGATTACCGCTTCTCTTACTTCAGGCAGCAGCATATTAAGCTGTGCTGTATCATTCCAAGGCATGTTTGTGCCATCGTTTCCGTGATATATAAATCTGGAATCTCCGTTTCTTCTATCGTATCTGTGGAAAACAACAGAAGCATCAGAACGCCTCCAGTATCCGTCTTCAATCCTAACCTCAACATTCGGGTCATCGCTTAAGTTAACGCCACTGAAAGTATAATTAGGGAAAGGACTGTGATAAGACTGTATAAAATAATGCGGATGTTCTACAACCCATTTGGAGTAAATACCCGTGTGGTTCGGAACCATATCACTTGCAAGTCTTATTCCCCTTGCACGCGCTCTTTCATTCAGATTTTTGTAAGCTTCGTAACCGCCTATTTCATGAGCAATTTCATAATCATACAGAGAATATGCAGAAGGAGCCGCATCCGGATTGCCCATTATCTGTTTAATAGTCTGACTTGCACGGCTTCTTTCCCACACACCTATAAGCCAGAGAGAGTTTATGTTCCAGGATGCCAATTCATCGAGTTCTTCGTCAGGTACCTGATCCAGTCTGTGAATATGTCTTTCATATTTCTTTGACAGCTGATCCAGCCACACAAGCGAATTCTTTGCAATCATAACAACATTAGGCATCCAGTGGATATCCTGAGTGAACTGCTCGGGTTCTTCATAATCCAGATAACTCATGGACGCATATTTATAACCGGATTTCCCGATGGAAAGGAAATCGGCATCATCAAGCAATCCCTTATATTTCGGAACTATAGTAGGAGCTCCGCCGCCACCGCCCCACTCAAACCGCCTGTCTTCTTTAATCAGGTCTTTTCCTGTTAGTATTCTTCGCGAAAACTTGTCTTTAATTATTATTTCCCATCTTTTCAAAATAAAATCAAGCTGACTTTCTATATCCTCAGGATGATTCATTATGGGTGTTTTAAGCATGGTAAAAATATCCTGGTTGTCCGGTCCGAAGGCAGGTTCTGTTTTGAAAAATCCGTCCAGAACTGCCAAAGCTTTTCCGTAGGATTCCTTTTCCGATAAATAATCTTCTGAAAACAGTTCAAGCATCTTTTTTGCCGCTGGATTAAAGTTGGCAAAATGCAGAAGGATAAGTTCTTCCAATACTATTTCTTTATTTGAACGGCCTTCGGTAAATTCTTCCAAATATTGTTTGTTTGTTTTTACTCCCTTGAAAACTTCAACTGAAGGAAAAACTTCAGAAAACTCGAGTATCACTCTATCAAGCTTTTTCTTTCCGAGCTTTTTACCAAGATGATCAATTGCTCTTGAAAATACACCGGGATTTGCGGATTTCTCATACTCTCTGAGAACAAAATGATAGATTTCGTCAAGCAACCCGACACCATTTACCAATCCGTTTCCAACCTTTTCATGATCAGCTTTATTTAAATTATATTTTACCGTGAATTTCCTTACAGCCGGGAAGTTTGCAAGAATTACATTTCCTGTGATTGTAAAAAATTCATCATCAAATTGATATTTTTCCCTGATTTTTCCGGCAATATGAAATTCATTTGTGTGAGATTTCTTAAAATCCGGAGCCGAATTTCTAAACTGGATAATGAAACGGGTTTTCTGATTTGGCATTTTTTCTCCGATGGAATTAATACTATAGACTTTGTTTCAAATATAATGAAATGAAAATTTATTTGTTATTTTTGATTAGATTTTATGTTAATATTTTTTGTTTTTTTTTGAATAATCGAAAATAATGAGTGATATGTCTCAAACTCCGTTAATGAAGCAGTATTATAAAATTAAGGAAAAGAATCCGGATACTGTACTCCTTTTCCGAATCGGTGATTTCTTTGAAACTTTCGAAGATGATGCCAAAACCGCATCTTCAGTTCTCGGGATTACGCTAACCAAGAGATCAAACGGTGCTGCAGGAGATGTTCCTTTAGCCGGCTTCCCCCATCATGCAATAGACACCTATCTGCCTAAGCTGGTTAAGGCCGGTTACAGAGTTGCAATATGCGAACAGATGGAAGACCCGAAAACGGTAAAAGGAATTGTAAAACGCGAAGTAATTGAAGTTGTTACACCGGGGGTTGTGTTTTCAGATAAGTTATTAGACCATAAGAAAAACAACTACCTTTCTTCCGTACATTTATGCGGGGAAATTTGCGGCTTTTCTTTCTGTGATATTTCGACAGGAGAATTCTACTGTTATGAAACTCCGGTTACTGAATTATTTAACCAGATAGAATTAATTAATCCTGCCGAAATCCTTGTTCATAAAAACATCAGCCGAGATTTTGAGATATCCGTTCGGAAAATCAATCCGCGTATCAGAATAACAAAAACAGACGGCTGGATTTTTGAATACGATTATTGCAGAGATACTCTTCTTAAACAGTTCGGTACTGTTAATCTAAAGGGATTCGGAATAGAAAAACTAAACTCAGCCACTGTTGCCGCAGGGGTTGTAATGCATTATTTATTCGAAACTCAGCTTGGCAATCTCTCGCATTTGAACAAGATTACTCAGTATAATCCTTCTGACTTTATGATTCTTGATCATTCTACAAAAAGAAATCTGGAAATAGTTTCATCATTTCAGGACGGAGGAAAAGACGGTACTCTCTTTTCCGTTCTCGATAAGACCCGCACAGCTATGGGCGGAAGAATGCTTAAGAAATGGCTCTCCGCACCATTAAGGAAATATACAAATATCAATAGAAGACTGGATGCAGTTGAGTTCCTGCATAATAATGAAAGTATCAGACTATCCTTAATATATCACCTTAAGGAAATCGGTGATCTTGAACGGCTTATATCCAGAATATGTACATCGCGTGCTGTTCCACGCGAGCTTCAGAATCTGAAGTTTTCTCTCTTTAAGATTCCTGAAATTAAAAAACTAACCGAAAATGCTGCTTGCGATACTATAGCCGTACTCGGAAGCAGACTCGTTATACTGGAAAATACCGCAAAACTCATTGATGATGCTATTGAGCCTTCAGCACCGTCTTCCGTGGGAAAAGGAGATGTTATAAGAGAAGGTTTCAATCAGGAATTAGATGAATTAAGAAGAATTTCAGGAAGTGCAAAAGACTGGGTTGCAGAGTATCAGAAAAAGCAAAGAGAAATAACAGGAATCAGTTCCCTCCGGGTAAGTTTTAATAAAGTATTCGGTTATTATATCGAAATCTCTAATGCCAATCTTTCCAAAGTTCCTGAAAGCTACATTAGAAAACAAACACTGACCAACGGTGAAAGATATATAACGCCTGAACTTAAAGATTATGAGGATAAAATTCTTAATGCCGCTGAAAAAATAGAAGAACTCGAAACACGGATTTTCGATGAAATCAGATCTGCGGTTGCTTCTGAAACAAAAAATATTCAGTTAAATGCAGATTTAACCGCTATGCTTGATTGTTTCTGCTCATTCGCACAATGCGCATTTGAATACGGTTATGTAAAACCGGAAATTACAGAAGGAAATGAATTGATAATTAAAAACGGCAGACATCCGGTTGTAGAACAGATTCTCGGTCCTTCAGAAAAATTTACGCCTAATGATTGCTGCATGGATAACGAAGAAACAGGAATAATAATTCTAACCGGGCCGAATATGGCTGGCAAGTCTGTTTTCCTAAGACAAGCCGGACTCATTGTTCTTATGGCTCAGTCGGGATCTTTCGTTCCTGCAGATTATGCTTCAATCGGACTTACGGATAGAATCTACACCCGTGTAGGAGCCAGCGACAATATAAGCGCGGGTGAAAGTACATTTCTCGTTGAAATGCAGGAAGCCGCTCATATTCTGAATAACTGCACTCCCAAAAGTCTTATACTTCTGGATGAACTAGGCCGCGGTACGAGCACCTTCGACGGAATCTCAATTGCCTGGGCGGTTACTGAATACCTTCATGATAATCCTGATGCAGCGGCCAAAACAATTTTTGCTACACATTATCATGAATTAAACGAGATGGCAAGTATTTTCCGAAGAATTAAGAACTTCAAGGTTGATGTAAGAGAAGTTGAGGATAAAGTTGTATTCCTCCATAAGGTTGTACCCGGGGGCGCAGACCACAGCTACGGAATTCAGGTAGCAAGAATGGCCGGACTTCCACGATTTGTTACAAAAAGAGCCGAAGAAATTCTGATTAATCTTGAAAGTAAAGAACTTACACCTTATGAAATTAAGAACACTCGAGCTTCGAAACTTAAGGAACAAAACATCCAGTATAATCTGTTTGAAATCGAAGACGATTCACTGAGAAATGAAATAAATAATATCGAAATTGAAAAGCTAACTCCGATTGAAGCTCTTAACCGATTGAATGATTTGAAAAAAATTGCCGGCAAACCAGAATAATTTATTAATTTTAATTTAATTAATTTAATATCTCTTAATTTTTTATTATATTAGAAATAAGAAAATAGAGATTTTATGAAAAGACTTGGTGAACGAATCAGAAAAAAAAGAGAGTTGTTTCATTTACAGCTTAATGAACTTGCCGCAAAAGTCGGAATAACATCCAGTGCATTATCACAGATAGAAAGCGGTAAAGCTTTTCCTTCAATATTCAATCTTAAAACGATTGCTGAATCCCTTCAGACAACAGTAGGAGAACTTATCGGGGAAAACGATGCTCTAGTAAAAAATCCTCTGGTAAAATATTCAGAAATTAAATTCATTAGAGCTAACAATTCGGGAGCCGAATTATTTCTGCTTTCTCATCACGACCAACTCAAGTTGATCGAAACCTATTTAATCAGACTGAAACCGGGTTCTGATACAGAAGAAATATTCCGTGAGCATGGCGGACAAGAATTCATCCACATTTTATCGGGCGAAGTCAGTTTTGAACTTGGAGACCGGACTTTATCAATGGAAAAAGGCGACAGTCTTTATTATAATTCTTCCGGATTTCATTTTGCAAAGAATAATTCGAAAAATGCTTCAGAAATTATATGGATAGTTACACCGGCAAACATATAAAATTTTTTAACCTTATGGTTAAGTGTCGCTAAATGTATTTAATATGATTTAACGATTTTAAGTTTAACAAAAAAAAGAGGTCTAAGATGAAAGTACTTGAAAGAATTGAGCACAACGGAATAATACTTCCTGAAGAAGTTAAGTCGTTACTTGAGACTGCGAAGGGACTAACTTTATTCCACACAACTACCGAATTATCCCACGCAGCTACCGGAGGTTTCGGCAACAGTTATTATGAAGTGAAGTACGACATTCCCGGCAAAGGTGAATATACAGAGGCTATTGTTCACAGAGTTAGCAACGGAATATCGGCAAATTACACCGAATCCTATATGCGCAGAAGAGATCCTGATACAATGCTGATAGCTGACAGTCTTCCAAGCGATAAAACAAGGTTCTCAGATGAAATGGGTTACGAATTTGATTCTTTGCGAAAAGAAACATTTGACTGGCTTAAAAAACAAAATCTAGCCGTATTCTTCTATTACGCAGGTAACTACCCTGTTGGAGCAGGCGGTATGGTAATTGCCCCCGCTAATGCCGGTTTTTTTGCCTTTGGTTTGGCTCTCCTCCAGAAAATGATAGATATAAACACACTTCCTGAAGGATTTAAGGTTGAATCAATTATTTATGTTGCACCTCCTTTCAGACACACACATTTCGGAGGAAAACAGAAAGTAGTTCATTACCGCGGCGAAAAAATTCACGAAATGTTTTCTTACAATCTTTATCCCGGTCCAAGTGCAAAGAAAGGACTCTACGGAGTAATACTAAGCAAGGGCGAAAAAGAAGGCTGGGTAACTGCACATTGCTCTACAGTTCAGGTCGTTAGTCCTTATGACAACACAACAACATTTATGCATGAAGGGGCCAGCGGCGGCGGAAAAAGCGAAATGATTCAGAATATAGTAAGAGAGCCTAACGGACAAATACTGATAGGAAGAAATATTGTAACTAACGAAGAAAGGCGGATAAACATTCCGACTCTTTGTTCATTCTATCCGGTTACTGATGATATGGCACTCTGCCACCCAAGCTATCAAAAGAATAACGGCAAGATAACAGTTAGCGATGCGGAGAATGCCTGGTTTATCAGAGTTGACGGAATCACTGATTACGGAGATGATCCTTTTCTTGAAAAAATTACAATCAAACCAAAAGAACCGGTGCTTTTTCTAAACATAGATACAAAACCTGAGGGGACAGCTTTAATATGGAATCACATTGAAGATGAACCGGGTAAACGCTGTCCGAATCCGCGAGTAATTCTCCCAAGACATATAGTACCCGGAATAGTAAATAAAAGTGTGACTGTTGATATACGAAATTTCGGTGTTCGCACTCCCCCATCATCGAAAGAAAATCCGTCTTACGGTATTTTGGGATTATTCCATATATTACCGCCGGCATTAGCATGGCTCTGGAGACTCGTGAGTCCGCGCGGACATGCAAATCCGAGCATAGTAGGAAAAGGAAATATGGAAAGTGAAGGAGTAGGTTCCTATTGGCCTTTCGCAACCGGTGAGATGGTACATCACGCAAACCTGCTTCTGGAGCAGATTATAAATACTCAGAGAGTAAGGTACACATTAACTCCGAATCAGATGATTGGAGTCTGGAAAGTTGATTTTAAACCTCAGCTTTTAATGAGGGAGTATTTAACAAGAAGAGGAAACGCAACGCTGAGAACCGACCAGTTCCAGCCCGCAAGGTGTCCGCTTCTCGGTTATGAACTCAATTATCTTACTATAGAAGGGTCGAAAATTCCTTCACGATTCCTGAAGGTTTACAGACAGCCTGAGGTTGAAGAAGAAGGATATGATGCCGGAGCTGAAATCCTTTACAACTTCTTTAAAAAAGAAATAACAAAATATCTAAGACCCGAACTTCATCCGCTCGGGAGGAAAATTATTGAAACCTGCTTAAACGGCGGGTCGGTTGAAGATTACAATCAGCTTCTTCCGATGGAATACAAATATTCATTCAATACCCCTTCGGAAATTGAATAAACGGAGCAGGAGTAATTGAGGAAAATAAAGAATAACAAATATACAGCTCTTTCCGGTTCATTCTTAATAATGTTGTTTTTGGGAAGTATTTACGGCTGGAGTGTTTTTGTCCCCGAGATGAAAACACTCTACGGCCTCAGTTCTGCTCAAACTCAGTTGATATTTGGTCTTGTTTTGTTAGTTTTCCCGGTAACAATGCTCGGAGCCGGATTTCTTGAAAAGAAATTCGGATTAAACCGCGTAATCAGATATTCTTCATTTCTGTTTTTTGCAGGTTATTTCACCGCCGGGATATCGGGCGGCAGCTTTCCTGTAATCTTAACCGGAATCGGTGTTCTCGGAGGACTCGGAATCGGACTCGGGTATATGGCCGGGATAACAATTCCTGCAAGAAAGTTCCCTGATCATAAAGGCCTGGCTACCGGATTTTCGGTTGCCGGTTTCGGACTCGGAGCCGTGCTTATAAGCTTTCTGCATAATCATATTAACCTTAGTCTCCCAAATTTCTTTATCTTTATTGCCCTGTTATACGGCTCTTTAATGTTCATCATTTCATTCCTGATTGAAACTGAGCCTGCAAGTAACAAGGAGAAAAGACAAAGCATAAAGATTTTTCTTAAATCTTCTTCATTTATCAGACTTTTCATCGGAATTTTTGCAGGTACTTTTTCAGGATTACTAATAATCGGGAATATAAAATCGATAGGAGAACTTCACCTATTAGAAGAAGAGTATCTTTTTATTAGCGTCAGCGTCTTTGCCGTTTCCAATTTTCTGGGAAGAGTTTCATGGGGATATGCCAGCGATCTCTTCAATCTTAAAAAAGTAATGGTAACAGCATTTATAATATCTGCAGTTTCTATGTTTGCATTAGGAAACTTAACTTTAAGCGGACCAATTTATTTGATTCTTGTTTTTGCGGCCGGATTTTCATTCGGAGGTAATTTCGTACTTTTTGCAAAAGGAACAATTCAGTATTTCGGTATTGAGAATATCGGAATTGTATATCCTTATGTATTCCTGGGTTATGCATTTTCCGGACTCATAGCACCTGTTGCGGGAGGATTTTTGTTTGATATTTTCAATAATTACTCTTTATCGTCAATACTGGCATCCTTAAGCAGTTTAGCCGGAATAATTATAGTTTGCGGTAACCGAAATTATAATCTTATAGAAAATGATAACTAATCAGGAAATCATATTAAGCTTCTGAGCGTTGAGGTTTAAAGCGTAATATGAATTGTCTAAAGCACAATTATATAGGTCTAATTACAAAGGGATTTCTGAAGACATTCCTTAAGCCCGAATTATTAATTAGAAAAATCGTATCTTTTAATTGCCTTAATAATAAAGAATAATTTGGGTTAATTTATAACGCCATATAAAATATAGCTTTGAGATTTCAGTAAGAATTTCTATTTTTAGCATTGATTTTTTTGAAGTTTTATTATATAACTAAAGGCTAATGAAGAGGAGTCTTATGTATCATTCTATTGTAATGGTAAAGCAGGTTCCCGATACGGCAAACATTTCGGGAAAGGTAATGAAGGAAGACGGTACTGTAAACCGTGCTATGCTTCCTGCAGTATTTAATCATGAAGATAAAGTTGCGCTTGAGCTTGCACTTCAGATTAAAGACAGATTCGGGGGCAAAGTAACAGCAATAACAATGGGTCCGCAAAGAGCATCAGATATGCTGAGAGAATGCTTATATATGGGCGCTGATGATGTTTACCTGATAAGCGACAGGAAATTTGCGGGAAGCGATACTCTGGCTACTTCATACGTTTTGGCTGAAGCAATTAAGAAAATCGGTAGTTATGATTTTGTTTTTGCCGGAAGACAAGCCATTGACGGCGATACCGCTCAGGTTGGGCCCCAGACTGCAGAAAAGCTTAACATTCCACAGGTAACTTACGCTGAAGAAATTCTTGATATCAAAAACAAAAAAATTACGATTAAAAAGAAAATTGAAGGCGGATATGAAATTCTTGAGTGCGGTTTTCCTCTGTTAATTACTGTTATCAAAGATGCCGTTGAGCCCAGACCTTTTTCAGCTAAAAGAGTAATGGCTTGCAAAAACGCAAAATCTCTTATGGATCTTGAAAAAATGGCTGACGAGAACTCACTTTTATATGTTGACACTCTTACCGAAGAATTCAGGCAGAAAAATTTATTTATTGAAACACTTACATTCGACGACCTCAAACTTGAAGCAGCAAGATGCGGTGTTGCAGGCTCTCCCACTAAAGTACACAATATTGAATCTGTGGTTCTGGCAGGCGGCTCGCACGCAAGGATACCTTCAACAAAAGAAGGTGTCGGACAATTAATTGAAACTTTAATGGCTGATCATATCCTGGGGTAAACAATGAAAACATTTAAAAAAGAAGTATGGGTTTTTATAGAACAAAAGAACGGTAAAGCCGCAGATGTAAGCCTTGAACTTCTCTGTAAGGGAAGAAAGTTGGCTGAAGGTATCGGCGGAGAATTAATATCAGTAGTAATCGGACATAATGTTAAACCGATTGCAGAAGAAACATTCAAATACGGTGCTAATGAAGCTTATATAATAGATGCCCCTGAATTGAAAGATTATCTCACCATGCCTTACACTCGCATCATGAATGAACTTATCAATGAAAACACTCCGCGGATTGTTCTTTTTGGTGCTACAATAGTTGGGCGCGACCTTGCTCCCCGGGTAGCTTCTAATACTATGAGCGGTCTTACGGCAGATTGTACTGAACTAAGAATTTCAGATGTTACTTATCTTAAAAAAGAATTTAAGCAGCTTCTTCTTCAAATTCGTCCGGCTTTCGGCGGTAATATAGTGGCAACAATCATTACTCCCGAGAATCCGACTCAAATGGCTACGGTAAGAGAAGGAGTGATGGAAAAAATTGCGGTTGATAAACCTAACAAAGTTAAAATAAAGGAAATTCCTTACGTTAAATCGCCCCTTGATGAAGCAATTAAGATAATTGAGCAGCACAGAGAAGATAGCAAAGTTAATCTTAAAGGCGCCTCAATTATTGTAGCCGGCGGATACGGTCTTGGAACAAAGGAAAACTTCAAACTTGTTGAACAACTTGCTCACGTTTTAGGAGCAGAAGTTGCGGGTTCAAGAGCTGCAGTTGACGCAGGATTTGTTCCTACCGAAAGACAGGTAGGTCAGACAGGTGTAACTGTAAGACCTAAACTTTACATAGCAGTTGGTATTTCCGGTGCAATTCAGCACAGAGCAGGAATGCAGGAATCCAACAAAATAATTGCAATAAATAACGACCCTAATGCACCTATATTCGATGTTGCACATTACGGTATAGTCGGGGATGCGGCCCAGGTGCTTCCGCTTTTCATTGAAACTTATAAGAATAAACTCAAGTAGAGGCAGCGATGGCAAATTTCTTTACAGAAAATCAGGATATATTATTCCATTTTAACAGATTGAACATTGAAGAGATAGTAGCGCTTCATGAAGACAACTATTCACAGGCTCCGAATTACGCCTACGCTCCGTCTAACTATGAAGATGCAATAGAAAATTATAAGAAAGTACTTGAAGTAACCGGTGAAATTGCAGCAGAATTTATTGCTCCACGCGCAGCATCGGTTGATGAAGAAGGGGCTGTTTTTGCTAATGGTAAAGTGACCTATGCAAAAGGAACACGCGAAAACCTTGCAAGACTTTCGCAGGCAGATCTTATGGGAATGATTCTTCCGCGTGAGTACGGCGGATTAAACTTCCCTTTCATTATATATATGATGGCAGTAGAAACAGTTTCAAGAGCAGATGCTTCGCTAATGAATATTTTCGGACTTCAGGATATTGCCGATACAATAAGAAAATTCGGAACTGAAGAACAAAAAGCCAAATACCTTCCTAAATTCACAACGGGGGAACATACCGGAGCAATGGCTCTTACTGAACCGGATGCTGGATCAGACCTTCAGGCCGTAAAACTTACCGCATATCAAAATGAAAAAGGTCAGTGGTTTCTCCGCGGTGTTAAACGCTTCATCACAAACGGAAACGGTGATGTTCATCTTGTACTTGCTCGTTCTGAAGACGGAACAAAAGATGCAAGAGGACTTAGTATGTTTGCCTGTTATGCAGATGACACGGTTGTTGTAAGAAGAATTGAACATAAACTTGGTATCCACGGCTCTCCTACCTGCGAACTTCAGTTTAATGATACTCCCGCTGAATTAGTCGGTAAACGCAGATTCGGACTTCTTAAATATGTGCTTGATCTTATGTACAGAGCAAGGATGGGTGTATCTGCCCAGGCACTTGGAATATCACAGGCTGCATATGAAGAAGCTGTGAAATATGCAAGAGAACGCGAACAGTTCGGGAAACCTATCTATTATATACCAGCAATAACAAATATGCTGCTTGATATGAGAGTTGCTCTTGAATCAAACAGATCTTTGCTTTATGCAGCCGGAAAATTTGTTGACCTGAAGGAAAAATATGAGGAATTGATTGAAAAGCTGAAAGAAGAAGGAAAACCTGTGGCAGAAACTAATGAAAAACTGAAAAAAGTAACCAGGATTGCAAATCTTCTTACACCTATGTGCAAATATGTGCTTACAGAATCAGCAAATAAAATAACATACGATGCGCTTCAGATACACGGCGGTACCGGGTATATGAAGGAATTCAAAGTTGAGAGACTAACACGAGATGCAAGAATAACAAATATCTATGAAGGAACTTCTCAGCTCCAGATTGTGGCAGCCGCAGGAAATGTTATAAATGATATACTTGCTGAAGAATTTGATGAGAAAGCCGCGAAAGAATATAAAGGCGCTTTGAACAACCTTGCACAGCATTTAATTGAAATCAGGGATATTTTCAAGGATTCTCTTGCTTATGTTCTCGATAAGAAAGATAATGCTTTCCAGGATGTAGCGGCAAAGGATTTAGTTGAACTATACAGTTATCTTTATGTTGGTTATCTTCTGCTTGAAGAAGCTGAAATAGAACCAAGAAAAGTATTTATCGCTAACAGGTATATAATTAACTCGTTATCTAATGCAAGGAAAAATGCCGAATCAATAAAGAATGAATTGTTCTCGGATATTCTCCACGCAGACAAAATACTTATATAATATTTTATCAATAATTAGAAGAGTAAAAGAATGTCAATATTCGGAAAAGTAATAGACTTTTTGAAACGGAAGTCGGCAGTCTCCCAGGGAGGTGGCGAAAAAGCCATCCAGAAACAGCAGTCGATGGGCAAAATGACAGCCCGCGAAAGAATCGAAACATTGCTTGATAAA
This sequence comes from uncultured Melioribacteraceae bacterium, assembly GCA_964584325.1. Lineage (GTDB taxonomy): Bacteria > Bacteroidota > Ignavibacteria > Ignavibacteriales > Melioribacteraceae > CAZOZP01. The sequence goes on from CAZOZP010000012.1 coordinate 20,564, forward strand.
GGTTCATTTCACGAAATAGACCTTTTTGTTGAGCATAACTGCAAAGATTTCAATATGGATAAAAAGCAGCTTCCGGCCGACGGTGTTGTAACAGGCACAGGTACAATCAACGGAAGACCAATATGCATATTTGCTCAGGACTTCACAGTTGCCGGCGGTTCACTTGGCCTTATGCATGCCCGGAAAATCACAAAGGTGATGGATATTGCACTTAAAATGGGCTGCCCTCTTATCGGAATAAACGATTCAGGCGGAGCCAGAATTCAGGAAGGGGTTAATTCTCTTGCCGGCTATGGTGAAATCTTCTATCGCAACACCCAGGCATCTGGTGTAATTCCTCAGTTATCTGTAATTCTCGGCCCTTGCGCCGGCGGTGCTGTTTACTCCCCTGCCCTTACAGATTTCGTGTTTGTTGTAGATAAAATATCAAAGATGTTCATTACCGGACCTGAAGTTATTAAAACTGTTCTTGGAGAGGAAATCTCTATGGAAGAACTTGGAGGTGCACGAGTTCATACAGAAATAACCGGAAACGCTCACTTCCTTGCACAGAATGAACTGGAATGTTTTGAACAGATCCGCACACTTTTATCATATCTTAGCTGGAGCAACAAGGAAAAGCCAATGGCCAAACAGCCGTCTATTCCGCGAGCCAAATTTGATATAGAAAAAATAATTCCGGTTGAATCTAACAAACCTTACGATATAAGAGATATAATTCGATCAGGTGCAGATGATTCTGAATTTTTTGAAATTCAGGCTGAATGGGCTGCAAATATCGTAATCGGGTTTGCCAGAATTGACGGCCAGACAGTTGGTATTGTTGGTAATCAGCCGCTTGTTATGGCCGGGGTGCTTGATGTTGATTCATCAGATAAAGCTGCGAGATTTATTCGCTTTTGCGATGCATACAATATTCCTTTGGTTACGCTTGTTGACTTACCCGGTTATCTACCCGGTATAGATCAGGAACATGCGGGCGTAATCAGACACGGAGCTAAGCTTTTATATGCATACAGCGAAGCTTCTGTTCCAAAAATAACTATCATACTTAGAAAAGCATACGGCGGCGGTTATATAGCTATGTGTTCAAGACATCTTGGAGCCGATTTCGTTTTTGCCTGGCCTACCGCCGAAATTGCTGTAATGGGTCCTGAAGGCGCTGCAAATATAATTTTCAGAAATGAAATAGTTAGTGCTGCCAATCCGGATGAAATGCGTAAACTGAAAGTTAAGGAATATACCGAGAAATTCTCCAATCCATATGTTGCTGCTTCAGCCGGACACGTGGATGCAGTTATCAATCCTAAGGAAACAAGAGAATATATCATTCACGCACTCAAGATGACTGCGAACAAGGAAGATAAACCGATTAAGAAAAAACACGGCATTCCTCCGTTCTAAATAATAATTCGAGTTTTCTCAAAGGCTTTTTGTCTTAAGAAGTATTTGATGAAAAGCCTTTGGGATTTAATAAATAACAATAATCTTTGGGAATTATGGAAGAGAACAAATATAGACAACTTGTAATAGATGATACTGTTTATGATACAGTTCTATCAAGAAAATATCTTAACAGGAAAAGATATGCCCCTGATAATCTATCAGAGTACCGTGCATACATTCCGGGAACAATAATTAAAATTAAAGCTAAAGTCGGACAGCAGATAAATGAAGGTGAAACTGTTGTTGTGCTTGAAGCCATGAAAATGCAGAACAACATACAACCGCTGAAATCCGGAAAAGTTAAGAACATCTATGTTACCGAGGGACAGCGAGTAGCTAAAAATGAAATTTTGTTTGATATTGAATAATTTGATAAATACGGCATATTAATCTCTAACATTAGGTTTCGGCCTTAGCCGGAGATTTTTCCGGGCGCTATAATGAATAAGTTTTGAATGCCGTAACCGGTTGATGATAATATGAGTATATCTAAATCCAATTCCAAATCTGCAACGCTGCTGATTCATTGTCCTGACAGAACAGGACTTGTATCTGCTGTATCAGAATTCCTTTATAAGAACAACGGAAATATTATTCACTTCGATCAGCATGTTGATAAGACAAACAAGGTCTTCTTTATGCGGGCTGAATGGGAGTTGGAAGATTTCCGAATTCCCCGGGAAAAAATAGGCGACTATTTTCAGACTTTAATTGCAGAAAGATTCAATATGACCTGGACTCTCTATTTTTCTGACGAAGTTCCGAAAATGGCTATTTTTGTCTCTAAGCTGAATCACTGCATTTATGATTTACTTGCCCACTGGCAGTCCGGTGAGTGGAATGTCGATATACCTCTGATAATTGGTAATCACATTGAAATGAAACAGATTGCAGAACAATTCGGAATTGAGTTTTATCACTTTACAGTAAATTCAGAAAACAAGGATGAAATTGAACAGGCGCAGATTCAGCTTTTAAAAAGCTGCAATATAAATTTTATTGTACTTGCCCGATATATGCAGGTGCTTTCCGACAAATTCATTAATGAATACCCTGACAGCATTATTAATATTCATCATTCTTTCCTCCCGGCTTTCCCCGGTGCTAAGCCTTATCATTCGGCATATGAAAGAGGGGTTAAAATTATCGGAGCAACAAGTCACTATGTAACCGAAGAACTTGATGCAGGCCCAATAATAGAACAAGATGTTGTACGAATTAGTCACAAGGATTCAGTCAATGATCTTATTCGTAAAGGGAGAGATCTTGAAAAAACCGTGCTTTCACGTGCAGTTTATAACCATATAAGAAGGAAAGTCCTTGTTTTCGGCAATAGGACAATAGTTTTTGAATAATTCAAATCAGGAGATAAAATGCTTAATAATATTAATCCGGTAGAAACCGCAAGCTGGAAAAAGCTTCAGGAGCATTTCATTGCTCTAAAAGACAGCAAGATGAAAGATTTTTTCGCATCCGACCCGGCACGGGCAGAAAAGTATTCACTTATTTTTGAGGATATTTATTTTGATTATTCAAAAAACATAATAACCGAAGACACAATGAAATATCTTCTGGCGTTATGTGAAGAAACAGAACTTAAAAATGCTATCGAACAGGAATTTACAGGTTGTAAAATCAACCGTACCGAAAAAAGAGCCGTTCTTCACACTGCACTTAGAAATTTATCCGGTACTCCGGTAATATCCGAAAGGTCTGATGTAATGCCTAATGTAAAAGCTGTTCTTGATAAGATGGAAATTTTCTGCGGTAAGGTTGCTTCAGGAGAATGGCATGGCTACACAGGCAGAAAAATTAAAAGTATTGTGAATATTGGTATAGGCGGAAGCGATTTGGGTCCGGTAATGGTTACGGAAGCACTTAAACCATATCTGTTACCTAATCTTAGTATATATTTTGTTTCTAATGTTGACGGAAGTCATATAGCCGAAGTGCTTAAAAAAGTAAATCACGAAACTACACTATTCCTGATTGCCTCTAAAACATTTACAACGCAGGAAACTATGACTAACGCAAACACTGCGAGAGAGTGGTTTTTGGCAAAAACAGGAAATGAAGCATATATTAAAAACCATTTTGCCGCGATATCCACAAACAAGGAAAAAGTTGAGGCATTCGGCATAGACCCGGAAAATATGTTTGAATTCTGGGACTGGGTAGGAGGCAGATATTCTCTTTGGTCGGCCATTGGATTACCTATTGCCCTGGCGATTGGCTTTGACCGTTTTATCGAACTACTTGAAGGTGCACACGAAATGGATATACATTTCAGAAATACTCCTTTCGATAAAAATATTCCTGTAATACTTGCTCTTTTAGGAATTTGGTATAATAATTTCTTTGGTGCAGAATCACAGGCAATTCTGCCCTACGACCAATATATGCACCGTTTTGCAGCTTATTTTCAGCAAGGAGATATGGAATCAAACGGTAAATACGTTGACAGAGGCGGAAACGAAGTCAGTTACCAGACTGGCCCTATTATCTGGGGTGAACCGGGAACAAACGGACAGCACGCTTTTTATCAGCTTATTCATCAGGGTACCAAACTTATTCCTTGCGATTTTCTTGCTCCGGCTGTAAGTCATAACAAAATCGGCGATCACCACAGAAAACTTCTTTCAAATTTCTTTGCTCAGACAGAAGCATTGATGAAAGGAAAAGATGAAGCCGAAGTAAGAGCTGAGCTTGAGAAATCCGGACTTCCGGCTGATGAAGTTGAATACTTGCTGCCTTTCAAGGTTTTTAAAGGAAATAAACCAACAAATTCGTTCCTGTTCAAAAGACTTACGCCAAGAACATTGGGAAGTCTGATTGCTATGTATGAACATAAAATATTTGTTCAGGGTATCATATGGAATATTTTCAGCTTTGACCAGTGGGGCGTCGAACTTGGGAAGCAGCTAGCGAATAAAATTCTCCCTGAATTAGAAAATGATGCTGAAATAACATCACACGACAGCTCTACAAACAATCTTATTAATATGTATAAAACTTTCAGAGATTAATAAACTGAATTCAAGGGGAGCTTTCTGCTCCCCTTTTCTATAAACTTTGGCCCGGTAAAACTCTAATGAAAAATTTCTATTTACTATTCTCATTTCTTATCACATCATTGTTTATTCAATGTAATGCACAACCTGTCGCCGGACAAAAAGGTGAGGTTATTTTCGATTCACTTTCCGGCAGAAAAATGCAGATTTATCTTCCGACCGGGTATCATACTTCCGGGAAAAACTATCCCGTAATCTACATGAATGACGGACAAAATCTTTTCTTTGATTCAACATCGGCATTCGGCGAGTGGAAAATCGACGAGATTTTAGATTCTCTGATTGCTTCCGGACTAATTGAGCCGGTCATTGTTGCCGGGATATACAATTCACCCCGCCGAGCTGAGGAATATGTACCCTACAAAGATGAATTCAATCAAAAAAACTTCGGAGTTGAAGTCCCCGCTGCAGATAAATACGCTGATTTTCTTATAAATGAGATAATTCCATACATTGACAGTAAATACAGAAGCATTCCTAAGGCTGAAGCCAGAGGAATCATGGGATCATCCTTCGGCGGAATCCAGGCCTTATATTCCTGCTGGTATTATTCAGGAGTCTTTAAATTCTGCGGAGCTCTTTCACCTTCAATCTGGGTTGGGAATTATGAAATATTTAAAGACTTTTCATCGAAACCGAAACCTGAAATAAAAATATGGACAGACTTAGGAACGGAAGAGTGGCAGAATATGCCTGAATTCCTCGACATACTGATTGATAAAGGTTTTAACATAGGAAATGATCTGGCCTATCTTGAAGTGAAGAACGGAAAGCATAATGAAAAAGCCTGGGCAGAAAGAGTTGCCAATGCATTTATTTTCTTCTTCGGGAAAACTCAGTCTTCCGTAACTGAACTTAAATTATTTGCTGAAACTACAAAGGGAAGAGCCGGAATTAAGTTCAGGGTTAATCCCGTTGCCACATTTTCCAACGGTATGATAATGTCGTTATACCGCAAAACATCTTTAACTGCTGGAAGCGGAAAAAACACAAGTGTATATCCTAACGGATATGTTGATGTTAAAGACTTGAAGGTTGAAATAATTTCAGAATATCAAGGCTTAAAAGCAACTGCCGTTTTTGAAAACGCGAGATAATTATAATGTTTTTATGTTCATAAAAACCCCGATGTTTGTTAATTTTGCATTAATATTTTATAAAAATTGGAAATTATAATGCCGGAAAAAGTATTCAGAATTTTTGTAGAGAAAAAACCGGGATTCAATATTGAATCTCTTCATCTTCTTAACGACATCAAAATAAACCTCGGCATCGAAAACCTGAACAATATCAGAATCATTAATCGGTATGACGTTTCAGGAATCGACGAAACAACACTTGCGAAATCAATAAATACAATTTTCTCAGAGCCGCCTGTTGATTATGTTTATTCGGAAGATTTTGATTATTCCGGTTCTGATTTTACCTTCGCAATTGAGTATTTGCCCGGGCAGTATGATCAGCGGGCAGATTCTGCAGCTCAATGCGTTCAGATTCTTGCAATGGGAAATCGTCCGATTGTAAAAACTGCTAAAGTTTATCTGCTCAGTGGCGCTCTATCAGAAGATGAAATCTCCGGAATTAAAAATTATATAATAAATCCCGTAGAATCCCACGAAGCTTCGCTAAAAAAAAGAACTACGCTTGAAGAAAAAGTAATCATTCCGGGAGATGTATCCAATATTGACGGATTTATTGATATGCCGGACGAAGCGCTTGAAGGTCTTCTGAAAGAGTACGGTTTCGCGATGGATTTCGATGATCTCAAATTCTGCCGTGCATATTTCAGAGACGAGGAAAATCGCAATCCTTCATTAACTGAGCTCCGGATTCTCGACACTTATTGGTCTGACCATTGCCGTCATACAACTTTCCTTACTGAACTTACCAATATTGATTTCGAAGGAACAGGAACAGCCGCATTTATTAAGAATGTTTTCGAACAATATCTTGAATCAAGAAAGTTTGTTTACGGTAATAGAGAAAAAGATATTTGTCTGATGGATATTGCGACAATAGGAATGAAGGAATTACGAAAACTCGGAAAACTGAACGATCTTGATGAATCTGATGAAATAAATGCTTGCAGCATTGTGGTGGATGCCGAGATTAACGGACAGACAGAAAAATGGCTTGTAATGTTTAAGAATGAAACCCACAACCATCCTACTGAAATTGAACCTTTCGGCGGCGCCGCCACTTGTCTCGGAGGAGCAATACGCGATCCCCTTTCCGGTAGATCTTATGTTTATCAGGCAATGCGGGTTACCGGAAGCGGAAATCCCTGCACGCCTGTTCAGGATACACTTGAGGGGAAACTTCCTCAGAGAAAAATTACTATCGGAGCAGCTCAGGGTTATAGTTCCTACGGCAATCAGATAGGTTTGGCTACAGGTCAGGTAGCGGAAATATATGACGAAGGTTATGTTGCTAAGAGAATGGAAATAGGAGCCGTAGTTGGAGCAGCCCCATTCACAAATGTAATAAGAGAAAAACCGGTTCCGGGCGATTTAATTGTACTTCTTGGCGGAAGAACGGGAAGAGACGGATGCGGTGGAGCTACAGGTTCATCAAAAGCACATACTGAGGATTCAATTGAAGAAAGCGGTGCAGAAGTTCAGAAAGGAAATCCGCCCGAAGAAAGAAAAATCCAGAGACTATTTAGAAAAGCTGAAGTAACAAGGCTAATTAAGAAATGCAATGACTTTGGGGCCGGCGGCGTTTCAGTGGCAATTGGCGAAATTGCAGATGGTCTTGAAATTGATTTGGATAAAGTTACCAAGAAATATGAAGGACTTGACGGAACTGAACTTGCAATCTCGGAATCACAAGAGAGAATGGCTGTTTTAGTTTCTCCTGAAAATAAAGACAAATTTATTCAAGAAGCATTAAAGGAAAATCTCGAGGCCGTTGTTGTGGCAGAGGTTAAAGCTGAAGCTCGGGTTATAATGAGGTGGCGCGGAAAAACTATAGTAAATATTTCAAGAGATTTTCTTAATAGCAACGGAGCAAAAAAAACAGCCAAAATTGAAGTAGTTAATCCGGAAGCATCCGCAAATCCCTTTGTTTATAAAAGCACAAATGATATTTCCCTTAAATGGAAAGAAACACTCAAAGAATTAAATGTCTGCAGTCAGAAAGGACTTGTGGAAAGATTCGACGGATCGATTGGTGCCGGGTCAATTCTTATGCCTTTTGGCGGAAAAAAACAGTTGACTCCAACTGAAGTGATGGCTGCTAAATTACCTGTTTTAAGCGGAGATACAACCACAGCCACTATAATGGCCTTTGGATATAATCCGATAATAGCCAAATGGAGTCCGTTCCATTCTGCCGTTTACGCTGTTGTTGAAGCAGTTACCAAAATTGTTGCTTCCGGCGGTGCTTATGAAACCGTTAGACTTACACTTCAGGAATACTTCGAAAAACCAGGCACAGATCCAAAACGGTGGGCGAAACCTTTTAACGCACTTCTCGGAGCATATTTTGCACAAAGATCTTTGGGCATTCCGGCAATTGGCGGAAAAGACAGTATGTCCGGCTCATTCAAAAACCTGGATGTTCCCCCTACTCTTGTTGCATTCGGTTTAACAACAGCAAATGCCGGGAATATTATATCGCCTGAATTTAAACAGTTTAATTCTAAGGTAATCTTGTTTAAGGCTGAAATAAGTAACAACTTTTTACCAGATTTTAATTCACTTAAAAACATTTATGATAAAGTAACTAAATTAATTAAAGATAAAGTTATTATATCTGCCTCTACTTTGAAATACGGCGGTGCTGTTGAAGCTATTTCCAAAATGGCTGTCGGAAACTCAGTCGGGTTTAAAGCTGAAAATACCCTGACAGAAGAATTACTCTTCGGATTCAATTATGGATCCATAATTTGCGAGATTCCGGAAAACACGGAAATGCCCGATTATGTATCACCTGCAGATTTCACCATAATCGGAATTACTGTAAATTCCGGTACAGTTTCTTTGGGAAAAAACAGTTTAAGCCTTAGTGAAATTGAAAATATTTGGACTAATCCTCTTGAAGGAATTTTCCCGACACATTCAGGCAATTCTGAACCTGTGTTGAGAGATTATTCATTTAAGAGAACTTCACCAAAAATCAAAGCCAAAATTAAAACTGCAAAACCGCGCATAACAATCACTGCCTTCCCCGGCACTAATTGCGAATATGATTCAGCAAAGAGATTTGAACTTGCTGGCGGAATACCAAACATATTTGTTGTAAGAAATATCACTCCTTCAGCACTTTCTGAATCAATTGAAGGATTGGCTTCTTCAATTGACAATTCACAGATACTAATGCTTCCCGGAGGTTTTTCCGCAGGAGACGAACCGGAAGGATCAGGAAAGTTTATCGCAACATTCTTACGGAATCCGCGAATTGCTGAATCTGTTATGAATTTAATAAATAAACGAGACGGCTTGATTCTCGGAATATGTAACGGATTCCAGGCTCTGGTAAAACTCGGACTTCTTCCTTATGGTGAAATCCGCAATATCAGCGAATCTGACCCTACTTTGACATTCAATCAGATTGGTCGGCATGTGTCAACAATGGTTCGTACCAAAATTATTTCAGATTTATCACCATGGTTTAATAAAACCGAGGCAGGTGATATTCACATTATTCCGGTTTCTCACGGTGAAGGAAGATTTATAGCCGATAAAGAGCATTTTGAAAAAATGAAAATAAACGGACAAATTGCTACACAATATGTTGATTTCAACGGAATGCCATCCAATGATATACTTTTTAATCCGAACGGCTCTTTCGAAGCTGTTGAAGGAATAACTTCTCCTGACGGTAGAATTCTGGGGAAAATGGGACATTCTGAAAGAATCGGAATCAATTTGTATAAAAACATTCCCGGAAATAAAGATCAGATGCTTTTTGAATCAGGAATAGAATACTTCTTATGAAAGGAAAATTATGAGCGTGTTTTCTGAAATTAGTCGTCATTATGATGAAATATTTAAAGTTCAGCCCACTTTGTATAAATTTATTGAAAAATATACTCCATCCGCTTCTCAGGTAAATCTTCTTGATATCGGATGCGGAACAGGTTCATTCATTCTCGGACTTCCCGCTAATAAATTTAAATCAAACGGGCTGGATCTAAATTCAGAGATGATTGAAATTGCAAAACAAAAGGATACCGAAAACAAAGTATCGTTTCTCTGCGCTGATATGACGGAAGTTCTGAAATACTATCCGCCTTCTTCTCAGGATATTATCACTTGTCTTGGAAATACGCTTGTTATTTTGTGCGACAAGCAGAAAATATCTGCATTTTTATCGGATGTAAAGAAACTGCTTAAACCCGGCGGAAAGCTTATTATCCAAATAGTAAACTTTGAATATTTTATTAAGAACAACATCAATGAGTTTCCGCCAATAAAAACAGATAATTTAACATTTACCAGAAAATATTTCTTTACAAAGAGTAATGATTTTGTTATTTTCAATACGAAATTATTACTTTCTGATGCTTTTGAAGGGCTTGAAAGCAGTACAGAGTTAATCGCATTGAAAAAAAACGATTTAGAAGAAATGCTTAAGGGAGCAGGATTCCCGGTAAATGAATTCTTCGCAGGATTTTCTGAAGAAAATTACTCTTCTGATAAGTCCGGACTCGTTGCAGTATCGCATAACTAATTGTTGGTTGAGAAATCTCGGGGGTATTATGGGGCAAATGATTTTCATTGGGATTTATTTTCTTATTTTTTTTCTATCTGTTCCGGTAATAGTTTATTATTTCCTTAAGGATTTAAAAGACTTAAAACTTTTTATAGAAATAAAAAAATGGACAAAAACACAGGCTGTAATTGTTGAAAGAAGCATCCTGAACTTCGGAAGCAGAAGCACCGAAGCACCAAAGCTGCATCTGGTTTACAGATACAATGTAGGAGATTCCATCGTTGTTTCTGATACAATTTCTTTAGGAAGACAAGCGGAAATCGAATTGATAAAATCTGTAAATCCTGGTCGCGAACTCATGGATATTATGGCTGAAATTCTTGCACCGGGAAAAGAGCTGAAAGTATTCTATAATCCAAATAATCCAAAAGAATCTTATGTTTTCAGAGCCGGTATCGGAACAATTGCATCTGAACTGGTATTTCTTTTTATGTTTCTTTCTGCAATGATTATGCTCGGATTATTTGTCTTAAGCATTGTTACCTGATTATCTTTATTCTGAAAATTATTGCAGTATTTTGTTTTAGTTGTTTAATTAGTAGCCGGGAAGTACAGTGAATTTTCAAAATTTGTACTTCCCGACTAAAGCACTACCAATTATTGCTAATCAATTTTCCGATACTTTTGTTCGTATTTTCATTACCTCACAACAACAATTGAAATATCATCTGTAGTATATCCGCTGCCGGCGGCATTTCCAGGCAAAAAATATTGTCTTGTAAAAGGCCCGAAAAGATTAAGCAGTTCCAGCAGGCCGCTTAATCTTTCGTTAATCATTCCTGTTGAGCCGGGAAGCTCAGCCATAATTCTATCCAAAATGCTGTTATGTTTTACACCTCCTTCAACCCATGCTCCATAGTAGGCAACATAAGCATTAAGCCTTCCGCCGCTTATATACAAATAGACCCAAAACCTCAATTCAGCATCATAATCAAACCAGCTTGGAACATCCACTCTAATTGGTATTTTAAGATAAATAAATCGTCTCGAAGGATCGTTAGGATGCGGGTCGGAACCTGAAGTTGGGCCTTCCGGCCACATATCCCATGTGATTATCGGATTACCCCTCATTGAAAGCCTTGAGATTCCATTTACCAGTTCAGTAATTTCATCTCTAATTCCGTAAGATGATAAAGCTACAGGCGCCAGTTCATTCGGATAGCGTCTTACTATCAACATAGAGGATGTTCTGTCATTCATAAAATTACCGACATAAGGATAATAGTTTCTTGCTGAGGGGTTTCCGGGTGTTGTATTAAATTTTGCATATCTTCCGTTATACCTGTCGTGCTCAAACAAAAGTGTATATCCGCCGGTCTCAGATGCTGATGCATCTACATACAGTGAGGATATCCTGTCGTGCAGATTAGCGGTTTGCAGCGTATTTTTTCTGAATAGTCTGTAAACATAACCCGGATCGTGCCAGGCAAGAAATGATCTTCCTCTGTAATCGGAATGTTCATAAACCCGGCTCCAGATACTGTCAGTGTCTGAATTTGCATCTGTTTTTTTTACTGCTGAAAGCACTTCAATTGATTTTTCAATCAGTTTTTCATTCTCTGCCGTTAATTCTCCGGCCAACAGAATTCTGTTAATTGAATCTTCAAATAAATTGTGAGAAAACACATCTGCTTCTTTAGAATAACGCTTTGTAAGCAGGTCAAGTATTTTAATCGGACTCTCATTTTTCAATGCTTCATTGAATATTCCGATTTCACCTAAAGCCATTGCACGTTTCTCGCTGAATTCAGGTTTGCCCGCCTCTGCTTGAACTAATGCTTCCGGAATATTGGAATTACATTGAAGTTTTCCGGAAGGAAGATCCTCGCTTACACCTAGCCGTGTATTAATATCTACGGCTCTTGATTTCAGCTTTTCCATCCCTGCAGGATCAAATAACAGCTTTTCCAATTCTGATGTTCTCATTTCAGCCTCATATTTTGTTTTAAATTAGAAGAAAAGAGGATATTTTTTATGAGTCTAAATTAATCCTTTCTCAATCAGAAGCAACTATTATTTAATAATTATTCTTATTTATATATTATATACTTATTTGTATTACTCTGATCCAATTTTTACAGATGAATATCCAAACATTTCTCTTATTTTGTTAACGGCTTTAAGCATATTACTTCTGGCTTGTTCGTCACGGTCAAAGAGTCCGGGTTGCTCAATATTCTCGGTGAAATTTGATAAATGCACTCCAATAAGCCTTATATTGACCCTGCGTGCAAATGAAGCTTCAAAAAGACGAATGATAGTTTCATAAACAGTCTTGTCGTCATCAGTCGGTTTAATTGTCTTCTCACGTGTAATAGTCTTAAAATCTGAATAGCGAAGTTTTATACCAACAGTAGAACAAAGCATAGAGCTCTCACGCAGATAATGACAGACCTTTGCTGTCAATCTGAATAATGTAGCTTTAAGTATAGCTTTATCGTTAACATCTGTCTCGAATGTAGTCTCTTTTGAAATACTCTTTCTTTTTGAAGGAGGGAGCAGAATATCAGGACCTTTTCCGTTTGACTTTTCCCAGATATCGATTCCGCTTTTCCCAAATACTTTAGCAAAATATTCTACCGGAGAATCAGCAATTTGTCCTAAAGTATAAAATCCCTTAGCATGTAATTGCTTAATTGTTACTTCACCGATACCCGGCATTTTTTCGGCGGGAAGTTTTCTTAAGAATTCCTTTTCCATTCCGGGAATAACATAAGTAACTCCAAAAGGTTTGTTGTAATCTGAGCATATTTTTGCAATTGTCTTTGTAGTGCCTATACCCACCGATGAAGGCAGAGATAGTTCTTCCCATATTTTATTTTGAAGGAAAGTCGCTATATTCATATAGCTTCCGTATATATGAGCACATCCTGAAAAATCCATATAGAACTCATCAATTGATGCCTGCTCATACATAGGTGCATATTCTTCAATTATATTTCTTACTGCTTCTGAAAATCGTGAATATTCTTTATGATTTCCCTTAAGATATATTCCATGACTGCAAAGTTTATAGGCCCTGCCTATTGGCATACCGGAACGGAGTCCGAACTTCCTTGCCTCGTATGAACAAGCGGCAACAACACCTCTTCCTGTCGGATCGCCTCCTACTACAACAGGTTTCCCTTTCAACGAAGGATCAAGAATTCTTTCAACTGAAACAAAAAAAGCATCAAGATCCAGATGAAATATTATTTTCATTTAATCTTCCCTTTATAAGGCAATACTTTTTAATCTCGGAAAAGCTCTTAATACAGTCTCAGGAATAGTAAGACTTGTCTTTGCCTCAAGATAATGTATCATTTCGAAGGCATTTGCTACTGCATTACCGTTAGGATGATTATTCATTATAATATATATTTTTTTAGCAGAATCGTATAGTTCTTTAATTTTACCCTGAATTGAGGCCAGTTCGCCGGGAGAATACAAATAGTTATATCTTTCGCTTTGTTCCCCATAGCTTTGCTTCTCGCCGAAAGAGGCTATCGACTTTTTCCAGGCCTCCGCATTACGCCCATGGAATCTGATATAGGCATTCCCGTTTGCAGAAACAGGCATAAAACGGATTGCTCTGCCAATAACCGGCTGATCTATTGAGCAAAGACATATATCAGAATCTCCGCAAAGTTTAATTATTTCATTGTTGTTCCAGGATGTATGCCGCACTTCAAGAAAAAAACCATATCTGGTGAAAATATCCCTGAGACGGGCAATATACTGAGCATTTGCCTGACTGAATCCGAATGAATAAGGAAACTGAACCAGAATTCCTGCAAGCTTACCGGCAGAATCAAGAATATCAAGAACTGCCTTTACATTCTCGGTGGATTTGCTTGAAAAATCTCTTTTATGAGTAAAATCTGAATGCAGCTTTACAGAGAAAAGGAAATCGGGACTTCCTGAAGTTTTTTCTGCCCATCCTTCGGCAACAACCGGATTCAGATATGCATAATAAGTAGAATTAACTTCGGCAATATTGAAAAATCCTGAATAGTATTCCAGCCAGGAAAACTTTTTTGATTCCGGATAAGGATAAAAATTCGGCTGCCAGTCTTTATAAGACCAGCCGGCCGTTCCCGTATAAATTTCCGGTATGCTACCCATGATATTTCTTTTCCAAATTTATTAAATATTCTTTTTTATCTGTGCCGCCTGCATAACCGGTTAAACTTCCGTCTTTCCCCTTTACTCTGTGACAAGGAATTATTATTGCAATTCTATTTCTGTTGCATGCATTTCCAACTGCCCTGCTGTATTTGGGTCCTCCGATTTTTACGGCAATTTCCGAATAAGCCTCTATATCGCCGTAAGGTATTTTAAGAAGTTCATTCCAAACTCTCATCTGAAATTCTGTACCTTCAACCCTCAATGGGACGGTAAAAGTTCTTCGCTTTCCACTGAAATACTCCTGCAGCTGCGTTATACAAAGATTAAGCACATCAGAATTTCCGCATTCCCTGAACTCTTCTTCCGCATGCTCATCAGCAAAGTCAACCGAACAGACGGCATTGTCTGAAGCTTCTATCTTAAGCAAGCCTAAAGGTGTAGTTAAATAAGCTGTATCATTCATAAATATCCTCCGTTATAAACCAGTGATAATTTTCTACAATCATGTTTTTTTTCTTATAAATGAAACTATGTCCCTCCGCCGCAAGAAGTCTAATTTGATGCCTTATTCCGCCGGGAAATTGAGGATTCAGCATCCCTCCGGTTCTTAAAGTACGCCAGTAAGGTGTAAATATTTTTTCTCCATTCAAATAATCTTCATTAGCTGCATTTGCGGCCATACAAACAAAAATTCCTGTTGAAATCGGACAGGCAGTTAATGTTCCGTATTTCACCGCCAATGCTTTCCTGATATCTGAAATAGTTGTCAATTTACCTTTTGCTACTTTTCTCATTATCAAATCCACATCCAAAGGAGAAGGAATTACAATAGTTCCTGTTTCTGATTTCTTAGTCAACTGCTGAATCCTAGGCAGGCCTGTTGTATCATTCAGTTTTTCTTTCCAGGTTTTACCCATCTGCGCCTCTATTATTTAAGTTGTTTATTTCATTTGCATGCTCCTGTAAACCCCTACTACTACCCCTGCAATCTTTAAATCTCTTTTCCCCTCTTCAATGTAAACCGGCCTATACTCCGGATTTTCCGAGTGAAGTATTATTACACCTTCCTTATATTCAAATCTTTTTACCAAAGCTTCGTTATCAAGTACCGCGGCAACTATATGCCCGTCTTTAGGCACAATATTCGGATTAACTATTATAATATCACCGTCAAATATATAAGCATCTTTCAGACTGTTTCCTTTTACTCTCAAAAGGAATGAATCTTTGGGCATCCTGACAACTGTGGGAAGCTGAATTGTATCAATTGAATCAGGATAAATTGCAATTGGATTTCCTGCGGCAATTTCTCCCATTATCTGTCCGGTATAAAAGTATTTATCTTCTAATGTAAGCTCAATTCCCCTTGCAGTATTTTTGTTCCTTATTAACCAGCCTTTTTTCTGAAGTGATTCTATATGCTGTTGGACAGTAGAACGATTAACGTACCCCAATCCCCCGGCTATTTCAGCTAAAGTAGGAGGATAACCCTTTTCATTTCTGAAATCCATTATAAAGGATAATATCTTCTTCTGTTTTTCGGTAATCTCCTGAGCCATACAATATACCATACATTTGTATGGTGCTAAACTAAATAATAAATCAACATTTGTCAATATTCCGGAGAAATAATCTTTTTTCAATAACATTTTTACATAGAAACATATTATTCAATAAGGACTTCTCTTCTCTTTATCGTATTTTCTATTTGATTTTTGTTTGTTAATAAAATATGTTGAAATGTCAAATTTATAATATAGGGTGACTTATGGACGCTGTTTTTCTCGCGCGGCTTCAGTTCGCAATGACAATTGGTTTTCACTTCATCTTTCCTCCGATATCTATCGGTTTAGCCTGGATACTTGTTATTATAGAGGGCTTGGGCTGGAAGAAAAAAAGCAAAATCTATGAAAATATGGGAAAGTTTTTCGGAAAGCTTCTTGCAATTACTTTCGCACTGGGTGTTGCCACCGGTATTGTAATGGAATTTCAGTTCGGCACAAACTGGGCAGAGTATTCAAAATTTGTAGGGGATATTTTCGGAGCTCCGCTTGCCGCTGAAGGTATATTTGCATTTTTCCTTGAATCCGGCTTTCTCGGATTATACCTTTTCGGAAGAAACCGGGTTTCCAAAGGAGTTCATTGGTTCTCTATCTTAATGGTTGCAATAGGCTCTACTATTTCTGCTTTTTGGATACTGGTTGCCAACAGCTGGCAGCAAACACCGGCGGGATATGTAATTAGAAACGGACGAGCAGAACTTACTAATTTCTGGGAAGCTGTCTTTAATCCTTCTACCATGATCAGATTCTGGCACACTTTTGATGCTGCTCTCATTACCGGTGCTTTCTTTGTTGCCGGAATTTCGGCTTACCTTATTTTGAAGGACAAGCAAAAAGAAATGGCGTTCCATACATTGAAAATAGCTGTGGTTTTCGGATTAATGGCATCAGTTCTGGAGCTGTTCCCTTTCGGACACGAACACGCAATTCAAGTCGCAAATACACAGCCTGCAAAATTTGCCGCACAGGAAGGCTTATACGAAACTCAGACTGAAGCACCGCTTGTTCTTTTCGGAGTTCCTTCTGAAGACCCGCTTGAACTTAAACATGCTGTTAAAATCCCCGGTCTGCTTAGCCTTATGCTATATGGTGATACATCGGCTGAAGTTAAAGGACTTAATGAATTTCCGAAGGAAGAACACCCCCCTCTATTGATAACTTTCTTATCATTCCACGGTATGGTGGCATTGGGAACTTTCTTTATCGGAATTATGCTGCTTTCCACCTGGCTTCTTTACAGGAAAAGGCTTCACGAAAACAAGCTTGTTCTTAAAATTCTTTACTGGTCTATTCCTCTTCCGATTATTGCCTGCCAATTAGGATGGGCTGCAACTGAAGTCGGACGCCAGCCCTGGATTGTTCAGGGTATGCTAAAGACAAAAGATGCGGTTTCTGTAACTGTTCCTGCAGAGTACATTCTTTTTTCCATCATAATGTTTGCAGTTATTTATACAATACTTGGCGGACTCTATATCTATCTTCTTTATAAAAAAATAAACGCCGGCCCTGAACCGGTTCAAACCACGGAGGCTTGATAATGGATTTAAATATTATATGGTTCATATTATTGATGTTCCTTTTTATCGGTTATGCAATTCTCGACGGATTTGACCTTGGAGTCGGGATACTTCATTTCTTTACTAAAGATGATAACGAGAAACGAATTAATATTAATGCAATAGCTCCTGTATGGGACGGAAACGAGGTTTGGCTTATTACGGCAGGAGGAGCACTTTTTGCCGCATTTCCAATTGTATATGCAACTGTATTCAGCGGCTTTTACATTGCGCTTATGCTTCTTCTTGCTGCTCTGATATTCCGTGCCGTGTCAATGGAATTTCGCGGAAAAGTTGATTCTCCGGGCTGGAGAAAAATATGGGATTATGGTTTTGCAACCGGAAGTCTTCTTGCTGCTCTTCTTCTTGGTGTTGCTGCCGGAAACATTCTAAGAGGAGTACCCATTAATTCTGAACAGATGTTTGAAGGATCATTCCTTGGTCTCCTTAATCCATATTCAATCCTTACCGGCATTATCACGGTTGTGCTGTTTACTCTGCACGGAGGAATATTTCTTATGCAAAAAACAGAATCAGAGCACAAGCTTAGAATTGCAGGAAAACTATCCGGACTTTGGATGATTTTTGTTGTTCTTTTCTTTATCCTTGTAATGTATTCCATTTTTGAAGCAAAACATCTTTTTGAAGATATTGTCAGAAATCCATTATTCTATATATTTTCAATAAGTCTTTTTGTTTCTTTAGTTTATATTCCCGTTGGCATTAAGTCAGAGAAATACAAACTTTCGTTTATAGCTTCATCTCTCATAATCTTCTCGATGATTTCATCTATGTCAGTGAGCATTTTTCCGGCATTACTTCCTTCAAGCATTAACAGCGATTACAGCCTTACAATATATAATGCATCTTCTTCTCAAATAACGCTGGAAACAATGCTTATAATAGCCTTATTAGGCATGCCTTTGGTTATAGCATATACTGTATTTATCTATAAGGTATTTAAAGGAAAAGTAATTATTACTAAAGACAGTTACTGATTTAATATTCCGCGAAAAACATAATTTATTAAAAACAGAAGAATCTCCAATATCATTGGAGATTCTTCCATTTTCGGCATAATTTTATTAACTTCCTTAAGTTCATAAATAATTTTTTTTATAAAAGGAGCCCAAATTGGTTGTTATATTAGAAAATAATGCAAGTCAGAATAAAATAGACAATGTTATTAAACATCTTGAAGATTATGGGTTTAAGATTCATATTTCTCAAGGAGAACAAAGAACTGTTATCGGAGCAATCGGAGTTAAACCGGACTTCGATATCAGGAACATTTCTGTTCTTGACGGAGTATCCGATGTTTACAGAGTAACTGCCCCCTTTAAGCTTGCAAGCCGCAGTTTTAAGGAAGATGATACTGTAATTAAAATCAAGGATGTTGAAATAGGCGGTAACAAAATAGTTATGATGGCCGGCCCCTGTTCAATTGAAAGCCGCGAAGGGATTCATAAACTGGCAGAAATTGTTCATAAATCCGGTGCCAAGATTCTTCGAGGAGGCGCTTTTAAACCACGCACTTCTCCTTACTCGTTTCAGGGACTCGGGGAGGAAGGGTTGCAATATATGAGAGAAGCTGCCGACGAGTATGGTCTTCTTGTTATTACTGAACTTATGGATTTAAGTCAGCTCGATGTTGTTGAGAAATACTGCGATATTATCCAGATAGGAGCCAGAAATATGCAGAACTTTTCGCTGCTGAAAGCTTTAGGGAAATCGCCCCTGCCGATAATGCTGAAGCGTGGTCTTTCAGCAACTATTGAAGAATGGCTGATGTCTGCCGAATACATTCTTTCTAGCGGGAACGAAAATGTTATGCTCTGCGAAAGAGGCATTCGTACTTTTGAAACATATACACGTAATACATTCGATATTTCAGCAATTCCGATGGTTCACAAGAAAAGTCACCTTCCTGTTATTGCAGATCCCTCTCATGCTACCGGATTAAGAGACCAGGTTGCACCTATGGCAAGAGCTTCTGTGGCTGCAGGGGCAGACGGGCTTATGATTGAATTCCATGATAACCCTGAGAAAGCATTCTCAGACGGTCCGCAGGCTTTACTGCCAAACGACTTTCTTAAACTTTGCGAAGAGTTGAATGTAATTGCAAAGGCAATTGGCAGGTCTTTTTAAGTGAATATAAAAAAGATCTCAATTATCGGACTAGGCCTTATCGGAGGTTCTATTGCAAAGGCACTCAAGAAATCGGAATATGACTTTGAAATAAGTGCTTTCGACAAAGAACAGACTCTCTCTGCCGCAATATCAGATAAAGTTATTGATAATTCTCTTAAATCAGTTGAGGATGTTGCCGGCTCAGATCTTGTCTTTATTTGCCTCCCGGTTGATCTTTCTCTTTATACTTTGGAAAAATTAGCTCCGCTTCTTGCAGAAAATGTAATCGTAACTGATGTTTGCGGTGTAAAGAATATTGTTTTTGAGCGATGGAAGGAAATAGGCGGCAAGGCACTTTATATCGGCGGACACCCGATGACGGGTAAAGAAAAAGGAGGATATCATAATTCAGATCCCCTGCTTTTTGAAAATTCAGTTTATATTTTAAACAAAAATGCTGAAACAGCTCCCGGTGCAAAAGATTTCATCGAGATTATTAAGGCTCTCGGGTCTAGAATTACGTTTCTTGAACCTTCAGTGCACGATAAAGTTGTTGCATTCGTCAGCCACGTTCCGCAGATTGTTTCTGTATCACTTGTGAACTCAACTATTAACAAAGATGAATCCATAAACTTTCTTGATTTTGCCGCAGGCGGATTCAGAGATATGACTCGAATTGCTTCAAGCGATTACTCCATCTGGCAGCCTGTAATTCAATTTAATAAACAGGAAATTCTCTCGGCTTTAGATAATCTTTCAAACGAAATTTCGAAAATGAGAAGCCGAATAGCTGCCGGCAATAATATCAGTCTTGCAGAAAGCTTTGAATCGGCAAGAATGCACAGAGATGAAATTCCGAAAAATTCAAAAGGATTCCTGAGCGCTCTTTACGATATATATGTCTTTGTGCAGGATAAACCCGGTGAAATTGCACGTATTGCCAATTCCCTTTTAGAGAACTCGATAAATGTGAAGGATATTGAACTTCTGAAGATTCGGGAAGGTACCGGAGGCTCATTCAGACTTTCATTTGAAAGCGAAAAGGACGCTGATAATGCTAAATCAGTTATAAGAAATGCAGGATTTGAAGTTGAATAGAATGCCGGCGAATCAAATATAAATCGCCGGTTATTTGAATTACGAATTTTTAAGCTTTAATCTCAATATTGCCCTTTTCAGTGCAGCTGAAGCTCTGTCGAAATCTACTTCCTTATTGGCTGCGGTAAGTCTTTCCTTAGCGCGGTTCAATGATTCGGCAGCTCTAACGGGATCAATGTCTTCCTTGTTTTCTGCCGCTTCGGCAAGTATAAGCACTTTGTTTTCTTTTACTTCTACCGAACCTCCGCTGCAGAAAAACAACTGAACTTTATCATCAAGCTCATTAATTTTTATAACACCTAATTCAAGAAGACTGAGAATTGCGGCGTGATTATATAATATCTGAAAACTGCCGCACGAACCGGGAACAGTAACAGATTTAACCATCCCGGAATACAGACTTTTAGTTGGCGTAAATATTTCAAGAAATACTGTTTTCATATTTATGCCATCTTTTTAGCTTTTTCTACCGCTTCGTCCATAGTACCTACATACATAAATGCAGCTTCAGGAAGGTGATCATATTTTCCGTCTATAATTTCCTTAAAATCTCTTATTGTATCTTCAAGCTTAACATATCTTCCGGCAAATCCGGTAAACTGCTCGGCAACATGAAAAGGCTGACTTAAGAATCTCTGAATTCTTCTTGCCCTTCTAACAACTATTTTATCATCTTCGGAAAGTTCATCCATACCGAGAATGTTTATAATATCCTGCAAGTCTTTGTAATGCTGGAGAATTTCCTTAACTCTTTTTGCCGTATTGTAATGTTCATCGCCCACAATTGAAGGTTCAAGAATTCTGGAAGTTGAATCGAGCGGGTCAACAGCAGGATAAATACCTAGCTCTGATATCTGTCTGCTAAGAACCGTAGTTGCATCAAGATGGGAGAATGCCGTTGCAGGAGCAGGATCTGTTAAATCGTCTGCAGGTACATATATTGCCTGGATTGAAGTAATTGATCCTTTGTCTGTTGATGTAATTCTTTCCTGGAGCTCTCCCATTTCTGAAGCTAAGTTAGGCTGATAACCTACTGCTGAAGGCATTCTTCCGAGAAGAGCGGACACTTCAGAACCGGCTTGCGTAAATCTGAATATATTATCTATAAACAAAAGAACATCTCTTTCCTCTTCATCTCTGAAATATTCTGCCATAGTAAGAGCTGTTAATCCGACTCTTAATCTGGCTCCCGGAGGTTCATTCATCTGACCGAAGACAAGTGCGGTTTTAGGCAATACTCCGGATTCCTTCATTTCAACCCACAGATCGTTGCCTTCTCTTGTTCTTTCACCAACACCGGCAAATACTGAATACCCGCCGTGCTGTTTAGCTATATTATGAATAAGTTCCATAATAACAACTGTTTTACCAACACCCGCACCTCCGAAAAGTCCGGTTTTACCTCCTTTGGAGTATGGTTCAAGTAAATCAATTACCTTTATGCCTGTCTCAAACATTTCCTGACTGGTGGAAAGATTCATAAATTTAGGAGCATGCCTGTGAATGGAATATTTTTTCTTTGTTTCAATAGGAGCCAGACCATCAATTCCCTCGCCTATAACATTTATAAGCCTTCCCAAAGTTTCCGGACCTACCGGAACTAAAATCGGGTCGCCTGTATCAATTGCCTTCATTCCCCTTTGCAGACCGTCTGTGGAATCCATGGCAATGGTTCTTACTCTGTTTTCACCCAGATGCTGCTGAACTTCTACTATCAGTTCTTCTTCCTGACCTGTTAAACTTGTTCTTGGGATCTTTATAGCATTGAGAATCTTTGGGAGTGTGCCGTTTTCAAAGTCTATATCTACTACCGGCCCGATTACCTGAATAATTATTCCTTCATTGAGAGGCATGACTATCCTATTTTAAGTTGAATAATGGTGAAAAAATAAACAATAAGTATATCTTTTTCAAACAAAAGTTAGACTATTACAAAAAAGAACCGGAAAATCCGTCATTTTTCTTCCTGATAAACCTTTTGTGCATTCCCTGAAGTCTGAGTAAATGGATTGTATCTTCTTTTTTTTCTTAATTGTGAGAATCTGATGACTCCGGCAATCACAACTATAATAACAGGGAAAATCAGATTTAAGTATTTTAAGATATTTTTAGTTTCATTGGTCAGTGATGGATCAAGAAATCTAATAGAAAGACCTTTCGACCTCAGTTCCGAAAAACCTTCGGTATCTGTCAGCCAGTCTGCAGCACTTAGCGCAAGCTTAATATTTCCTTTTGGAAGTTCCTGTGGATTAGACGGATCGCCATTAATAATAAAATCCGCATCCGAAATTACAAAAATCCTGGATGTCTTAAACTCGGATTTTCTTTCGGAAACAGCTGCAACGGGAATCATACTTTGCCTGAAATCAGATTCCTGCCATTGCTTGTCCAAATTAAAAACAGTTGGGGCTTCTTCAACTCCGCTCTTCTGTGATGTAAATGCAACAGGCGTTACACTAATTAAAGAGTCTGAATTTATTATATTTACCGGACTTGCAAAAGGCAGCAGTATATTATCTGCACCGGCTGCAGTAGAGTGATCGGCAAAATCCGTAATAATCGGATAATAAGGAAAATTAACAGGTATATTGTATGTTTGAAGTCCGTGCTGCTGCCTTACGTTTACTTTTCCGCAATTAGCATCTGTAACAAATTTATCTTCTATTTGCATTCCCCATTTCTTAAGCAGTTCATTTATGTTCGTGTTTACCACATATCCTTCTGCTGTTTGATAATTAGCCGCTACAGCATTATGAGCTAAAAACAATCTTCCGCCTCTCTCAAGATAAGAATTCAGATTATTTAAATATCCCTCTGTTAACGGAGCCGAAGGAGAAATAAGAAATACTGCACTTATATCAGAAGGAACCGAAACGGAATCGCTTATTAAAATTGTTTTTACTTCATAATTCAATTCCAGTTCAGTAAAAAGCTGCTGAACTGCTCCAACAATAATTTCTCCTTTGCCTTGAGGTATGCCGATTTTCTTTTTATTTTTTTGAACCAGTTTATTTATTATCGTTGTAAACTCATACTCCATCGGGGCACCGGGACCTATTGCTGCTATCACTTCCTTCTTATCTGAAGCTTCTACTGATGCTCCTAAAAATATTTGCTGCTGTTTTAACTGATTGCTTTCCTCGGTACTTACTACCATCGGAAGCATTCCTTCAGAAACGGCTTTATTTATATCTTCTTCCTTTGTGCCGGGTCTTACAATGCTGAATCTAACTTTCCCTGAAGACAATTCCGAATACTTCTCCAGAATACTTTGCATATCATTAGCCAGCGGTGTTAATCCCGGTGGAATGTCTTCTGAAATGAATGCCGTGATTTTTACTTCTTCATCAAGTTTTTTCAATAAGTTTTCTGTTGAACTGCTTAAAGTGTAACGCTGATCTTCCGTAAAATCAATTCTAAGTCCTGAATAGTAAAACACAGTACAGGCAATTATAAGAAAAAGAGAAAACGTTCCGACTTTAAGCAATGTTCTAAGTTTTTCCGGTTTTTGTTTAGCCTTGAAATTTCTCTCTGAAAGAATTAGGGATGATATCCCCAAAAACCATACTATTAGAGCCAGAAAATAAATCAAAGCAGATAAATCTATTATTCCCCTGCTTATTCGGTTGTAATGTGTATTAAGACTAAGGTAGTAAAAAAACTCTCCAAACGGACCTTTAATTAGTCCGCCTAACGATTCAAATATCACTATAAAAAATACACCTGCCAGCAGAGAAAGAAGATAAGATGTTACCTGATTGTTTGAAAAGGTTCCGCAGAATATTCCTATTGCACCGAAAACAAGGCTGATTAACACAGTTCCCGAATAACCGGAAATCAGAGTGCCTGTATCTGGATTACCTATTGCATATAGTGTAACAGCATAAGGAATGGTTAAAAGCAGCATAATCAAAATTACAGCCGTAACACCAAAATATTTCCCTAAAATAAAATCAATTTCTCTTACTGATTTAGTAAATATCAGTTCAAGCGTACCCGTCTTTTTCTCCTCTGATACCGCTTTCATTGTAATTGCAGGTATAAAAAAGAAGAGCGTAAGAAATGCCGAATTAAAAAATGCATCTAAAGAAGCACGGTTAACGAGAAATATGTGACTTCCGAAAAACCAGGTAAATAATCCTGTAATTAAAAGAAATCCTGAAGCTAAAACATACCCGGTAAGAGAGTCAAAAACCGATTTAATCTCTCTCAGGGCAATGGCAAAAGTCTTACTGTACATTAGATTTTGTCAACTCCCTGAATAATGATTCCAGACTATTTTTATCATCTGATAATTGTTCTATATATAATCCTTCCGAAACACAAAAATCGAAAACATCCTTTCTTATATTCATTCCTTCTTTACCGGTTAAAATATAAACATCTTTTTCCGACTGAGATTCTTCAATGCATTCTGCAGATTTTATATTTCTTAATCTTTCAGTATCGATTTCCTTCCCGGCTACTTTCAGCCTGATTCTTTCACCTTTTGCCGCATATAGATCGCTTTTTTCCCTATCTGCTGCTATCTTTCCGTTATTTATAATGATAACTCTGCTGCATACGGCTTCTACTTCCTGAAGTATATGCGAGCTGAAAAGTACGGTAGAGGTCTTTCCAAGTTCTTTAATAAGTTCTCTTATTTCTATGATCTGATTTGGATCCAGCCCGGATGTTGGTTCATCGAGTATAATGATTTCAGGTTTATGAATTATGGCCTGAGCCAGACCTACTCTTTGCCGGTACCCTTTGGAAAGTTCACCAATTTTCTTGTTGAATTCTGAATTCAGCCCGCAAAGACCTGCTGTTTCTCGAATGGCTTCATTAATTCTGCTTTCTTCAAGTCCGTGAAGTTTTGCCATATATTCGAGGTAATCTTCAACAAACATATCCGGATAGAGAGGATTATTTTCAGGCAGGAATCCGACTGCTGACTTGAGATTGTAACTCCCTGGGGTCATTTCCATACCATTGATATGAACTTTACCTTCGTCAGGGGCAAGGAATCCTGCAATAATTTTCATCGATGTTGTTTTCCCTGCACCGTTAGGTCCAAGAAAGCCGGTAACTACTCCTTTCTTTATTTCAAAGGAAATACCGGCTAAAGCTTTTTTGCTTCCGTAAGACTTTGATACAGAACTAACTTTAATACTCATAGGAGAATCCGTGAAAAAATAAGTTACAACCTCATATCAACTTTGTCTCTCGGAAGAATTCCCTTTACATCATAAATAACAGTACCGTTATGCAAAGTATCCAGGATATTACTTTCAATAAACTTCTTATGTGCAACTGCCATTACAACCGCCTTATAATCGGAGATATTGATTTTGCTTATATCTTCTACCAAATCAAGGCCATATTCTTCCTTAACGTCATGCTTGTCTGCCCAGGGATCATAAATGTCAACATTACAACCGTATTCCTTAAGTTCGGCAATAATATCCACAACTCTGGTATTACGGATATCCGGACAATTTTCTTTAAATGTAATTCCAAGAACAAGAACTTTTGCACCGTCTATTTTATAGCCTTTTTTGATCATAAGTTTGATAACATTGCCGGCAATAAAGTAACCCATATGGTCGTTTATTCTCCTTCCGCTTAAGATTACTTCAGGCTGATACCCGAGACTAACTGCTTTTTGTGTAAGATAATAAGGATCAACGCTTATGCAGTGACCTCCTACAAGTCCGGGCTTGAAAGGCAGAAAATTCCATTTTGTACCTGCGGCTTCCAGAACATCAAGAGTATCAATTCCCATCAGATTAAAAATCTTTGCCAGCTCATTAACGAAAGCAATATTAATATCTCTCTGAGAATTTTCTATTACTTTTGCAGCTTCAGCCACTTTTATTGAAGGAGCTAAAAATGTTCCTGCTTCAATAATTGAAGAATACAACTCATTGAGTCCGGCTGCAATTTCTTCAGTACTGCCGGAAACAATTTTTCTGATTGAACTTACTCTATGCTCTTTATCTCCGGGATTTATTCTTTCGGGACTATACCCGCAGAAGAAATCTTCATTGAATTTTAATCCGCTTTCTTTTTCAAGAATCGGGACGCATTCATCTTCAGTACATCCCGGGAAAACGGTTGATTCATACACAACTATATTGCCTTTTGAAAGCACTTTGCCGACTGTGGCTGAAGCAGATTTCAGAGGTTTCAGATCAGGGTTCTTATATTTATCTATCGGAGTAGGGACAGTTACTATGTAAATATCAGCCGCCCTTATCTCCTCAATGTTGCTTGTATATTCGATATATTTTGCGGCTTCAAATTCTTCAGGTTCAACCTCAAGAGTCCGGTCGAATCCGCTTTTAAGTTCATCAACTCTCGTCTTGTTTATATCGAAACCAATAACTCTGTACTTGCTTGCAAAATATACTGCAAGAGGCAGACCCACATATCCTAATCCGATAACGCAGAGCACTGCTTTTCTTTCGTTTATTTTCTCGACTGTTTCCATCTCAACCTTTCGATTTATAAATGAATAAAACCGTTTGTAAATTTAATATATTTTAAGACAATTTATCATCTTTACAATTTTTTTCAAACAGTTTTTTCGGTTTATCTCAATCAGTGAATACCTCTGTGATACTCCTGCAACGATTTTACTTTATACTCACCGTTTCTTCGGTCTTTTATTCCGATAGTTGCCGCCTGCGCCGCAGCTGTAGTGGTTATATAAAGTATCTTATATTTAATTGCATTCTTCCTTATGTAAGAATCATCATGCTCGCTTATTTTTCCTTTTGGTGTATTAATAACAAGCTGAATGCTTCCGTTTTTAATTGCGTCAATTATATTTGGCCTTCCTTCGTGAAGTTTCTTAACCGTAACTGTATCTATTCCGTTCTCTTTAAGAAATTTCGCGGTACCTTCAGTAGAGATAATCGTAAATCCCATTTCCGAAAATCTTTTCGCCGGTTCAAGAATGCCCGACTTATCTTTATCGGCTACGGTTATCAAAACATTTCCGGAAAGAGGCAGGTTAAGCGAAGTAGCTTCCTGAGATTTATAGAATGCCATACCGAAAGAATCAGCTAATCCTAAAACTTCGCCTGTTGATCTCATTTCAGGACCTAAGACCGGGTCAACGTCCGGAAACATATTAAACGGAAAAACGGCTTCTTTTACGCCAAAATGACTGAATACTTTTTCTTTTAATCCGAAATCGGCAAGCTTCTTTCCTAACATTATTTTGGTAGCAATTTTTGCCATGGGAATGTTGCATACTTTGGACACCAGAGGCTCAGTTCTGGATGCTCTCGGATTAGCTTCAAGGATAAAAACAGTTCCGTTGCTTATTGCATACTGAATGTTCATAAGTCCTTTCACGCCAAGTTCAATTGCTATACGCCTTGTATAATCGCAAATTGTTTCCTGCTGTTCTTCCGTTATATTTACCGGAGGAATTACACAAGCTGAATCACCGGAATGAATACCGGCATATTCTATATGTTCCATTACCGCCGGAACGAAAGCATCTGTACCGTCTGAAATTGCATCGGCTTCTGCCTCAATTGCATTTTCAAGAAATTTATCTATGAGAATCGGTCTTTCTTTTGATATTTCGGTAGCAGCGGCAACATATTCGCGAAGCATGGTTTCATCCATAACTATTTTCATCCCTCTTCCGCCAAGCACATAAGAAGGTCTTACCATTACCGGATAACCGATATCATTTGCAGCCACTATAGCTTCATCAAGGTTTCCTGCCATTGCCGATTTCGGCTGAGGTATCCCGAGTTTTTCCATTACTTTGCGGAATCTGTCTCTGTCTTCGGCTAAATCAATTGCATCTACGCTTGTTCCAAGTATTTTAACTCCTGCGGCTTCCAGTTCAGAAGCAATATTCAATGGTGTTTGACCGCCAAATTGAACTACTGCGCCTTCAGGTTTTTCTTTTTCATAGATACTTAGAACATCTTCAACAGTAAGCGGTTCAAAGTAGAGCCTGTCAGCGGTATCGTAATCGGTAGAAACTGTTTCGGGATTGCAGTTAACCATAATTGAACTGAATCCGGCTTCTCTGATTGCAAATGCAGCGTGAACACAGCAGTAATCAAATTCAATTCCCTGTCCTATTCTGTTTGGACCGCCGCCTAAAACCATGATTTTCCTGCCTTCGGTAACACTTACTTTGTCGTTTGCATTATATGTTGAATAATAATATGCCGCATCATTTACACCGCTTACGGGAACCGGCTCCCAAGATTCCGAAAGCCCTAGTTTCAGTCTCCTTTCGCGAATTTCTTTTTCCTTAATTCCGGTAAGTTTTGCAAGATATCTGTCTGCAAATCCGTCTTTCTTTGCCTGAATAAAAAGGTCATCAGACATTCCGGATTTTTTATCCGCAAGTATTTTCTCTTCAAGCTCAACTAGTTCTTTCATCTGTGTAATAAACCAGGATTTGATATAAGTTAAAGCAGCTAAATCCTCTACCGACGCGCCCTTCCTGAGAGCTTCATACATAATAAACTGTCTTTCGCTTGAAGGCGCCTTAAGCAATGCCATTAGTTCTTCCAAAGACTTATTGTTAAAATCTTTTGCAAAACCTAATCCGTATCTGCCCGCTTCAAGTGATCTTATGGCTTTCTGCAATGCTTCTTTATAATTCTTACCTATGCTCATTACTTCACCGACCGCTTTCATTTGCGTTCCAAGAGAATCTTCGAGTCCTTCAAACTTCTCGAATGCCCATTTGGCAAACTTTACCACAACATAATCGCCGGAAGGAACATATTTGTCGAGTGTACCGCTCTTCCAGTAAGGTATTTCATCCAATGTTAGTCCGCCTGCAAGCAGAGATGAAACCAGAGCAATCGGGAATCCCGTTGCTTTTGAAGCAAGAGCTGATGAACGTGAAGTTCTTGGATTTATTTCAATAACAACCACTCTGTCGGTCTTCGGGTCGTGAGCAAACTGAACATTTGTTCCGCCTATTACTTCAATTGCTTCAACTATACTGTATGCATATTTCTGAAGCCTTTGCTGAAGTTCTTCGCTTATTGTAAGCATAGGGGCGGTACAGAAAGAATCTCCTGTATGCACTCCTATTGCATCAACGTTTTCAATAAAGCAGACTGTAATCATTTGATTTTTTGAATCGCGTACTACCTCAAGTTCAAGTTCTTCCCAACCTAGAACTGATTCTTCTACAAGTATTTGATGAACAATACTTGCAGATAATCCTCTTGCGGCAATAGTTCTCAGTTCTTCAAGATTATAAACCAATCCTCCGCCGGTTCCGCCCATGGTATATGCAGGACGAATAACAACCGGATAACCGAGTTCTTCGGCAACGAGTTCTGCTTCTTCAACTGTGTTTACGGCTTTACTGCGGGGCATGTCTATTCCGAGGCGGTTCATTGTGTTTTTGAATTCAATTCTGTCTTCGCCTCTTTCAATGGCATCTATGTTAACACCTATGATCTTAACACCGTATTTTTCAAGAACGCCCTTTTTTGCAAGAAGAGATGAAAGATTTAGTCCTGTTTGTCCGCCCAAATTCGGGAGCAGTGCATCGGGTCTTTCTTTTTTTATTATTTCGGTAAGTGCGTATTCGTTCAATGGTTCAATATAGGTAACATCTGCGGTATCGGGATCTGTCATGATTGTAGCCGGATTTGAATTAACAAGCACAACTTCGTAACCCATAGATTTCAGAGCTTTGCATGCCTGAGTGCCTGAGTAATCAAATTCGCAGGCCTGACCAATAATAATAGGGCCGGACCCGATAATTAAAACTTTTTTGATATCTTCTCTCTTTGCCATTGAAGTCCTTGATTTATATTATTTATGATTTCCGAAAACCAAAAAAAAACCATGCCAAATTAAGGATTTTTTTTATTTTGGTGAAGAATTTTACAAAATATTTACAACGAAGGCGGCTGAGGTTCTCGAAGCCCTGTTCCAAATTGCCCAAAACCAATAAGCTTGCCGGTGCCTTCGAGCGCCTCAGGCACCGGACTCTGTTATCTTATCAACAATGCCATTACAGCTTTCTGAACATGTAATCTGTTCTCTGCTTCATCAAATATTACGGAGTTTGCAGAATCTGCAACTTCATTTACTACTTCATCTCCTCTGTGTGCCGGCAGGCAGTGCAGGAATAGATAATCGTCCTTGGCATTTTTAACAAGCTCCGGATTTACCTGATATTTCAGAAAATGCTTCCGCCTTTCAGCAGCTTCGCTTTCCTGGCCCATACTTGCCCAAACATCGGTATAAATAACATCTGCATTCTTTACTGCTTCAACAGGATCTTCAAGTATCTCAACTTTACTTCCCATATAAGCCGCATTTCTGAGAGCATTGTTTACAATTTGTTCGTTCGGCATATATCCGGAAGGAGAAGCTATCGCTATGTCCATCCCCACTTTCGAACATCCGTGAAGAAGACTGTGAGCCATATTGTTTCCGTCGCCAACATATGCAAGTTTTAATCCCTGAAGTTTTCTTCTTTTTTCAAGAATCGTAAACAGATCCGCAAGAACCTGACAAGGATGCAGAAGGTCTGTTAATCCGTTTATAACAGGAATCGAACCGAATTTAGCCAGATTCTCAACATCCGAATGTGCGAATGTTCTTATCATTATTGCACTTAAGTATCTTGAAAGAACCCGGGCTGTGTCTTCAATACTTTCGCTCTTGCCAAGCTGAAGATCGTTCGGACCAAAATACATTCCCAGACCGCCAAGCTGATAAATTCCGGTTTCAAAAGAGATTCTTGTACGTGTGGAAGGTTTTGTAAATATCATTCCCAGCGTACGGCCTTCGAGGTATCTGTGCGATTCACCTGTGTAAAGTTTTTCCTTAAGACTTTTACTTACGTCAAAAATTTCATAAATCTCTTCCAGCGAAAGATCGTTGATAGAGAGAAGACTTTTCCCTTTCATATTTACTGCCATTTCTACCTCTTATATTTCTTTAATAATTCTTGTTCCGCATTTTGCATCGTTTAATCCGCCGGCTTCGGTTATAATTGTAGTACCGCCGCCTGATTTAACAAAGTTAATTGCCGCTTTTACTTTTGGCCCCATACTGCCTTCGGCAAATTGTCCTTCCTTAAGCCATCCTTCCGCTTCCGCAATAGTCATAACATCTATCTGTTTCTGCTTTTTTGTATTGAAGTTTATACATACTTTAGGAACATCTGTAAGTATATAAAATTCGTCTGCCTTAATATCGGAAGCCAAAAGAGATGATGCAAGGTCTTTGTCGATTACTGCTTCAATTGCTTCAAGATAATTATCTTCGTGTCTGTAAACCGGAATTCCGCCGCCACCGGCTGCAACAACAATATGACCTGCCTCGGCAAGTTCCTTTATTACATTCTTATTTATTATATCCAGCGGAGGAGGCGAAGCCACAACTTTCCTCCATCCTCTTTTTCGCGGATCTTCCTTAAACACCCAGTTATTGGCCAAAGCCAGCAGTTCGGCTTCTTCTTTAAGATAAAAAGGGCCTATGGGTTTTGTCGGATTTCCGAAGGCCGGATCATTACCGTCCACAAGTACCTGAGTCATAAGACTGATAACGCTTCTATCCATACCTGCGGCATTCATTGCATTATGCATTTGCCTTTCAATCATATAGCCTATTTCTCCCTGAGAATCGGCAACGCATATATCAAGAGGCATTTTTTCAATTTTATACTGATTGTACCCTGCATCGTTTCTAAGAAGAATATTACCTACCTGTGGTCCGTTTCCGTAAGTAATTACAAGATTGTATCCGCGTTTTACAAGTTCAAGTACTTTCTCGCAGGTCTCGAGAACATTTTTCTCCTGCTCGTCAATCGTTCCTCTCTGATTGCTCCTTAACAGGGCATTTCCGCCAAAAGCAACGACAGCGAGTTTTTTCATAGTATGCCTTTTTCCTTAAGTACAGATTCCACTGTGTTTGCTCCTATTTCCTGAAGCTCGTACATAACCCGGGTTGAAGGCTTATTTATATTCAGAATACGGCCAAGATCAATCGGAGTTCCGACAATTACCGAATCGCATTCCGTACGATTGATTGTATCCTCAAGGTCCTTCATCTGACTGTCTCCGTAACCCATAGCCGGAAGAACCTGTCCGATTTCCGGATATTTCACGAATGTTTCAGAAATTGACTTCACGGTAAAGGGTCTCGGATCAACTATTTCCTTTGCACCGAGTTTCCAAGCCGCAACTGTTCCCGCACCGTATTTCATTTCTCCGTGTGTAAGTGTCGGACCGTCTTCAACTACAAGAACTTTTTTTCCTTTTATGATATTTGGATTATCCACTGTTATCGGCGAAGCTCCTTCTATTATAACAGCATCAGGATTCACTGATTTTGTATTCTCTATAACTTTAAGAATGCTTTCGTTCGAAGCTGAATCTATCTTATTAATAATAACGGCATCTGCAATTCTCAGGCAGGTGTTGCCCGGATAGTAGTACATTTCGTGTCCCGCACGGTGAGGGTCTGCCACTGTAAAGACCACATCAGATTTATAGAACGGAAGATCGTTATTGCCGCCGTCCCACAGAATAACATCAGCTTCTTTTTCCGCTTCCCTTAATATAGCTTCGTAGTCAACGCCGGAGTAAATTATACCGCCTAAAGCAATATGAGGTTCGTATTCTTCTATTTCTTCAATAGTACAGTTGTGCAGTTTAAGATCCTCTAAAGTTGCAAATCTCTGAACTTTCTGTTTAATAAGGTCACCGTAAGGCATCGGGTGGCGTATAGCAACGACTTTCTTCCCTGCTTCTCGAAGAAGTTTTACGATTTTTCTGGAAGTCTGCGATTTCCCGCTTCCTGTTCTAACAGCCACTACCGCAACAACAGGTTTAGTGGAAGCAATCATAGTTTCATTACCGCCTAAAAGTCTGAAGGAAATACCTGCGGCATTTACCATTGAAGCTTTCGTCATAACATAATTGAATGAAACATCGGAATATGAAAAAACCACTTCATCAATTTTCAGTTCGGCAATCAGCTTCAGCAGGTCTTTTTCCTCATAAATTTTTATACCGTCCGGATAGAGTTTCCCGGCCAGTTCAGGCGGATATGTCCTGTTTTCGATATTCGGAATCTGAGTTGCCGTAAATGCCTTTACATGATAATTTGCATTATCCCGGAAATAGACATTAAAGTTGTGGAAATCCCTCCCTGCTGCCCCCATTATCAGAACATTTTTACCGGACATACATCCTCCTTACGGTTTTTGGCTATGTTTTACATTGCCGGTTTATGAAAAAGACAGTTGATATTTTTGCCGGATATTCTGTGAATTCCAATCTCAGAGTATCCGGTTAATCTATTCAAATAATTTTGTTATTCCACAGTAACGCTTTTAGCCAGATTCCTCGGCTGGTCAACATTCAAACCCTTCTTAACGGCAATATGGTAAGCAAGGAGCTGAAGAGGAATAACAGTAAGAATCGGCATAAGCATTCTGATTGTATCCGGAATCTTGATAGTATAATCAACAAGCGAATCTATCTTATTATCCTGTTCGCTGGCAATTGCAATAATCTTACCTTTACGGGCTTTTATTTCTTCTATGTTTGATATAATCTTATCATAAACAGAATCCTTAGGTGCAATAAAAACAGCGGGCATATTTTCATCAATAAGTGCAATTGGTCCGTGTTTCATTTCAGCCGCGGGATAACCTTCAGCGTGTATATAGGATATTTCCTTCAGTTTAAGAGCTCCTTCAAGAGCAACCGGGAAGTTGTATCCTCTTCCAAGATAGAGGAAATTGCCCGCATCTTTAAATTCAGCCGCAATTTTTTCTATATGATTATTAAGCTGAAGAATTTTCGATACTTTTTCAGGAAGCGATACAAGTTCCTTAATAATTGTTTGTCCGTCCACCAGACTCATACTTTTTCTTCTTGCAATAAGAAGAGTAATAAGCGAAAGCACCACAAGCTGGGCTGAAAATGCTTTCGTTGAAGCCACACCAATTTCGGGTCCGGCATGGATATACACTCCCGCAGCACTTTCTCTTGCAATAGAACTTCCCACCGCATTCACGATGCCTAAGACAAGTGCTCCGCGGCGTTTAGCTTCTTTAAGAGCCGCAAGTGTATCAGCAGTTTCACCGCTTTGTGAAATAAACAAAATCGTATCGGTTTTCCGAACAATAGGGTTACGGTATCTGAACTCAGAAGCATATTCAACTTCCACGGGAATTCCCGTAAATTGTTCAAGCATATATTCTCCCACAAGACCCGCATGCCAGGAAGTACCGCAGGCGCAGATAATAATCCTTTCTGAATTGGTAAGCCTGTCTTCGTATCCCACCAGACCTCCAAGAACCGAAATACCTTCTTCCAGAATAGTACGTCCTCTCATAGCATTACGCAAAGATTCCGGCTGTTCCATAATTTCCTTAAGCATAAAATGCGGATATCCGCCTTTGCTTATTTCTTCAAGATTCATTTCAACCTTCTGAATCTCCTTTTCAATATCCTCATCGAAAATAGTTTTTGCAGTAAAGTGTTCGCTGGTTACTTCAGCTATTTCATTATCCTCTAAATAAACAACTCTGGAAGTATAGGCAATAAGAGCAGACACATCAGATGCAACAAAATTTTCTTCATCCCCCACTCCAATAACAAGAGGCGAACCGTTTTTAGCCGCAATTATTTTATCAGGTTCTTTTGAATAAAGAACTGCAATACCGTAAGTTCCTTCTACTTCGTTAAGAGCAAGTCTCACAGCTTGAAACAACCCGTAACCTTTCTTAAGCACTCTGTCTATAAGATGTGCAAGAACTTCAGTATCGGTTTCACTTACAAATTTATATCCTTCCTGAATAAGAGCTTTCTTAAGAGTAGAGTAATTCTCAATAATTCCGTTATGAATAACAATAAGAGAATTATCATTATTGGAATGCGGATGAGCGTTATTTTCCGAAGGGATACCGTGAGTAGCCCATCGTGTATGTCCGATACCGATACTGGTATTAATTTTTTCCGTTTCAAGCTTATCTTCAAGCACAGAAACTTTCCCTACCTGCTTAACAACATGGCATTTATCGTTAATAATGGTACCGATTCCTGCCGAATCATATCCCCTGTATTCCAGACGTTTAAGTCCCTCAATAATAACAGGCACACATTTCCTATGACCGATATATCCAACTATACCGCACATAATCTGTCTCCTTTCTAAAAATAAGTATTATGAAATCTTTGAATGGCATTTAATGATCAGGGCAGTGTCTTAGAAGCAACAGGTTTGATTTCTGATTGTAGTATGAATTTATGTCAGAATTGCGGCTTTTCAACTCTCTACCCGACTATCAATATTACTATTACAAATCTAAAAAAAAATATTTAGAACAAGCAATATATTTTTAATAAAGTGATAAGAATATTTAGGCAGAAGAAGAATATTCATTTAATATCACAATAAAGTTGATTACAATTTCGCTGAGTATTATATTTCGTTTCTGAAATTTGCACCCGTAGCTCAATTGGATAGAGCATCTGACTACGGATCAGAAGGTTTGGGGTTCGACTCCCTACGGGTGTACAACAAAACCCCTGAAGAATAAGCACTTCAGGGGTTTTTGCTTTATGGGGGGAAAGGGATTTATTTTGATAAAATGACTTAATTTACTCTGTTTTTTCCTAAAACTACTTCCGGAACTACTTCCCTACTTCCGAGATCTGAACATTTTTATCTTAGAGAAAAACTGTTTTTTGAGAGAATAATCAAAGTTAAGAATGGATTGCTGATAGTTTGGTATTTTTATAAATAAATATCATAATATCTTCTTTATTATTATTGTAGATATTCATATTTTTTGATTTGGAATGGTTAATTGATTTATACAATTAGTCGATTAACACTTGAGTCATTTTGTCGATAGTCAATTTATCAAAAAAAAATACAGAACGACTTTTTTTTAATTATTCTTGAATTAATTTGCCTGAGACTTCTGATGGTTAAAAGTTTTAATAATAAAACAGAAAAAGTTGGTGACGATTTAAAGAAATGCATTAAAAAGGAAACAAAACTCCAGGTTGCAGCCGGTATTTTTTCTATATACGGTTTTGAAGCACTTAAAGTTGAACTGAAAAAAATAGATTCGCTTAGTTTTATTTTTACTGACCCTACTTTTATTGAACTCGATAAAAAAAACAGAGAACAGAAACAGTTTCAGCTCAATTCCAGTGTTAGACAAAAGTCAATCAGCGGAACTGAATTTGAAATCAACCTGAAGAATGAGCTAAAAGGGAAGGCAATTGCTAAAGAGTGCAAGAAATGGATTGAACAAAAGGTATCGTTCAAAACAAATCCCGGAAATAAATATATACAGCCACATACTACTCTTATAGATAAAG
Organism: uncultured Melioribacteraceae bacterium; assembly: GCA_964584325.1. Classification (GTDB taxonomy): domain Bacteria; phylum Bacteroidota; class Ignavibacteria; order Ignavibacteriales; family Melioribacteraceae; genus CAZOZP01. The sequence goes on from CAZOZP010000012.1 coordinate 57,601, forward strand.
AAAACAGCTTTGTGTATATGGGAATAAACGAATTCAGCAGCGCAGGCTTTGGATACGAAAAAGATAATTCAATCCTTCATCAAATTATTAAGACCGATGACTTTGAAACTACCAAACAATATATACAGAACTTTAGCGAAATATGGAGTGATGAGAAGGTATTAAAGGATGTGACGAATGAGGTCACAGACTATATTGCAAATCTCTACAAAGAGAATTCACCGGAATTTATTTATTACTTGATACTGTACAATATTTTCGATGAGTTTTTAGAAGATATTTCGGAAGATGAACTGGCGAATGAAAAAACAGGCTTTAAAGAATCAGTAGTATGGAATAAGCTATACGATTTTCAGCGTGATGCAGTACTTGGTATTATCAACAAACTTGAACGGCATAACGGCTGTATTCTCGCCGATAGTGTCGGACTTGGAAAGACCTTTTCTGCTTTAGGTGTAATTAAATATTATCAGGAAAGAAATCGTTCCATTCTGGTTCTTTGTCCTAAAAAACTGGGAGACAACTGGCAGACCTTCTTAAATAATTATGAAGACAATCCACTTATTAAGGATCGCCTTAATTATGATGTTCTTTATCATACAGATTTATCCAGGGAAAAAGGTGAATCAAACGGAATAGATTTATCACGAATCAACTGGGGTAATTATGACTTGGTGGTTATTGATGAATCCCATAACTTTAGAAATAATGATCCCCGTAAAGACAGATTGACCCGCTATCAGAAACTTCTCAATGATGTTATGCGTAAAGGGGTAAAAACAAAAGTCCTGATGCTTTCCGCAACTCCGGTAAACAATCGTTTTACCGATTTAAAGAATCAGCTTGCCCTTGCCTGGGAAGGTGAAACGGGCATAGCTGATGAAAGAATGGGTACTGAAAAATCCGTTGAAAATATTTTGAAAAATGCCCAGAAAACATTTAATGATTGGGCGAAATTACCACTGGATGAGCGCACCAGCCAGGCTCTGCTTAAAAGCCTAAGCAGCAACTTTGATTTTTTCAAACTGCTGGATAGCGTTACGATTGCCAGAAGCCGCAAACATATCGAGAAATATTACGACATAAATAAAATTGGCAAGTTCCCTAACCGCTTGAAGCCTATTACACACCATGCAAATATTACCGACCTTGAAGGCTTTATCGAAATATCCGAGCTATATACTGAGCTTTCACGCCTTAATCTGGCAATCTATTCACCTACAGAATACATTCTCGACAATAAAAGACAGCTTTACAGCGATTTATACGACACCAACATTAACGAAAGAGTCAGTTTCAAACAGTCGCACCGCGAGAAAAGCCTGCAAACCTTAATGAGGGTGAACCTGTTAAAACGCCTGGAAAGTTCGGTTGATTCTTTTCGTATTACCCTGAGCAAGTTTATCAAAGCGAATGAAAATACCATTGAGCAGATTACGGCATTTGAGAAAAATGGCGGAGATGGTTTTGCAGAAGCTAACCAGCTGAATGATATTGATTTAGATGCTGATAGTGATGATTGGCAGAACGATGAGATGAGTGTTGGCGGTAAGGTGCGCGTAAAACTTGCCGATATGAATACCAGCGGCTGGAAACAGGATCTGGAAGCGGATATTCTGGTAGCCAAGGCCATATATAAAGAGATGCTCCAAGTAACCCCCGAGCATGATACCAAATTGCAAGACTTGAAAACATTCATCAAGAAAAAACTGGAAAATCCCATAAATCAGGGAAATAAGAAAGTCCTTGTATTCAGTGCCTTTGCCGACACTGTGAACTATCTTTATAAAAACATTGCCGAGCACTTTCAAAATGAACACAATCTGGCCAGTGCAAAAATTACCGGCTCCGATAACAACAAGTGCACCCTGAATATAGACAATAGTTTTAACAACCTCCTGATTAACTTTTCGCCCCGTTCCAAAGAACGCCGAAATAAAGAGGCACCTGAAATTGATATCCTGATAGCAACGGACTGTATTTCGGAAGGGCAAAATCTGCAGGATTGCGATACCCTTATCAACTATGATATCCACTGGAATCCCGTACGCATTATTCAGCGTTTTGGCCGAATTGACCGCATCGGGTCTATCAATAAGGATATTCAACTGATCAATTTTTGGCCTCAACTTTCACTGGATGACTATATCAATCTAAAAAACAGGGTCGAAAGCAAGATGTTCATGGTGGATGCTACTGCTACCGGTGAAGATAATGTGCTTACCAATAAATCATCAGACTTGCTTTTCAGAAAGAAGCAGCTTGAAAAACTTCAGGAAGAAGTAGTTGATATTGAAGATATGGGTTCCGGCGTTTCAATTACTGATCTTGGTCTGAACGATTTCCGTATGGATTTGGTAAACTATATTAAAGAAAACGGCTCTCTGGAAACGGTTGCAAACGGTATGAACACCGTTTGCAAAAAGGATGAAGAGCGAGGGATTGATGAAGGGGTTGTCTTTGTGTTAAAAAATATCAACAACGGTATCAATATCGATAAGACTAACCAGCTCCACCCTTTTTATCTGGTTTATATCAAAGCCGATGGTTCAGTACTTTCAAATCATCTTAATGTGAAAAACACACTGGATATTCTTCGCACCCTCTGCAAAGGAAAAAGTGAACCCATTAAAGGGGTGTATGAGCCCTTCAATGAAGAAACCGATGATGGCAAGGATATGAAGCGCTATTCTGATCTTCTGAATAAATCGATTGAAGCAATCCTTAATGTAAAGGATGAAAGCGATGTGGACAGCCT
>CAZOZP010000013.1:0-31821 GCA_964584325.1 uncultured Melioribacteraceae bacterium
AAGAATTCCTTACTAATTCAAAATCACCCAGATCCAGTTGTGCCGTTATTCTTGGAACTAAAAAATTATGGCATGCAATATCTTCTGCGAGATGCGCATAATAACCTAATGCAAAGGCAATTTTCCTGTTTCGAGATTCCTCCTTGCCATTCAGACCAGGATCAGGGCCCGGAGGATCAGTAAGCCCTGCCTGAGTGAATAAATATTCTGCAAAGGCCAATCCATATTTATCGTGGTGAGTATCGAATCCGAATACATAATCATTATCAGGAATTTTATCCACCAAAAACTTATAAGTAAGCCCTTCCAAAACATTTTTGTTATCGTTATTTAAGACTTGCTCTTCCAGTTTACCAAGCGAATTTTTATAATTTACGGCATATTGTATATCAGGAAATATTGAACCGTAAATAAAGTATGGCTTGTAATAGGGCGATTCAATTAATGCCAAATACGATCCGGGAAGATTAAGACTTTTAATAATATCGAAATGTCTGGCGTGCGTTCCGAAACCGTAGGCATTTAAATAATTGGGGATGCATAACAAAGCAAAGATAAAAAGAAGTACTGTTTTTTTCATTTTCCCTCCCTAAGGGTTTAAATAATACATCGTTTATTTGTATATTTAAACCGTGCAAATAAAAAACATCCGGCAGCATATTTGTTGCTGATAGTCTTCCAGGACGATGTAATTATTGCACGATTACCACCTCAGAGGTGCAACTCTGAGGTGGATTTTTTTATTGTTGTTTTTTTTTATTTAACTTTTCCTCTTACTATATATGTATCACCTCTGTATGCAGCTCCTATGAAAACTTCTTCCTTAAATGGCATTACTGCAAGAAAATCGGCTGTCGTTTTAGAGTATTCAAAAATTTCATACCATTTTTCTCCATTATACCTCCCAATACTCCCGGAATACCCTACTGCGTAAATATCATTTTCCGAGGTTCCTTTTATGTCTTGAATCGAATTAATGCTGATTTGATGCTTCCAATCGTTCCCGTTATAATGCCAAACAGCTCCTCCCGAATTGTATAAATTATTCGGCGCAGTCCCCCACATCGCAGTTCCTCCGAATTTTGAATAATGGTTAAACCCGTCATAAAACGGAACCAAAGATGAATCTATATCCCGCCATACCCCATTCAAATATTTTGAAAAATAAAAGTAGGTTGTGTCTCCCATCTCATTCTCATAATGTTCGCTTGCCATATATGCAGAACCGTCTGCAAAACTTATTATCGGGCCGTGGGTCCTTTCTTTTCGGTAAATTTCTTTTTCCCAGACACTTCCATCATAATGCCATAGAACACCATGACCTCCTGTGACCCAAATATCATTCTTATTACTCCCATATATATATTGAAGGAAACTTTCATCGACAACATCTTCTACTACTATATCCCATTTAATACCGTTATATTTGAATATCACTCCGCTTAATCTTAGTTCCGGATCAAACCAATATTTAAAACCTATAGCAAATATTGTTTTTTCATCAAAACTTTTTATATCAACTATTTGGAAATTGAAAAAAGCTACAGGTGATTTCCTTTCCCATTTTTTTCCATCAAAATGGTAGATTTCACCTTGTCTTACAGAGTTAATTGCACTAACCCACACATCTTGCGGTGAAGTGCCGGAGATACCTGTAGGGAACATACCGAACCCTTCCGGATGAAACAAAGTATCCACAGTCCAAATAAATTCTTTATTGTTTATACCATTATCAGGGGGAGGAGGTGCAATAGGATTTTCTTTACAGGCAATTGTTGTAAAAACCAGAAAAATAAATGAATAAAGAAAGAAAAGTTTTCTCATATAACCCCTAAATATTTTATTTATAGACGATTCTGTATTTTACAATATCTGTAAATTTTTCGTGCTATAATAAAAAAAAAAAAACAGAATGCAAGCTTTATTTAGTTATAACTCTGTATTTTATTTTTATTATGTAATTGTGAAAGTCTGAACCCGGGTTTTATGATTTTAATGATTTACAGGATTTATTGGCTGAAATCACTAATACTGCAATATGGCATAGTGTCGCTCCGCCGGAGCTTAAAAGTTTATGGAGGTTATATTGTGCTATTAACATTTCGCACCTACGGTGCTGATTCATCTGTATTATCAAAATTCTTTTCTCGTCACGTGTTTCGCTTCACGATTGCTCTGTGGTAAATATCTTAATCTGCCTTCGAGAACCTTAAAGCACCGGGCGGCCAAAAAAAAGGGCAGACACTTTACGCCTGCCCCCAACTCTGTTACTCTGTACCCTGTCACTATTTTACCAGCATCATCCTCTTTGAATCCGAGAAGCTGCCGGACTTTAGCCTATATATATACATTCCTGAACCGAGTCCGGAAGCATCGAATTTAACTTCGTAATTTCCGGCCGGTTGTTTTTGGTTTACAAGAACAGCTACCTCTCTGCCTAATATATCATACACACGCAGAGAAGTTGCCTGCAACGTCTCTGCACCGGACGGGATTGAATATTCTATTGTTGTTGCCGGATTAAAAGGATTAGGGTAATTCTGAGACAATCTGAAATCAAGTACTTTATTGCTTTCTGTATTCCCTATCCCAACAGAATTCTTTCGTTTAATTACCAGCATTGTCCAATATTCAATTGAAGGTACCACAAGTTTAAGAGTATCATTAACTGCCGTATAGTTTAGAATCTGAGGTACTCCGCCGTTAATATCAGGAGAAGCCGCCCAAACTTTCTCAACCTCAATTCCTTTTAGAGGAATTCGGACAGACAATTCCTGAATAAACCCGGGATGAGTCTGAGTACCTTCGGTATCTCTCCATTCAAGAGTGCTGCAGTTCTTAAAATTTATAAGATGTATAATTATATTATCCCCTTTTATTTTGCTGAGTTTATAAACAGAACCTAACTGAAAATATGTTCGGATAGTTTCGATATTTGAATAAGTTGAAAATACAACATCACTAACTTCATCCCTTAAAATATTTTCATAAGCAGTCATAAAATCATAATAATTGATTAGCCTGTTTTTTAATTCTGAAGTCATCCGGAGATTGCTGTTTGGGAAGTATTCATTATTCAGCATATGCTCGCCTAATTCCAAATGAGACCCACCGGAGGCAAAAATGACTGCATCGGCGAGCAAAATGCCTGGAGTATTAAAAAATCCGGTACCTTTTTTTGCCAGATTGTAATTCATATATGCTGCGAGAACCGAATTGAGTTTCTTGGAAATCCCGAACGACTGGTTCTGTTTAACCGTATTAATTAAATCATTGAAAGTTCCATCGCCCCAAAGTTCAGTGTATAGGAAATCAACATCACCTGCTGCAATTTCTTTCTGTCCGTACTGACCAACTGCATTCATCACCATTATGTTTTTGAGGGAATCTTTTGCTTCATTAATAAAACCCGTAAAATGCTGCCATAATTCCACAGCCGTTCCATCGTAATTATAAATACTCCCCCTGCCTCCCAACTGATCTATGTGGAATCCGTCAAAACTAAGAGCTTTAAAAGCATCCTTCTCTTTTTTCAAAAGATACGAACGCCATTTAGGATTCGAAATATCCATCAGATAAATATCACTGGCCCAATTATCGGGTAAATCATGGAAATCCGGCGTCTGGTGTTGGTTATCTTTGAATAATCTCCATTTGTCATCTGCTCCGTCATACCTGGCATCCTGATAAGCTCCGTAAAGCAGATTGTAATTCATTGCTTTCATATTATAACTATGAGCAGCGTCAATATATTTCTGAACAGTTGAAAAATACACTGTTTCATTTGCAATATTTAACCAGGTTGAAGCCGGTGATTCTGGACTTCCTTTCAGGGGCAGATGATGCTTATACTGCCAGTCATAAAACTGAATTCCGTTAATATGATGCCGGTTCAGATTCGATATTATATTATTTATTTCTGTATCGGATTTGAAACCAAATTTTGAAAGGAATCCATATCTCGGAAATTTCTTCCATTCCGAGGAAACATCTATTGCTATTGTTCCTTTTTCAATAAGTGTATTATCATTCAGAAAATTTACTTCTGCAAGATATCCTTTATAGTCTTCTGCCGGGGCAATCCATTTCCAAGTTATATTTAGTCCGCCATCGGGTATTATTTCAATAATTTCAACAGTATCAATAAGATGAAGAATAGTAATAACAAATTTATTCCCTTCAAAGCCTGTATTTAATTCCAGATTAAAAGTTACTGTATCAAGTGGTGAATAAGATGCTTTATCAGTACTGAGTGACTTAATATCAGCTCCTGAAACTGTAACACAGAATAGAATAAAAACTGTAAAAGTTAAAAATTTGTTCATATACTCCTCATCTTATGATATTGAATAAAAGCTGAAAATTACTTTAATAAAACCATTTTATGTGATTGGCTAAAACCTTCTGCCTGCAAAGTATAGAAATAAATACCGCTGCTTAGTCCGGCACCGTTAAATCTTACTTCTTTATAGCCGGCACTTATTGTTGAATTTATCAGTGTTGAAACTTCCTGTCCTAAAACATTATAGACTTTCAGAGTAACTGCTGACTGTGATGGTAAATTAAATCTGATTACTGTTTCCGGATTGAAAGGGTTGGGATAGTTCTGTTCCAAAGAGAAACTCTTCGAAATAGGTAAATCCAATTCCTCTACCGATACTTCTTCTCTTGTACCAAAAATAAAACTAACTTCCTGGGTCGGAATGTCTTTAAGAATGTATGAATGGTCGGAACCGCCAGGCATTTCATTATCCAAATAATTGGTTCCGGTTGTAGCCTCTTTTGCCCCCGGGTAATTAGCACAGAATTTAAACATTATGGCATCGCGTGTATGGCCTTTTGCAAAAACAACATTGGCAGACCAAATATTATCACCTGCTGATTTATCGCCGTTGATTCCGTCATCATTTAATGGATAGATTTGCCCGCTTGAAGTATCAGACATATTCCATGATCCTCCCCAGCTTCCGAAAAGACTGTCGCTGCCTTTTATTCCCACATAATTTATTTCATCAACTGGAATTGGTTCATAATTAAATCTGTTTACTGCACCATTCATATTTACTGCAAATAGAACTGTTACATCCTGCGTTAAAGGGCCTTTTAAGGGAACTATGCTTGGAGAAACAACCGGAAGCTCAATAAAAGAACCATCTTCCTCAAACTTAATCCATCTATCCGGAGTAGTCTCCCATCCTCCGAAGTTACCCCATCTGTTTTCTGGATAAGCTCTGAATTTCCATCGAGTTGAATCCCCAAGTACACCCTTAACAGAAAGTTCAGCTTCGTATAAAGATGGGTTTAATGCATAAGGAATACAAACTCTGTCACCTCCAACAACTTCTCCTAACCCGTCCCAATCCAAACCTTCAACATGTATTTCATCCTGGTAAACATCAAAATCGCCGTCAACTATAAACTGCGATAAATCAGCACTAAAATAAAAGGTATTCGTAACAATTGTATTTGCTATTTCATCGTTATTGAAAAATACTACAGGAAGATCAACTTCCGGTTCGGTAAGAGTAAACGGTCTATCGCCCTGAAAGCCTTCGTAATTGGATCCATTAATTACAAACTTGTATAAATAATTGTTACCGATAAACTCCGTTCCCATATTAATTGTAATATTATAGATATTATCATGATCATCATCGGACATAAGAAAGAAATTATCACTCCAGTTAGCAGCATCGCCTGCATCAATCTGGAAATCGCCCCGAACAACCACAAAGTCTGAAACGGGATTAAATCTCTCTTCAGCTATCTGAACATTCATATCCACTTTGAAGTGAACCGGTATCTGACTAAAAGCCTCTGTACTTAATAAAAGAAATACTACTGCTGTAAATAAAAATCTCATTTTTAACCTCTTTGAATTAATAATTATTTTGATTAAACCCTAACCTCGGTTTTACTCTTTCAGACAACTATTGTGCCTTTACTGTAATAGGGTTTAAAATCGCTTATAATCATAATTTTCGGAATATTTTAAAGTTTTATTTGGGAATCCTTTACATTCACTTACATAAACAAGTTCTAATGGTTATTCTGATTATTAAAAGTAATAAGATAATATTATTATTTTTAATAACTTTATTTTATTCCGGCCTCTTTGCACACTCTGTGAAAATTTGGCGGTGCAAGACAAAGTTTCTCAGATGCCTCAGCATCCGATTCACAAATACTTCTTACATAAGAAATATATTTTTTTCTGAAAAGGAATTTGCTCTCGTTAAATGCAATAACTCCTTCCTTTTCAAAAAGAGTTTCGAACAAATCTTTATCGCTCAAGTTTTTTACAGGAGCTCCGGCAACCGAAGACCTTACAATTTCAGGAGTAATTTTCTCACCGGCATCGAACAGCATCCGTTGAATTACATTTTTTAATTCTCTAATATTCCCCGGCCATCTGTATTCGTTTAGTAATTTCAATGCTTCCGGACTTACTGAGGGTTTGTTTCTTTTCATTTCGAAAGCAAAAATGCCGAGAAAATGATTGGTTAACAATTCAACATCAGCTTCACGCTCTGCCAGACCGGGAACATTCACCACAATCACATTTAGCCTAAAGAACAGATCTTCTCTGAATCTTCCGGCTTCAACTTCTTTAGCTAAACTTCTGTTGGAAGCTGCAATAATTCTTACATTAACTTTTAATCTTCCGGTTCTTCCAATTTTTTCTATTTCTCCTTCCTGGAGAACCCTTAAAAGTTTTACCTGTGCATTAAGCGGAAGGTCTGCAATTTCATCAAGGAAAACTGTGCCGTTATCCGCCAGTTCAAAAATGCCGGCCTTGTTTTTATTTGCACCGGTAAAAGAACCTTTCTCATACCCGAACAACTCTGATTCAATAAGATCGTTAGGAAGACTACCGCAGTTAACAGCAATAAAGTTTTCGTATTTCCTGCTGCTTCTGTAATGAATATTTGCAGCCACCAGTTCTTTGCCTGTCCCCGATTCACCCTGAATGAGTATATTGGCGCTGCTCCCCGCACATTTTTCTATCCTTTCTTCTAATTTCTTTATCTGTGGTGATATTCCGATTATTCTTTTCGTCTCTAGTATTTCATTTATTCCATCATTTATTTTTTTGCTGGATTTAGCCTTTTCCAAAAGCAATTGTTTTTTCTGGAACGCATTATAAATTGCCATTGCAAAATCGGTTGGCTGATATATATAATCCATATCGCCCGGGTATTTTGTGCAGTACCAGAACGCACCGGCATTCACAAGATTATTTGCAAATTCAAGATTATTTATATTAATGGTAAGTTTTGTTATTACAATTATCTGAAGCGAGGGTTCTTCCATTCTTATTTTAGAAATCAGTTCTTCTCCCATTATGCCGCTTGAAATCTGATAATCCATAATTACAACATCATACATTCCGGGCTGGGACCGGATTAACCTTAAAGCTTCATTTCCATTCTTAACTGTTGTTGTGATCATCAGCTTTTCAGCAAAAGGTTCAATTGTGTTATTTACACGTTCAATGTCGTAATCTTCATCTTCAATTAAAAGAATTTTTATTTTCTTAATTTCCGCATCCATTTTTTAACCTCTGATTGGAATTGTTATAGTAAAACGGGCACCGCCGTTAATGTTGTTTTCTGCAATTATATTCCATGCACATCGAATATTTGCTAATGTGTAAGCTATATAGCATCCGTAACCCTGATTTCTTCCATCAGTTTTTTTTGTACTCGTATTCTCAAGGAATATCTTTTGTATGCTGTTTTCGTTTTTTTCGAGCAGTGATTCTTGGATTCCGGTTCCGTTATCCGAAATTATTATAAAACCGGTTTTCTCATCTTTCTTATATATTGTTGATATTTCAATAATCAACCCATCGTTCGAATTATGATCTATTGCATTCTGGATTATTGGTTCAACAATTTCCCAAATAACATATTCATTTACAGAAAGTATCGGAAAGGCGGGGTCTGAACTAAGCCTGAAATCAGGATTCTCCGGATCGCTTATTGTTCTTCTGAATATATTATCAATAATAAAAACAAGTACTTCATTTATATCTGTACGAAAAAGCGGGCTTCTTATTGTCTGCAGTGGCGGGTCATAAGATTTCATATCGTATATAACCCGTGAAATGAAATTGGAGTATTTAATAATCTTTTCCCTTAACTCGCTCTTTTCAAACTTCAAAACATCTTTCTTTATAAAACCCATTATTTTTTCGGCTTTATGATGTGTATGATAAATCCTTTTTGTGAATAAAGCCTCGTTCTCTGAAATTATTTCTCTCCGCATATTTTTTTTGCTTTCTTCATAGAATAGTTCCTGAGCAATATCCCTTTCCTTTATTGTATAGGATGTAATATAATACAGTATTACAAGTCCGATAATTATGAAAGATATATACAGATATGCAGTTGTCTTGTAGCCTGATGATATTTCATCTTCAATAACCGAGAGATCGGGAACAAACTTCAGATACAAAGTGCCAGAGAATTCTCCCCGGGGAACAAAAGGAACAAAAATATGATAACTATTCTCGCCGGAATTTAGTGTTATTATTCTTTCTTTTCTATAAACTGAATCCTTTGTATTAAGGTAAAGCCTTTTTAGATTTTCATCAATTACCTTATCTTCCCTTTTAGATTCATACAAATATTCGTATAGTTTCAAACCGTTCTCAAGGAAATAAACTTTATTGCCTTTCTCCATAATCAAAATAATCTCATCAACTCTCTGTTTTAAAATCTGCTGACCCATAATAATATTAAAGGATTGAATCATTTCCGATTTTATATTTTTACTCGATGAATCTGTACTATCAACTCTTTCAATAAGAAGTTCAAGAGATGTTGTAATAACATTTGCAAGTCTTTCGGCTGAATCTTTCCTGTACCAATCGTTAGCCCTAATAAAGAGTCTGTCAACGGATTTATTATTAATATATGACATCCCTAACTGAAACAATAAGAGTACAGTAATTATAATTGTAAAATGTTTAATCTTGAATCTGTTTTTAAAGGATTGAATTTTCTGATTATTATCCATTTATATTACCTTAGTGGAATTTCATCATATAGTATTTTCTGTTCTGCAATTGCCAATGCTGTTTCTGGGTCTAATTCATTCTTAAGAGTCCGCACAATATAATATGAAATAATTGCCGATATCTTTGTGTAGTTTTCAATTGCCGGTCTGTTTGTGCCTTTCTCAATAAGCTTTTTATAGAAAGGAATATCAGAATTATTTATGTTGTAACTATCATTATTAAGTACTTTCATGTTAACGGGAATATGACCGCGTTTTTCATACAATGTTTTTTGAGACTCTTCCGAAAGCAGATACCTTACAAACTCGGCACTTTCATCTTTCTTTTTCGAATTTGCGGAAATCATTATATGCCAGCCTCCTGTGATATAAAGCTGAGTTCCGGTTTCAGGAAAAGGAAGGGGCATTATTCCTATATTCCCCGACTGTCCGGTATCCGCGAATAAACTGTTGTAATCATATAGTAAACTTGGCCAGCCTCTGTTAAATACTGCCCCTGTTTCAGCAAAATATCTGAAAGCACTATTCTCTCTGAAAGAGAGAGCTGTATCGGGTGTAATACCCTCAGTGAATAATCTTTTAAGTATCTTCAGAGCTTCAACTGAAGCAGGAGAAGTTAGCTTTAATTTTCCGTTTTCTATCAGCTTTCCGCCAAGCTGATGAAGATTTTCTATATAGCTGCAAACCAATCCTTCATAATCATCTGCAGTAAAAATGAATAAGGGGGTTTTAGTCTTCTTTATTTTATTAAGTTCTGACAAATACTCCCAGGTAATAGGCTTACCGGATTGAATTTCCTTAATTACTTCTTCAGAGAAATTCTTTTTAAGGAGATCTTTTCTGTAATACATAACGGAAATATCAGTCTGAATTGGGACAGCCATAAGATGTCCGTTTATATAACAAGGAGAAATAGCTTGAGGAAGTATATTGCCAATTTCATTTTCATTAAAATAAATATCAAGCGGGGCACCCCATTTTGAAAATCTGGGAATCCATATCTGATCTATAGCAATAATATCAAGGCCGTCGCTTCCTCTGAGATTTCGGGAAATTATTTCTTTTCTTTCGTTGGTTGTAAATTTTTCGAAAGGAATATGAATGGGAATAATTTCTATTTCCCCTTTATTAAGCTTATTAAATTTATTTATAATTGTTTTGTGTGCTTCGGAAATGTGATCAGCAAAGTATATCCGGACAGGCTCTTCATTCCTCCAAAAAGTATCCAGGGGTGAAAGATATATCAGAAATATTATAGCAACTATTATTACCGGATTCAGAAGATATTTTATTTTTTTAATCATTGCTTGCTGCTCCATATCGATATGCTTTACTATAGCAATTATCAGGCCTTTGTTTTTTCGGTATCCTTTTCCCAAAATCACTCTGGGTCAAAATCTTTCCATCAAGGCACTCAACAGTTTCTTATGTTTATTTTTTCTTGTAATCATTAATTAAATCAATTCTCGCTATTTTCTGATATCTGCATCATATCGGCGTATCATTCTTTTTGTTTTTATTACAAATTTAAGGAATACCGATTATTTAAACATATATACCTTTGTTACCCTGTTACTCGTCACTAAGATAAAACTCAAATCACACAAATCCGGCTTCAGACTTATTCATCACAATTTAATTTGGATAAGTACTCTTTTATTCATAAATTTGTACATATTTAGGGAAAGTCATTTTATGGGTAAACCGATTGTTAGTATCGGCCTTCCTGTTTACAACGGGGAAGATTTTGTGGCTGAAACTATGGATTCTTTGTTAAGGCAGACCTTCGGTGATTTTGAAATAATTATATCTGATAATGCTTCAACGGATAAAACGGCTGAAATCTGCCTGAACTATGCGGAAAAAGATTCCAGAATTAAGTATTTCCGCAATAGCACAAATCTGGGAGCGGCTGAAAATTATAACAAAGTATTCCGTCTTTCTGAAGGAAAATACTTTAAGTGGGCTGCACACGACGACTGTTATGAACCTGAGTATATTGAAAAATGTCTGGAAAAACTTGTTCAAAATGAGAATGCTGTTCTTTGCTATACTCAAAGAATAATTATTGATGAAACCGGTAACATGCAGGAAAAAGTTAAAGACGAACTTGTTCTTGACTCCCCTTCTCCTGCTGAAAGATTCGGCAAATTTTTAAAAATTTTTCGCTATCACACAATTCACTGCGACCCGGTTTTTGGTTTGATAAAATCAAGCGAACTAGCCAAAACGCCTCTGATTGCCAAATTTCCGACATCTGATATGACTCTCCTGGCAGAATTGTCTCTTCTTGGTGTATTCTGCGAGGTCGGGGAATATCTTTTTCTAAGAAGACGCCACGCTAAAATGTCAACTAAAATGAATCCAAAACCTTCTCAGCGTCTTGCCTGGTTCGATCCTTCTCTTAAAGGAAAGGTTCAGTACCCGCGATGGAGATGGCTTGCTGAATTTATGCGCTCGGTTAAAAGAACTGAGATCGGAATTTCCGAAAAAATTAAATGTTATCTGCATATAGCTCTCTGGACTTTATTCTGGAGTAAAAGTCTGGGAGCTGATTTAATTAAAGGCCTGCTGTATAGATTTACCGGCAGGGAATTTTAAGAAAGGAGAATTATGAAAGTAGCAATTTTAGCCGGCGGACATGGTACACGCCTGGCAGAAGAAACCGAAATAAAACCTAAACCTATGGTTGAAATCGGCGGAAAACCGATTCTCTGGCACATTATGAAGCAGTATGATTACTATGGTTATCGCGATTTCATAATCGCTCTGGGATATAAGGGCGAGTATATTAAGAAATATATGGTGGATTCACTCTCACTAAGCGGCAATCTTAGTGTTGATTACAAAAACGGGAAAGTAAGTTCAGACCATACAAACAGACCTGCCTGGAAAATTGATCTTGTTGAAACAGGATTAAATACTTTAACCGGCGGCAGAATTAAAAGACTTAAAGATTATGTAGGTAATTCAACTTTTATGCTTACCTGGGGCGATGGTGTTTCTGATGTTGATCTTAACGACCTTCTGAGATTCCATAAGTCGCACGGTAAATATGCAACTCTTACTGCCGTTCGTCCTCCTGCAAGATATGGTCATCTGAACATTGGAGAAGGCGGAATGGTGAATGAATTTTCGGAAAAACCGCAAACTGCCGAAGGGTGGATTAACGGCGCTTTCTTCGTTCTTGAACCTGAAATTTTTGATTACATTGAAGGTGATTCCACTCAATGGGAAAAAGAACCGATGGAAACACTTGCATCTGAGGGACAGCTTGTTGCCTATATGCATAATTCATTCTGGCAATGCATGGATACATTAAGGGAAAAATATATTTTGGAAAATTTATGGCAAAAGGGTAATGCCCCTTGGAAAAAATGGGAGGATTAAATGAGAGTACTTGTAACCGGACATAAAGGGTATATTGGAACAGTAATGGTTCCGATGCTTTTGGCAGAAGGATTTGAAGTAAAAGGGTACGACAGCGATCTTTTTCGTGCCTGCTCTTTCGGTGGCGGAATAGCTGATGTTCCCGAAATAATAAAAGATATCAGAGATGCGGAATTATCTGACCTTGAAGGCATAGATGCAGTGATTCACCTTGCCGGACTATCGAACGACCCTCTGGGTAATCTTAATCCGGAACTAACTTATGAAATTAACCACAAAGCTTCAGTTAAACTTGCCGGATTATGCAAACAGGCAGGAATAAAGCGTTTTGTTTTTTCTTCTTCCTGCAGTAATTACGGAGCCGGCGGTGATGATTTTCTTACTGAAAATTCCGAATTTAATCCTGTTACTCCCTACGGTAAATCTAAAGTAATGGTTGAGCAGGATGTATCTAAATTAGCCGATGACAATTTTAGTCCCACTTTCCTTAGAAATGCAACTGCATACGGAGTATCGCCAAGATTAAGATTCGATCTGGTGTTAAATAATCTCACAGCCTGGGCATTTACTACAGGGAAAGTATATATTAAAAGTGACGGCACTCCTTGGCGGCCGATAGTTCATATTGCAGACATTTCAAGGGCTTTTATTGCCGTTCTTAAAGCTCCGGTTGAAAAAATACATAATAAGGCTTTTAATGTCGGACGAATTGAAGATAATTACAGAATCAGGGAAATTGCCGATATTGTCAAACAAACAGTGCCTTACTGCGAAATCGAATTTGCTTCAGATGCCGGTCCTGATAAGCGCAATTACCGTGTGGATTGCAGTCTAATCAAAAAAGAACTCCCTGATTTTGATCCGCAGTGGACTGCCCGGACAGGTGCTGTTGAACTTCTGGAAAGCTATAGAAGCACAGGTTTGAAGCTTGAAGAATTTGAGGGTCCTAAATACCAGAGAATTGCTCATATAAAAGAATTGATTGCGAGCGGAAAGATAGATGAAACTCTTAGATGGAAAGGATAAAAATATTATGTACGAGAAAACTTCCAAATGCCGTTCCTGCGGGTCAGGCAGCTTATTAACTGTAATTGAATTCGGCGAGACTGCTCTGGCCGATGCACTATTGACTGAAGAAATGCTCGCCGGCAGCGAAATAAAAGTACCTCTCAGCCTCGCTTTTTGTCCGAACTGCTCTCTTGTTCAAATACTCGAATCTGTTAAACCCGAAATTCTTTTCTGCAGAAATTATCCTTATTTCTCTTCAGTAAGCGAATATCTTCTTAATCATTTCAGAAACAGCGCCCTCGATATAATAAGCGAGAAGCGATTGGATGAAAACAGCCTTGTTGTTGAAGCCGCAAGCAACGATGGATATATGCTGAAAAACTTTACGGAAAAAGGTATCTCTGTTCTCGGAATTGATCCGGCAGAAGCTCAGGCAAAAGCGGCTAATGAGAAAGGAATCCGAACTCTGAATACTTTTTTCACAAAAGAGCTTGCCGTTAAATTGCGTGATGATTCTATCTCTGCGGATGTTTTTCTTGCCAATAACGTACTTGCGCATGTTCCCGACTTAAACGGATTTACGGAAGGTATCGGTATTCTATTAAAAGAGAACGGCCTGGCGGTTATTGAAGCACCATATCTTTATGATCTGGTTGAACATTGCGAATTTGATACAATTTACCACCAGCATTTATGTTATTTTTCGGTTACAGCTCTTGATAAACTTTTCAGAAGGCACGGACTTTTTCTAAACAGAATAAAACGCGTTCCTATTCACGGCGGAACTATCAGAATGTTCATTGAAAAAAAGGAAAGTCGTGATAATTCTGTAACCTCCCTGCTGGAGATGGAAAGAAAAACAGGAATGGATACCATTGCTTACTATGAAAACTTCCGGGAAAAAATAGAAGAAGTAAAAACATCTCTTCTTCAAATACTTGATGAAATAAAAGCCAAAGGCGGAAGAATTGCCGGATACGGTGCTGCAGCAAAAGCTAACACACTTACACATTATTTCGGAATCGGTAAAAATTATCTTGAATATATTGCAGATCTCAGTAAACATAAACAAGGGTTGTATTTCAGCGGTAATAAACTGCCGATAGTTTCACCTGAAACTATTTACTCTGACAAACCCGAGTATATTTTGATTCTTGCCTGGAATTTTGCAGATGAGATTATGAAACAGCAAAATGCCTATTCTGAAAACGGAGGAAAGTTTATTGTTCCTATCCCTGAACCGAAGATTGTCTGAAAATGAAAACGGCATTTATTACTCAGCCATGGGATGGTATAGGAAATGGTTCTTCTGTAGGAATTCTAACTGAATCTTACATAAATTATTCGCCTGATGAGTGTGAATTTATAATATTTGCCAAGAACGGCAAATGCAATCTTGATAATAGGGAGGCCGAAAAACGGGTAAATTATGTCTATCTTTCTCTTAAGGCAGATAAAATCATTGAAAAGTTTCTTAAATTCTTTTATTCAGTTTTTAAGAAAAATAAGCATACACCATATTATTTCTCTGTTTTTTATTATTTTTTTTATTCTCTGAAAATTGCTGTTTCTCTGAGGAAACATCGGCCTGACATTGTTCATATCCACAACTATTCCCAATTCGTAATTCCGATAAAATTGTTTAATCCCGGAATTAAGACAGTGCTTCATATGCATTGCGAATGGTTGTCGCAACTTGACCGAACTATATTAAACAAAAGATTATCAAAATTCGACCTGATTTTAGGATGCAGTAATTATATCACGGAAAAAGCCGCAAAAGCCTTACCGGAACATAAATATAAAATCCGCACTCTTTATAACGGCTGTTCTCTGAATAAAATTGAGAGCGGATATTCATCTGACGAAAAATTTCATATCCTTTTTACAGGCAGAGTGTCGCCGGAAAAAGGAGTACATATTCTTATGAAGTCATTTGTGAGGCTTAAAGCAAAATATCCTGAATTATTTTTGGATATTGCCGGTCCGGTAAAATCCGCCCCCTACTCTTTTATTGCTGCATTTGATGAGAATAACTATTTCGCGGAACTTTCTCAAAAAGATTTTAATGATTATGGGAATTTCTTAAAAAAACTTATTCCCGTTGAAATGGAATCATCCGTTAAATTTCACGGATTTACTTCCGGTCGTGACCTAAGCAGCCTATATAAAAACTGTGCTCTCCTTGTTAATCCTTCACTATCCGAAGCATTCGGTATGTCGGTTATTGAAGCACAATCGTGGGGAAAGCCTGTGGTGGTTAGTTCAACAGGCGGTATGAATGAACTTGTTACAGACGGTATCAACGGATTAAAATCGGTTCCTTCTGACGCCGATTCTCTCTCGGCAAAAATTGAAATGCTTATTCAAAACCCAAATATTAGGAGAGAAATCGGAGAGAACGGATTTGTAACTGTAAGTGCAAAATTTTCGATGGAAACCATTACCGAAAAACTGTTTAATTACTATAGTGAACTATTATGAGAAAGTTTCTGAGAAATACGTTACTTAATCGGGTTTCGTACTGCTCATCAGATTTTTCGAATGATGAACTTATTAAAGATGCTGTGATAATTGCGCCTCATCCCGATGATGAATCACTTGGTTGCGGCGGACTGATACTCCGGAAGTTATCCCGGGGTGCAAAAATTTCGGTGATTTATCTTACAGACGGAAGTTCATCACATTCCGGCTATTCTTCGAGACACACACTTACTTTAATTAGAAAACAGGAGGCAATTAACGCGTGTGGAATACTCGGAATTATAAAAGAGAATATATATTTCCTGGATTTCCCCGACGGACTTCTTGAAAAGTATAAATCAGAAGCAAGAGAAAAACTTTCCGTTTTGTTAGAAAAATTAAATCCCCCGCAAATATTCATTCCTTCATCAAGAGAGTTTCCCCCTGATCATTACATTTCCGCCGGAATTACAATTGAAGCAAGAACTAAAGCCGGGTTGCAGACAGATGTATATGAATACTTTATCTGGCGCTATTATGCTTATCCTTATGTGCCGCTTTTAAACAGAAGCAAAAGACAGATGAAGTTAATTCTCGAAAACAGCTTAAAATCTTTATTCGGGATAAAAGATATTCCATATATAAACAGAAAGACTGTTTTGACCGATTATTCCGGTATTAAAAGAAAAGCTCTTGAAATGCATGAAACCCAAATGAAGAAGCCTGATAGTGCAGATTCATATAATACACTTGAAACTGTTGCAGACGGCGCATTTCTGGAATGTTTCTTCGGCAAGTATGAATTTTTCAAAAAAATGTAGGACTTATGATGATTGAAGTCGCAGACGGAATAAGCATTTCTGGTTCAGAAATTGAGATTAGTTTTATCAGATCTCAGGGTGCCGGAGGTCAAAATGTAAATAAAGTAAGCACTGCCGCACATCTTCGTTTTGATATTAGTGCATCCGCACTGCCCGAGGGAATTAAAGCTAAGCTTCTGAAACTAAAAGACGGAAGAATTACATCTGATGGTGTGATAATTATAAAAGCACAGAGATTTAGAACTCGCGAAAAGAACAGAGAAGATGCGGTTCAAAGACTTACAACACTCATTCTTAAAGTGCTGTCTGAACCTAAACCAAGAAAAAAGACTAAGCCTACAAAAGCTTCCGGACAAGAAAGGCTTGAAAATAAATCCGCAAAAAGTCAGATAAAAAAAATGCGCCGCAGTCCCGGCAATGATTATGGCTTTTAGTAATTATTCCAGAATTTTCTTGATGTCTTTATCTCTTCCGAGAAGAATAAGAACGTCGCCATCTTCAATGACAGTACCAGCCGTAGGCACACCATAGATTCTTTCTTTATAAACATCCTTCTTTTCTTCTTCGTTATAAACTTTGTAACGCCTTTTGATGGTTACAAGGTTAACATTGTATTTTAATCTGAGATCAATTTCCTGAAGAGATTTCCCTCTGAAGTATTCAGGAGCACGAACATGAACAATATTATAATCTTCATCAAGCGGTATATAGTTCAAAACATCTTCATTAAGTAAATTGCTTGCAACTTTGCCGGCAATTTCTAATTCCGGATTTATAACCTGGTGTATTCCCAGTTTTGTAAGAATTGTTTCCTGAATCTTTGAAGACACTCTAGCCATAACTTTTTTTACTTTCATCTGCTGAAGAAGTACTGAGGTAAGGATAGTATCTTCGAAGTTAGTACCAATCGAAACAACAACAGCATCAATATTCTCTAATCCGAGAGATTTAAGTGCCTTTTCATCAGTAGAGTCTAACCTGGCGGCATAAGCCACTTTATCCTTAATCTCTTCAATAATTTCCATATCTTTATCAACTGCCACAACATCGGCTCCCCTTTCCGCTAAAGTTATTGCTATACTCCAGCCAAAATCACCTAAACCTATCACGGCAAATTTCTTTTTCATCACTTACCTGCCTATTGATTAAATAATTGATATATTCTCCCCGGGAAGCTCGTGCTCCAAAGGTTCTTTTGATTTCATAACCGCAAGAATAAAAGCTATCACACCCACTCTGCCCATAAACATAACTATAGTAATTATTAGTTTACCCCATGGAGTAAGATCAGGAGTAATTCCAAGAGATAAGCCGACAGTTCCGAAAGCGCTGAATGTTTCAAACACAAGTTTTTCAAACTTCACGTGTTCAGTCATAGAAAGAAGATAAATGCTAAACCAGATAACAAAGAAACTTAGAACTGTTTTCCCTAAGGCCTTTGCAATAATATCTCTGGAAATTGCTCTGTTTTCTATTATTAACTGCTTTTCTCCTCTTAACAAAGAAAATATACCGCGCACTGCTACTACAAATGTAGTAACTTTCAGACCTCCGCCTGTACCTCCCGGCGCAGCACCGATAAACATCAGTAAAACAAAAATCATTATTGCGGAATAACCGAAATGAGCAACATCCACTGTATTAAAACCCGCTGTTCGGGCTGATATTGCCTGAAAATATGCGTGGTAAACTTTATCCCAAATCCCAAGATCTTTCAATGAATAATTATACTCATTTAAAAACGTAAAAAGTGTTCCCAGTATTATAAGAGCAAGAGTTGTTTTTATAATTATTTTTGTTTGAACGGGAACTTTATATTTAATTTTTTCTTTTTTTATTGTGCTAATATTAAAGTTAGACAAACTCATTAAAGTCGGAAATCCGATTCCTCCGATAATTATCAGAAGGGATATAGTAAATGTAAACTGGAAATTATCCCTTACTAAAGGCTCAAGTAAATTCTGACTGTATAACGAAAAACCGGCATTGCAAAAAGCAGTAATTGAATGAAATACAGAAGTAAAGATTGCTTCCCCCATTGATGAGTACTTATGGTGGATGCTTGCATAAATAGAAACTGCCCCAATAAATTCCAGTATAAATGTCATAACAATCAGAAAAGTGATAACTCTGGAAATAGTTCCTATATTATCTTCCTCAAGCAAATCGTGCATCATTATTTTTTCTTTAATACCCATTCTCCCGCCAACAAACATTGCAAAGAAAGTAGCAAAAGTCATAACTCCCAATCCGCCAATCTGCACAAGAATCATAATTACCACCTGGCCGAATCGTGTAAAATGTGTAGCAGTATCAACCACTGAGAGTCCGGTAACACAAACTGCGCTGGTGGCGGTAAACAATGCATCAACAGGTTTTGTATAACCGGTCTGAGAAGCAGCGGGCATCATAAGAAAAAGGGTTCCTATAACGATTACAATAAAAAAGCTTAAAAGAAACAATTTTGAAGGATGAATCTGAAGCTGAAGAATTTTATTGTTGTATCTTAACCCTGCCCCGATTATCTCAATAACAATAAATATCTGAGCAATAACCACATAAAGGAATGTCATATTTTTTATATCAAGAGTCCGCCCGATAGTCTTTACGAGACTCATGTCAAATAACACAACAATTATTTCTGTTAATATTAAAAAGAGAAGTACGAGTTCAATTTTATGTTCGCGCAGATATTCCCTTTTATTTAGAGCCAGTAAATAATTTATAATCTGATAAAGAAAAAATATAAGAATAACTAAAACGGATATATCCGGAAGGAATTCAATATGAAACGGTTTTCGGTTAAAACCGTATTCAAGTATTATTGAAGTAACCCCCACTGCGCTTGTCAGCAGTATAACAATACGCAAAATAAAAGTAATTTTATCTCTTAGGCTTTTGCTCATTTCGCGATTTGAAATAATTAACAATACTTGAATTAATTGAGTCGGTAAGCAGATTTTCAAATTTGGAATCGATGACGTATAATTGTATTTCAAAGTAATTCTTACCCGTAACAAAATCTGTTTTTGTAAGATAGACTTTAGGTTCCATTTTATTATGTGCGTAAGGAGACGATTGACCTGCTTCTCTTAAAACGCGAGTAACTTCCCTGATATCGTATTCAGCAGGGAATTCAAATTTTATCGAAGTGAAAGCTTCAACTTCACCCAGATTTATATTCTTCACAGGCTTTTTCAGGAACACTGAGTTTGGTATGCTGGTCTGGCTGTTCTCTTCATCAATAATAACAACATAGCGCCAGTTAATGCTTTTTACTTTACCGTTGTACTTATCAATTGATATCTGATCGCCCTCCCGGAAAGTGCCGGCTATTGAAATATAGAATCCGCCTACAATATTCCTGAAAAAAGGTACTGATGCCGCAGTTATAATTATTATTAAAAGAATTGCAATCAACCATAGGAATATTTGAACCTCAAGAAAGGCCATTAATCCGATCATGTAAAGCACTGAAATCCAGATAATAATCTTCAAAAATGTAATGAAGGCACTAAAAAACTTTTTTGGTTTCCTTTTACTTTTGTGGCCGGAAATTTTATCTAATAGTCTTGAAATTACCCAAGCCGCAAGAATAAGAAGAATAGCTTCAAGAAACACAAACAAAGTAAGCTTGTTTGTAATTTTTATATCATTGAAGTATCTGATAATCTTATCGAATCCGTCTTGTCCCGGTTTTACCTTCTGTGTTAGTGTGTCTTTTTTTTGCGAAATAATTTCAACAGTATCTATAATGACAATTGTATCGCGCGATAAAGAATCCAAGGCTGTTCCGGCAGAAAGTGAATCCGGAACAAGCAAGAGAGAATCCTGACCAAAGGCTATTCCAAAGAATAATATTACAGTAAATATTAATTTCTTCATATTATCAGTTCATATTCCTTTTTATAAGCTCGGTTTCAATAGGCTTATAGACAAATTTGTTAATGAAATACTTGGAAGAAGTAACATCAAGTTCATCCCTGTACAATAGATTTCGTGAAACAAGATAATTAAGAATCTTTCTGCTGTTATCCATAGTAGTATTGAACAACACCGAGTGTTCTTTATCAGTAATCCAACTGTGAACAAGAATTGCTGATATTGTAAGCATATATATATCTTCAAGCTTGCTTATGAATCCGAGTTGAATTCTATGCGGAGGATTCATAATTACTTTATTTGCCTTTACTGTATTAATTGAATGCAGCCAATAATACATTGCAGACATAATATTCCCCTGACTGTATTCTTCAAGCTTATCAAAGAATCTCTCTTCCAATTCTTTCTGTTCGTTATCTGTGCTCTTAATTTTCAATACAGATTTCTTAAGTTTGTGCAAATCATCAGGTATAAATTCCAAATCAAATCCGGTTGCATTATGTCTGCTCCGAATTATTTTCCGGATATCCTGTGCGTGAAAATCGGTTGTATGAATTACCTGCCCAAAGATTGTCTTTAAATCAAAATTATTATCAAGAAAATTCCATGCGTGTTTACTGATACTGCAAATCCAGAAAGTATTCCTGCTTGAAATTGTAACCAAGCTTATAAAAGCCTTGATAGCTTCATAACCGTTTATTTGTCTGAAGAACAGCTTTCCTATTCCTTCCAAAACTATAATTTTTTTCTTTGCTTTATCATTCAGTTCGATCTGTAATTCTTCAAATGACAAGGCACGATTAAATCCGAGTACATTGGAAATTATAGCAAGAATATCTTCTCTTGATGTTATTGTATCTGAAAACTGATAATGAAAATACTGAACATCCCTAAGCAGATTGTTTCGTACTGCATTTATCATACTGCGTCTTCCGCTACCCGGTTCACCTACTATAAGCATTGATGAATGAGTATCATCATAAAATTTCTTGAGTGAATCCTGAATTCTTTCAATAAAGAGCGATGTCCCGACAAAAAATTCTGTTGATTCCACAGGTGTTCCATCAAACAGTTTTCTATATATAAAAGGCAAATTGGATATTTTTTCTGAATCCCATACCACATTTTCCGCAGAGATAAGTTCTTCCCCGGTAATTTTCTCCCTTAGAAAACTTCCCCAGCCTGTGAAAAAGCTTCGCAGATTATTTGTATAGAACCTTTTGGCTGTCAGATAGAAATACTTCAATGTGCGACCTGCCGGGGTTACTGCCTTGAAATAAATATTGCTGACTTTTTCAACAATATTTTTATCCTCAATACCGCCCAATCTAAGCATACTCTTATTTCTTATGGCAGTATTCAGCTCATTCTGAGCGAGTTCCAGTTTTTCATCTATTTTTGTGATAAGTGCTTTTTCTACCCTGAGAATTCTTTCATCCAACTGTTTAATTCTGTAATCAATTTTGTCTGACATTGAATCCAGAAGTTCAAAAGCGGTATCAAGACTTATACTGTTTCCTTCTTCAATTTCCTTTACCGCTGAATTTATGTGGAAATTAATAACTGCCGACATATTCCGCAATTCGTAAATTACAATGTCAAGATGGTTAACAACAATTTCATCCAACTCTCCCAGTTCTTTTGGCAGTTTGTGTTCCAGCAGTGTTGATGTTATCTCCCTGAAAGGAATACGCCTTAATGCCTGATATTTCGGTCTTCGTTCAGCAATCTTGAGATCGCTTTCCTCAAGCAGCAGGATTTTTTCAGGCATTTTCATGGAGATTTGCCTAAACTCTTCAATCAGAATTTCAATTATCGAATTAAGCCTTGAACTTCGTCTTATTCCGTCAAGACTCGAATTGTACTTTTCAAGAACTTTATCGAAATCCTGTTCCCTGAATTTGCGGATTTGAGGTATATTCTCTTTTATTAGAAAGTCTTCAACAGAAAGAACACGGTTTTTAAATTCCTTATTAATACCTTTTATTTCCTTAACAGCCAATTCAAGTTTTTGATTTATTTCGCGGAGTACTTCAAAAATAAAACTGTTAATTATTTTATTAAGCAGAACCCGAAACTTCTCCTTTCCGGCATTTTTCTCAAATGCACCCAGGAATCCGGAATAATAAATTATCCAAAGTCTAATTGTTTCAAGTGTCAGTTCCTTTTCGTGTTCGCTCTTTTCGTAAATTGAAGAATAGCGATAATCGCCTCGTTTAAATTCCGGTGTATGGGCAGTCTTAATAACCGCAAGCATCTTATTAAACGGATTTGCAAGAGCGTATTTAAGTCTTGTGCTTATATCACCGTTGGTTTTGTTTATTTCATCCTGATATACATTTATTTCATTAATGAACTGTTTATGAATTTCCTCATATTTATCAAGAAGAATGGATGTAAGTGCGAAATTATCGCGCTCTTCATCCGCAATCTTTATCAAACTATCGATATAACTTATATTGTCTTCAAAAAGCTTTTGTATCTGACGAAGTGTTCTAAGTCTTTCATTACCTACGAGATTTACAGTTTCAAGAATTTCACCTGAGGACATACCCACTAAGAAGTATTTGGCAAGATTCTTATAAGGAATAATTCTTTTCGGTTCATATTTTTTATTTAAAAACTTGCGTAATTTGAAAACTGAAAGAGCAAATGATTTTCTAAAATGAGTTAACCTTCCGCTTCCCGGTTTCACTTCAAAAAATGATTCATCAAGGTCTACTGAAATTTCATTCTGAAGTCCGTCTGTAGTATCCACAAGAGAAAAATGAAGTTCTCTTACCATAGGTTCAAGATTAAGAATATTCTGCTCTATTTTCTTGTGCTCTTCAATAAAAGATATAATCCATTCAGTAATATCTTCCTTTGCTTTAAGTAATCCCCATTTAATATCTTCGGCAGTGTGTCCGGGCTTAGTAAGAAATTGTCTTATAGTATTATATTGATCAATATATTTTTCTGTAATTCCATAAACAATTTCCAATGATTCTTCAATTCTGTAATCAATAAACTTGCGTTCAAATTTTAGAATTGCAGAATCGAGTTTTATTAGTATTTTCGAAAGAGAGTTATTCAGACCTTCATCATTAAAATCAGGTTCCTGAAACTTTCTTACGTAATCAGTCTGAATTCTCTTTTCAGATACTGAGGCTTTAACCGGTTTCGGAATATCCTCAGATATCGGAGATTCCCCGGTTCTTACAAGCCGTTCGGCTTTACGCAATCCGATCTTCAGTAACAAAGGACCAATAACCAGATTAATTGCAACCATTGCTGTAATAAGTGATTGTAATTCTGCACCTATTCCCGGAATTTTATCCTTTATTAGCATTCCCAGACCAAGACTCAATCCGCCAATGGATACTAATCCTGTCCAGCCATATTTTCGAACTTCATTTGTTTCCTTTGCGAAATAACCACCGGTTCGCACAGAAATCATAACAATAAAAATTCTTAGCAGCGAAAAGAATGCTGCGTAAAGAACAATTGAACCTAAGTTAAAAAAATCGATTGACGCACCTGCTACAGTGAAAAATACTATAAAGACCGGAAGTGACAATTTCCTGAGCGGTCGCGCCAGCATTTCAGAATGTGCCGAAAAATTTCCTGTTACAAATCCGGCAACCATAAATACTACCAAAGTATTCAAAAACAATATCCCGGATAGCTCACTTAAGAAAACAATAACCGAAAAGACAAAAAGAAGTGTTTCTTTCCCGATAAATTTCAAATACAGAATAATCAGTCCTGCGGCGGCAAGTCCTGCGGCTACAGAAAACAATAACTCTGACAAGAGATTATATACGACAGATGCATTAAAGCCCCCAGAAGGCAGAAGCAAAACTTCTCCTATTGCCATTACAGCCGCAAAAGTAATAATCACAATAATGTCTTTTAATATTGCAAGACTAAGTGTAATATCCTTAAAATGACCTTCTGAACCGGTATCATTAATTACGGCTATAGATATTTCTGTAGAAGTTGCAATTCCCAGTACGGCAAGTACCATTCCGGTAAACAGTATCGGATAAATTCCCGGAACCGAAATGAAAGGAAAAAACCAGCTGACACCGGCCACTGCTAAAGGAAAAATCAAGAATACAAGAAATACTTTTATTAAAAGAATATATAAAATGGAAGTTGCTGATTTCTGCAAGGATTTAACTTTAAGCTCAACACCGGCAAGAATTGCAATCAGACTTAGAGCTACATTATTAACCAGCTCAATGTCTTTAATTACCGAGGAACTAAAAATCTCTAATCCCGGCAAACCGATCTTAGCACCAGTAAACGGACCGAATAAAAATCCGGCGGCTATATAACCCAGAACTCTCGGCATTTGTAGTGTTGAGAATATTTCTCCAAGTGTAAAGGATGCAAGAAGGATAAATCCCAAAGCAGCAAGCGATTTTGGATCTACAACATCTGAACCTGTTACCTGCACATTCTCCACAAAAACCAGCAGACCGAAAAGAAGCAGAATCATGGTTGAACTTCTTAAAAACCGGATCATTCTTTACCTCCGGTAAGTTCACCTCTGTCCAGAAGTAATTTCTTGGCAGATTGATATCCTGCAACACTGTTAATAATCAATGAAACCATCACTGCACTAACCACTATAGGTGTTAGCTTGTTATTATAGACCATAGAATAGTCTATTACCACTGCACAAATAATTATATCAGCGTGCAGAAGTCCCTTACCGACAGTGTTTGACAATACGGATTTATCATACGAAGTTATAAAAGCAAAATAGCCTGATGCAAGCTTCATAAGATGCCTGAGAATAAAATAACCGAAAGCAGCAATTATAAATACCTCGTAATTGGCAGGCATCCACATGAATCCTGCCGCTATTGCAATTAAAACTGTAAACGGATGGATAAATCTCTGCAACGATGATTCAAGCTTCTCTTTTACTTTAGAGAAATTACCAAGTATCATACCTAGAATAAAGTTTGAAAAGAGCGGAGAAAAATTCATAAAGTACGCTAATCCGCTTGTAAACAAAGCTATTCCCAATACAGCAAGAAAGAGCTTGTTTTCATCTTCTTCTCTTCCAATAAATATAAAAAATATTAGTCCGGCAGCAAGTGGCATAGCAATGCTAACCAAAACCCATTCGGCCGGTGTGAGCATCACAAACTGTTTTTCTCCGATATGATTAATTCCAAAAAGAATACCGAATAAAAGAATGCCAAGATTAACAGATTCGCGGGATACAAAATCTAAGGAATCTCTGATCGGCCCTTCTACTTTAAACTTTTCTGTTATAATTTTTATTATATAATTTGAACTAAGCATTGCCGCAATACCAAGGAAATACGAGGCAACAATCAATTCACTTAAATTTTTTCCGGAATAATAAAAATAATACAAAGAGCCAAATGAAATACCTCCGAGAAGCAGTACAGAAAAAAACATTTCAGAAAAGAGCAGTCTGAAATGCTCAGGCTTTTTACTTCTGAAATCGGAAAAGCGGAATTTAAGTCCATAAAAAAGTCCAACAAATCCAATTGCAACTGCTACGCCGGGATTTAATTGCTTAAGCAATTCGCTGGTTATTAATGAGGAATAATCTATTTTAAATATATAGGCAAGAAAATCAGAGAAGGCAGGACCTGCTATAATTCCAAGAAATATATATTCTATTCCGGTTAAAACATAAGTCTTGTTATTGAGCCTGTTAAGAACAAATGCAGTTCCCAGATAACCAAGGATAAGAATAACCAAAAATATTACAAGAGGAAACATCGCTTCCAAAAAATATTTAAGATATACTAAAATATAAAGTATTTCTCACATTTACATCAAAACAAAAAGCAATTCAAATATTTTTCTACTGGAAAAATTTAAATATTCCCAATATTACTCTTGCGAGTTGTAAAGATATTATGCATCTTAAGTTCAGAAACTAATTAATTTCACAAGTTAGAGGGTAAGTATGCAGACAATTTCCAAAACGGTAGAAGAATTACTATCATTTTCAAAAAAAATTCTCTTCTACATTTCTGAAAACAAAGATATTCATGAAAAAATCATGATTTACGGTTATGGTTATGAAAAGATGAGAGAAGGTAAAGTAATACTTGAAACAGCGGAAGAATTAAACAACCGCCATTTCAAAGAAACAGGGGCTACTGAAAACTTCACTGAATCTTTTATTGAAATGTGGAAAAAAGTTAATGAGACCTATACTCGCCACATTAAAATTGCCAAAATTGCCTTGGCAAACAATAAATCAGCCTGGTACGATTTAGGACTTAATAATCCGCGCAAAAAGAGTATTACAGGATGGGTTAATCAGGCTAAACATTTCTATAATGTAGCCTTATCCAGCGGAAAAATAATTGAGGCAATGGAGAACTACGGAATTGATCTAGATAAGCTTCTTGAGGAACAGTATTCCATTAAACTTCTTGAGCAGGATTTAGTTCAGTTTCTTAAAGAGCACGGAGAATCAAAAGAGTTGCGGGTAATGAGAGATGAAGCTCTGGATCATTTATCCGATTGGATAGAAGAACTTATGCTGGTTGCTGATATTGCATTTGAAGGCAGAGATGATTTACGAGAGCTTTTTTTACTTCAGAGGGTTAGTACAGAGAATAATTTTTAATTATTTCGGGGTCAGACTTTATTAAAAAGGCGCAGAATCATCTGCGCCTTTTGCTTTATATTACTTTATATTATATATCTTATCTTCACCACCGGGATATTTTGCCAGATAGGAATAAGTCTTGGAAATGTTATCTGTAGGGTTTAATGAAAGTTTCCATTTAAGAATTCCTGTTTTTTCATTATACTCTGCATCTCCCTTCTCCAGCATTTTAATTTCTACACTCTTTTCGCCTGGAAGAGGTATCTGATCTTCCATAATTATTTTAATCGATGTTTTCTTTCTGTTTTTAATTGTCAATTTATATTCAAGAGTTCGCTCAATTGCAGATGTAAAAAAGCCGGTTGACTTTTCATCCTTTGTTTTTACTCTTTCAACGAATATGTCTTTATCTCTGCCCAGGGATATCGAAATGGAATCGCTGCTTATTTCCGGATTAAAGAATGAATTTCCGACAAATGCATTTTCAAAATAAACATTCACTTCACCGGGTATTGCGTTTAGATTTCTAAAATCTGTAATATATGCAAGGAGAAATGCACTGTTATCTGCTCTCGGGGCAGTGTAATACTCAAAAAATGCAGGAACTTCATATTTTTTTAATTCGACTTGCTGATCACGGCTTCCTGTCGGGATTAGATACGTCAATTCAGGTTCGTAATCCACTGACAAAGTATTTTCTACTGAAACGAAATCCGGAGCTGATGCTGCAGGCGGGGGCATTATTTCATCATACATTGCTTCCTCACTTTTCTCTTTTGCAGAACCCGCAAATCCCTCATTCATTCTTAGTCCCTTCTGCATTGTCTGCATACTTAATACATTCTGTAATTGCCAGGAATTCGTTAAGTACCATGGTGTGAGTATTGGTCTTTGAATTCCCAGATTCGGATTTCTTGTTGAAATTGTCAGATTAACATCCTTCCAATCCAATCCTGTATTCTGCCAGACCATTGCCTTAAAAGTAAGAGATACCGGTTTACTGATGTCTGAAACACGAATATCATAGAAAGGTCTCCACCCTGCCTGATAGGTAAGATAGCTTAAATCCAAATTAATTTTTTGTCTGCTCTCTGAGTTTACAAGCAGTACGATTCTTCCAGCGGGTTCATTACCTTTGCGGTTTCCCTGTTGAAGTTCTTTTCTAAGCCTTTCGAGTTCCTTTCTGTTTTTTTCTGCGGTAACCTGAATATCAAGTTCTCTCAGCTTAATCTCGCTTAATCTTTTACTGTGAAATGAAGTAAGCTTGATAAAATCATCAACACTGAGTTTCCCGCTTCCCTTAAAAACATCTGTTGCACTCTCTATAAGCTTCATTTCTGACAAAAGGATGCTCCTGCTGTTTTCGAGCTTTTTAACTTCAAGTTCAATAATGGAAATAGAATCTCTAATTTTCTTTGTGTGCGGACTCTCTTCGGCATCATCTAAATATGACTGCTTGAAAGATACTGACATAAGAGTTATTTTGCTTTCGGATGAAACCTGAATGCTCGACTGATTAATTTCGGAGGCCACAGATTCAACGATAATCTCACTCATTCCTGCCGGAACTTCGGTGCTGATTTTATGAAAAAGTTCCGCTCCGTTTATAAATACTTTTGCTTTAACAACCGGAGATTTTACTTTTGTAACAGGCGCTGCGTTAATTACTGCAACTGCTAATACAATGGGCAGAAACATTACTGCTTTTCTTATAAACATACTATCACCTCATATGAAAAATGAACGGCTTAAACTTTTATGATATAAGAGTGTTCCAAATCTTTTATATTTTCACATAATTATTTTATAATACCTCAATAACCATAACACCGGTTTGCTTCTTATTTTTCAAAATATAGTCTGCAAGCGGTATTTCCGTAATCTGTACTTTCTTTCCCGGAACAGGAGCATGAAGCAAATGAATTTTTCCTTCTACTTTAACTGCAATGCCAACATGTGAGATATCAAGACCTTCGATTCCGGTAGTTATTGCAATTATATTTCCCTCTTGTATTCTGCTTTGTTTTATTTCCAGCTCATCTTCATAGATATAAAAATATTCCCTGGTGCTTATAGCCTTTTCAATTTCTTTAATCTTTGGAACAAGCTCCCTGCATTCCCTAAGTTTAGGATACTTTTCCCAATTACTGCTCATAAAATGTATATCTTTCTTATATGCTGTGCCGCCAATCATTTTTGTTCTGTCTTTAACAATACCGGCTTTTCCCATTTCGTATATCCAATCAGTAAAGTAATGCAGCCGTGAAATATATCCTGAAATCTTTCCGTATCTATATCTTAATAGGCGAATTTCATCTGCAAATGCGGCAGAAGAAGTATCCCCTCTTTTTATGCAGCGACTCAGAGCAGTAACGGCTTCAACGAAAGTGTAGCAATCGAGTCCGCTTAAATTTATTATCAGTTTTTCTTCTCCCGGTGCTTCCAATGTGCCCGCGACATAATCTGTTCCTATAAAGGACTTCCCGATTTCAGCAATTATTCTGTTAGTCGGGAGTAAAAGAAGACTATCTTCAACAGCAATTTTAAATTTAGTCATACATACTGATGAATCTTCAGCCGAAAAAACAATCTGTGAAAATATCGGGCCGGATAAAATAATAAGAATAAATATTAAATTCTTCATATCGGGTACTCCGAATCCTGAGAGCGGACAGGAATGCCGGGATCTGAATGGAATGGATCGTAGTTTTCATACCTGGCATATTCTTTAACAAACCTCACTCGGACATCACCCGTCGGACCATTTCTCTGCTTTGCAATTATCACTTCAGCTAATCCAGCAGTTGATGACCCGTCCTGAAAGGTTGTTATCTGATACGCTTCCGGTCTGTACAAGAACATGACCACAT
Source organism: uncultured Melioribacteraceae bacterium (assembly GCA_964584325.1). Classification (GTDB taxonomy): domain Bacteria; phylum Bacteroidota; class Ignavibacteria; order Ignavibacteriales; family Melioribacteraceae; genus CAZOZP01. The sequence continues at coordinate 30,057 of CAZOZP010000013.1, forward strand.
CGGCATCCTGTTCAATTGAGCCGGACTCTCTGAGATGCGAAAGCATAGGTTTTTTATCAGATGATGATTCTACAGATCTGTTAAGCTGTGAAAGTGCAATTACCGGCAGATTCAATTCTTTTGCAAGTGCTTTGAGTGAGCGGCTGATATTAGCAATTTCCCTCTCACGATTTTCCACCTTTCCTGCCGAAGTCATAAGCTGCAAATAGTCTATTATTACTAAGCCGATATTTCTTTCGATTTTCATACGCCGGCATTTTGCGCGAATTTCCAATACTGTCTGCGACGGAGTATCATCTACATAAATTGGCGCCTGCATAAGTTTATGAGCTGTCTTGCTGATTCTGGAGCCTTCTTCGGCTTTAAACTTTCCTGTTCTTACACTGTGAGCATCTATCTTTGCTTCCGCACAGATCAGTCTTGTTACAAGCTGAATTGTAGCCATTTCAAGACTAAATATTGCTACCGGAACTTTATAATCCACGGCTGCATTTCTTGCAACTGAAAGAGCAAATGCGGTTTTACCCATAGAAGGTCTTGCAGCTATTATTATAAGATCTGTCTTCTGGAAGCCGCCCAGCATCTCATCTAACATTGTCATCCCGGTTGATACAGAGAAACTAACGTTCTTGCGTGAATGAACAGCTTCTATATGCTCAATAGCTTCTCTTACAGCCTTGTCCATAGATTTATAGGATTCCTTGAGGCCTTTTTCAGTAATTTTAAATATTTCAGTTTCAGCCTTATCAAGCAGATCAAATACATCTTCACTTGCTTCAAATGCAGAATTTGCTATTGAAAAAGAAGTAGAAATCAATTTTCTTAAAATCCATTTTTCAAGTATTATCTTGGAATAATACTCTATATTGGCAGCAGATGCAATATCCTGAGTAAGCTTTGCTAAAAATACAGCTCCGCCGGCGGGTTCAAGTTTTCCGGATTTGCGCAACTCTTCATAAACGGTTACACTGTCAATCGGCTCGTTAGACGAAAAAAGATTAACAATTGCCTCAAAAATAAACTGATGACGGTTATCATAAAAACAATCCGCAGTAATTAGTTCAATTACTTTCGGAACTGCTTCTTTTTCCAGCAGCATTCCACCCAGCACTGCAGCTTCAATTTCAGGCGATGCTGGCTGCTTTCTTTCCGAATCGAATGACTTTGTTTTTTCCTGAATCATTATTTCATACCTTTCATTTCGTCATACAGCCTTCTAAACTCCTTAACATCTTCCCAACAGCCTCTTTTCCATTCCGGATTTCTTAATAGAGCAGCAGGATGGTATGTTACCATAACCTTTATTCCATTAAATTCATAAACGTTCCCTCGCATTTTAGTCAATGATGTCTTCAATTGTAAAAGTCCGTCGGCAGCTACCAAGCCAAGACAAAGTATTAGTTTCGGCTTAATAAGTTCTATCTGTTTAACTAAATAAGGCAGGCACGTATCCATTTCATCACGTAGCGGATTTCTATTTCCCGGAGGACGGCATTTCAATATATTTGCTATGAAAACTTCATCCCGCTGAAAATTAATTGCTTTTAATATATCTGTTAAAAGTTGACCGGCTCTGCCTACAAATGGCAGACCCTGCAAATCCTCTTCTGCGCCCGGCGCTTCCCCAAGTACAAGAACATCCGCATCGGGATTCCCGCTTCCAAAAACAAACTTATTTCGGGTTTCTCCGAGCTGACATTTCTGACAATCAGATATAGCTATTCTGAAGTCATCCAGATTGTTTATTCTATTAAAAGCTTCAGTA
>CAZOZP010000013.1:31831-57036 GCA_964584325.1 uncultured Melioribacteraceae bacterium
ATATTCTAAAACAGGTTTTTCTTTTTTTCGTTTTGTATTCAATGAAACATCCGGAAGTTTAAATTCAGTTTTCTCATAAAGGTCATCGCCGTAAATATCCTTTTGATCTTTTAGCGATTCAATTATTTTAGTTATTTTCTTTTTCACAGATTGATTTCTTTATCTCGGATAGGATATAATTTGCTGTCAAAAACTTAGACATTAGCGGGTACTCTTTTATACAGTCTATATCTCTTATAATCTTTACTTTATTTGTATCTTCTTCGAAGCCTGCACCGGGTTCTTCAAGACTGTTAAGAACTATTAAATCAATCCCTTTCGCCTTAAGTTTCTTTATAGCATTTTCAACAGCATTGTCAGTTTCCAAAGCAAAGCCTGCAATATATTTACCCGCTTTCTCAACTGAGGCAAGTATGTCTGGATTCTCTTCCAACTCAATTGAATTGGTTCCGCTTTCTTTTTTTATTTTTTTCAATTCCTTTTTTTTAGGACGAAAATCCGCAACTGCAGCAGACATAATAAGAACACCGTTTTGCGGCAAATATTCCTTAACAGACTCAAACATTTCTTCAGCACTTCTAACTTTTTTAAGATTAACTTCAGGGTAAATAACCTGCGTAACAGGTCCCGAAATAAGAGTAACCTCAGCACCTCTTAAAAATGCGGCTTCGGCAATCTCATAACCCATTTTACCGCTGGATCTGTTTCCAATAAATCTAACCGGATCAATATCTTCATAAGTTGGACCTGCCGTTACAAGAATTCTTAATCCCGTAAGGTCACTCCTAAATCCGGATAATATGATTTCGGCAGCATCAGCAATTTTTTCTTCCGAAGCCATTCTTCCCTGACCTTCAAGTCCCGAGGCCAGAAATCCTGATTCTGCCTTAACAATAAACACACCTCTTTCCTCCAATGCTTTTATATTTGCTGAATTGGCCTTATTTGCATACATGTCCATATCTGCAGCAGGTGCAACAAGTAAAGGACATCTTAAAGCTGAAGCAAGCGTAGTAAGGGCATTATCAGCAAAACCGTTGGCAATCTTGGCAATTGTGTTGTTTGTAGCAGGAGCAATAATCATTAAATCGGCCCACAAAGCATATTCAATATGCCAGGTACCGTGTTTAACTCCGTTCTTTTGGGATTCCGGGAATATATTTATTAAAACCTCATTTCCGCTTAGTACGGAAAAGGTCAGCGGAGCAACGAACTCGGTAGCCGATGGTGTCATAACCACGCGCACATCCGCTCCTTCAGATACAAGAAGTCTCAGGAGCCTGCAGGCTTTATATGCAGCTATACCTCCGGTAACCCCAAGAATAATCTTTTTACCGGTAAAACGGCCGCGATTCATTATTATTCTATATATTTATACTGAATTTTTCCATCCAGCAATTCCTTTATCGCCTGGATGTGAGGTTTCGGCTGTTTTTCAATATCCAATGATATTCTTAGCTGATCAGGATTAGCTTTTTCCTCGAGATCATCATCTGTAGAACTTGCGGCAATACTGCTGATAAGCTCATTATACTGTTTTTTAATACCGTCATTGATCATTCTGCTTCTGCGAGCAACGGCAATGATTGCTTCATAAACACTATCTGATTTTTCGAGCACCTGATTCAAATCAATAGATTTAAGTTTCATTTATTTTCCTCCATAAAGAGAATTTTTAATTGTTTTTCAATGTTATTTACTGCAGTATTTAAGTCGTCATTAACGATAATATAATCGAATCTGTCTTTATATTCAAACTCCATTTCTGCTCTTTCAAGTCGCTTCCGGATATCTTCTTCAGTTTCCGTGTTCCTTTTTACAAGCCTGCGTTTTAATTCTTCAATGCTGGGAGGCATTATAAAGAAAGCTGCGGCCTCCTTAAAATTATTTTTCACATTTACGGCACCCTTAACATCTATATCAAGAATTATTGATTTTCCCTGTTCCAAAACATTCTGAATATAATCAGAAGGTGTCCCGTAATAATTTCCGTAAACATTTTCCCACTCAAGAAAAAAACCCGCTGCAATTTTATTTTCGAATTCTTCCCGGCTTAAGAAGAAATAATCTTTTCCGTTTACTTCACCGTCTCTCGGTTGTCTTGTAGTTGCTGATACCGAGAAAACCAGATCGGGATAAATCTCCATAATGCGCTTTTTGATTGTTGTTTTTCCTGAAGCACTTGGAGCGGTAAGTATAATAAGTTTGCCTCTTTTACTCAATGTTCTGAATCTGCTCTCTAATTTTTTCCAATTCCTCTTTTATCTGGATACCTATATAAGTTATTTGAAGAGAAATTGACTTACTATTGATTGTATTCGCTTCCCTATTCATCTCCTGACAAAGGAAGTTTAGTTTTCGTCCGGCTTCATCAGGATCGTTTAAAATGCTTCTGTACATTTTCAGGTGACTTCTTAATCTCACACATTCTTCTGTAATATCATATTTTTCTGTAAGCAAAGCCAATTCGGTATTTAATCTGTCCTGATTGGCCTCCAGATCAGAAAACAATTCAGCTGCTCTTTCTTTAAGTTTCTGGAAATAGTCTTTTATTTCAGGCTTTACTTTTTCTTCAATTTGATTTATCGCATTTTCAATTATGTCGGCACGCAGTAATAAATCCTTAAACAGCTCTTCTCCTTCTCTTTTTTTCATGTTGTTCATTTCATCAACAGCAAGAATAAGGGCTTTTTCTATAAGTTCGAATTCTTCTTCCGGATCAATGGCAGCATCAGTAAAATACATATGCTGAAGAGTAAGAATTTGGTCCATTGAAACCGGCTCTTTTACGGAAGCTGCGTTTTTTATATCTTTCAGAAGGTCCACTGCTTCTGTCAAACCCTTCTGGTCTATAAATACACCCCGGCTTTCAACACCGAACTTTTTAAAAGAAATTGATAAAGTAACCTTACCTCTCTTAATTAAAGTTTTAACTTTTTCTCGGAGAAGAAACTCTTTCTGTAAAAGAGATTTTGGAAGTTTAATTGTAAGTTCAAGGAACCGGGAATTTAAGCTTTTTAATTCAACTTCTATAATAACATCATTTTTCTGTACGACACCTTTTCCGTAACCGGTCATACTGATAATCATAAAAAACTCCAAAAATAGAAGGTAAAGATAGTCAAATAAACAGTCTTATTCAAAGTAAATTTAAAATGCTTCCCCTATCCCGAAATGGAACTGAAAGGTATGCTTCCAAAATTTTCTTCCTGTATCTAAAATGAAGGATCTATCTCCCGGATCATAGACATTTAATCCGAAGTCTATCCTAAAAGCTGCAAAATCGAGATAATATCTCATTCCAAATCCTGCTGCTACAGCTATATCGCTTATGGCAACATCCTTGTAACTGTTCCAAGTATTTCCATAATCAACAAAAAATGCAGCACCTATCTCCTTTGTAAGAGCATTTCTTGATTCAACAGATCCTTCGAAAAAGAAGAACCCGCCGGGAACAATTTCATTAATTATATCATTAAGGTCAGAAGCTGTTATTACTTTTGAAATAAACTCACTTCTGCGTGGCACTAACCCTCTCGTGTCCCACCCTCTTACTGAATTTGTTCCGCCAAGATAAAATCTATGATTTAGAGGAATTCCAAATTTGTCTCCGTAATATGATTGAATAATACCCGATTTAAGTTTAAAGCCGAATGTTGACTGCTTGTTATTATAAATTGGATAAAATCCCGTTAAGGTAATAACAGATTTATAGAAAGCCGGTGATCTTAGTTCTTGTTTTAATGCTTTTGAAATTGCATAAGGAATTGAGTTACCGTCTTCGAGAGTCAGATAAAGATTATATCCTTCAGTTGGTCTAAGAATGTCATCAGAATTGTAAGAAATCAGCTCAATACCGTTTATCCAGTTGAAGGCTGCTATTCTTGCTTCATAATCCGGAATTTTTGTAACTTCATAAATATACTCTTTCCTATAGTAATAAAGCGACTGCTCAAAGTTCATAGAGGCAGAAAAAGAGTTGAAGAAGGTAAATCGAGGCAATTCGAAATCGAAACTAATTTTTCCACCCCAAAGTGTAGCATTGTATTCTGCTTTTCTTTTCTGCATAGTAATATAGGTTTCCACTTTCGTTCGGATAGATTTCCCAAATAAAGTTGGCTGTTCTATTCCGATTCTTGCATCTGCAAATCCGAAAAAAACTGTGTCTTTCACTGATAGGTTTTCAAGTATTTTTGCCGGATTCTGAGCAACAAAAGAAGCATTTGCTGATAGAGTTCTTGCACCTCCAAGAAAATTCTTTTTCTGAAATTCTGCACCAAGACCAAGATTAAGTGTATTATCCCTGTTATTCAAAATTATTTCCGGGGCCATTTCATAAAGGGGCTTAACATCAAGTTCAACGTTTAGCGGTACATAGTTATTAACGGTATCACTAACTAAACCGGAAACTATCGCCGACCCAAAAAGATTTGTCCTGTAAAGCCTAACCTGTGCCCTCTGAAGTTCATAGAGAGAATAAGTATCATCAGGTTTTATTCTTATCATCTCCTTAACAAGTTCTTTATCTACAGCATCAGCTCCTTCTCCCTTAATATCGCTTCGTATCTCTTTTATCTTAAATCTGCTGCCGGGTTTTATGCTCATATATATATCTGTGATACCTTTTGCTGTATCTATTGTGACAACAGGTGTTGTAATATCAGCCAGCATATAACCGTTATCCTTCAGAATAGTCAGCATTGAGTTTTTTATCCTTTCAACCCTTAATGCAGTAAACCTTTGTGTTGAATCGATATCTATTCTCTGCAAAACTTTTGCTCGAACATCTTCATCAATATCAGTAAGTCCGTCAACCTGAAAAATGCCGAAATCACATGATTTATTTTCGTTAATTTTATATGTAAGTATGGCAGATTCATCTAATGTATCAAGAGAATACTCTGAGAATATTTCAACCTGAAAGAAACCGTTATCCTGGTAGAAATCTCTTAAAACTTTTTTGTCGGTCACTACAAGATTCGAATCAAAATAGGAAGGTGGAATCCCAATACTCGATGATATAGAGTTAAGAAACTTGAATCCCCAGAAAGGAGTTTGCTTATTTAGTATTATAGCAGAAAGAGCTGTTTTGTCAAAAGATTCGTTGCCCTCAAAATTTAGTTCTGTTAATTCGAATTCTATATCTTCAACTTTTGTCTGTGAAAAACTCTCCAAAACAGGAAAAAGAACCATAAATGAAGTAATTAGTATTTTGAATAGTTTCATCTGTATATTCAGTTTTTATTTATTATAACCGTATCGCCGATTTCAACAATTGAGACTAATTCATCTATATCTTCATTCTTTATGGCTGCTGAACCATTTGTCCAATTAAAAATAAACGGCATATTTTTAAATACCGAATTAAAATACCCAATGCCATGTATTCCGATTCCGGAACCAAGTTTAGTGCTAGCTGCGGGCAAGTTTCCGGAAGTATCTGCTTGTATAATTTCTTTCATTTCACTTTTGGAAATAATTGAATTCTTGAATGCTTCCAGGGCATCTTCTTTATTTGGATAATTAATTTTAATGAAAATATGGTTGTTGTGTTCCTTTTCAATACTGCAAATTCTGTAAGTACCATGCGGAGTAATGAAGTCATTTTGGTTATTTTTTATGAATCCGTTATTCCGGCCGAATACAGCTTTGTATCTTTTAATTTTTTCGCCGTTAATGTATAGATCTAGAAAATATTTTTTCCTATTAATAATTATTTTCTTTTGGAATATTTCATTTATTCCTTTTTCTTTCAGAACCTCCTGCAGTTTTGTCTCCCTTAAGTTGAGAATGTATCCGTAAACAAGCATTCCGAAAAAGAATAGAATGATACTGCAGAGAAAATATATTATTATTCTAAGCACTTATATGTTTTATAAAATAATTTGAGTTAAATTAAACAATTTTTTTCATAATAATTAAAAAAAAAGCTGTATGAAATGCTTTTTTAGCACTTCATACAGCTCTGTAAATTTTTCTGATAATCAGATTTCCATTATTTCTGCTTCTTTATGTTTGATTATTTCATCAATCTTTTTAATATGGTCATCAGTAACCTTCTGAACTTCTGTTTCAGCGTGTTTTCTGTCGTCTTCAGATATTTTCTTATCTTTTTCCTGCTTTTTCAGATGATCATTAGCGTCTCTTCTTACATTTCTTATTGCCACTTTGGATTCTTCACCAACTTTCTTAACAAGTTTAACCATATCCTTTCTTCTTTCCTCAGTTAGCGGAGGAATAGGAATTCTCAGATTAGTTCCATCACTCATTGGGTTTAATCCCAATTCAGATTTCCTTATTGCTTTCTCAATCTCATGAAGAACTCCCTTATCCCAAGGCAAAATACTTAGAGTATGCGGATCGAGCACAGAAACATTGGCAACCTGCGAAAGATTCATAACGGATCCATAGTATTCAACCTTAATACCATCAAGCAAAGCTGTTGTTGCTTTCCCGGTCCTTATCTTCGCAATCTCTGCACGGAATGCTTCAACTGACTTATCCATTTTATTTTGAGCTTCAATAACGCTGGGATTCATATTCACCTCAGATTATTTATATTTTACCATTATTAACGGATGTACCTACATTATTTCCAGTTAGTAATTTAAGCAAATTATCTTCTTTATCCATATTAAAAACAATTATTGGGAGATTATTCTCACGACATAAGCTTATAGCAGTTAGATCCATTACACGCAGATTCTTTTGAAGTACATCTATATAAGATATTTCTTCAAATCTTTTAGCATCCGGATTCTTTTCAGGATCTGAATCATATATTCCATCAACTCTTGTACCTTTAAGGACTGCTTCAGCATCTATCTCAACAGCTCTGAGTGTTGCGGCAGTATCTGTACTGAAATACGGCGAGCCCGTACCCGCCCCGAAAATAACAATTCTTCCCTTCTCAAGATGCCTGACCGCGCGCCTTCTTATATAAGGTTCAGCAATCTGATGCATTTCAATAGCTGTCATAAGTCTTGTAAACATGCCGTTTCTTTCGCATGCATTCTGCAAGGCAAGTGAATTAATTACCGTTGCAAGCATTCCCATATGATCGCCTGTAACTCTGTCGAGTCCTTGATCTTCAGCATTTAGTCCGCGGAATAAATTTCCTCCGCCAATCACAATACCTATTTCAATATTGAGGTCATGAATTTTTTTTATCTCTCTGGCGAAAAAGTCAACTTTTTCCGGATCAATACCGAAATTTCTTCTACCCATAAGCGATTCGCCGCTAAGTTTAAGAAGAACTCTTTTATATCTGATTTTCTGGCTCATTTTTCTCTCAAAAAAAAAGGCCTTATTATTCATAAGACCTTATATTTTAATTATTTACTTTCGTCGCTAACATGAAACCTCTGGAACTGAACAATAACAGCGGAAGATGAATACTTCTTGTTAAGCTCGCCAACAAGGTCTTTAACACTTTTGGAATTATCTTTAATTGAAGCCTGCTCAATAAGACAGTTTTCCTGATAGTATTTAGAAAGCTTACCCATTGCAATTTTCTCAAGAACCTGTTCAGGTTTACCCTCTTTTCTGGACAACTCTTTATAGATTTCAATTTCTTTTTCAATTATGTCTTTTGGAACTTCATTGCTCGAGACATAATAAGGTCGCATAGCCGCAACCTGCATTGCTATATCTTTTAATAGCTGCGAAAATTCTTCTTTTCCAGCTGCAGGAACATTATCTGCTCGTACTGTGACACCAAGTTTTGAACCGTGATGAATATAATCAACTACTAGTCCATTTACTGATTCAACAACAGCAAATCTTGTTACTGTTATCTTTTCACCAATCTTACCTATAAGTGCATTTAATTCCTCTGCTACTTTCTTGCCTTCATATTCAAAATTATTTAATTCATCTAGATTTGCAGGTTTCTTTGCAATTATTGTTCTTAAAACAAAATCAGAGAAATTAACAAAGTCATCACTTTTAGCAACAAAGTCTGTTTCACAATTAACTTCAAGGATGATACCCGATGAACCATTATTTAGTATTGCTGTAAGAATGCGACCTTCAGTAGCAGATCTTTCAGCTCTTTTCGCAGCAACGGAAGCACCTTTCTTTCTCAATAATTCAACTGCCTTTTCAAAATCTCCGTTAGCTTCATTGAGAGCATTCTTGCAGTCCATCATTCCGGCGCCGGTTTTCTCTCTTAGCTCTTTTACTTGATTTGCTGATATTGCCATTTTGTAACCTTAATTTTTATTATTCCTGATTATCGCTTTTTTCTGTATCTTCAGTAACTGTTGTTATTTCATCTTTTAAATCAACATTTTCTCTTTTTACTTTTTTATCGTCAGAGAATTTCTTTACAATCACTTTTCTTTTACCTAAAGGCTGTTCTTCTTTATCTCTTCTTTCTCTCACAGCGCCTTCTTCTGCTTTTAATTCTTTTGCTTTTACATTGCCTTCGACTACAGCATCAGCAATAACTTTTGTAATAAGTTCAATAGTCTTTACAGCGTCATCGTTGGCCGGAATTGCAAAGTCAACCGAATCAGGATCGCAATTTGTATCAACGATAGCATAAGTAGGGATATTAAGCCTGTTTGCTTCCTGAATTGCAATTGCCTCTTTCTTAATATCAACAATAAATAAAGCACCCGGAAGTTTCTGCATTGTCTCAACACCGTCGAGAATTTTCCTTAATTTTTCCTTTTCACGCGATAACTGAAGTCTTTCTTTTTTTGTTATTTTCTCAAACGTTCCGTCGCTTTCTTTCTTTTCAATGGCCTGCAATCTTTTTATTGATTTACGGATTGTGGAAAAGTTTGTCAACATTCCTCCAAGCCATCTTTCACTAACCCAATTCATTTCACATCTTCTGGCTTCAGCAGCAATTACGCCTTTAGCTTGTTTTTTTGTTCCTACAAAGAGTATTTTTTTCCCGCTGGCAACCAGTTCATATATATTGCTATAAACTGATTCAACTGAATTTTGAGTTTTTTTGAGGTCTATTATATGGATTCCGTTTTTTTCCATAAAAATGAATTTCTTCATTTTGGGATTCCATCTACGGGTGAGGTGTCCGAAGTGCGCACCACTTTCGATAAGCTGAGTTAGTTCAACTTTTGGCATTTTGTACTCCTGTTTTAACTTCTATTCCCTTCATCTCCGTATTTTATTATCATAAAGCAGATAACACAGGATACGGATCCGGAAATATGAATGATGAATAAATAATATATAATTTTAGCGTTTGGAGAACTGAAATCTCTTTCTTGCTTTTTTCTGTCCGTATTTTTTTCTTTCTACCATTCTGGAATCTCTGGTAAGGAAACCTTCGGCCTTAAGCACACCACGGAAATCCGGATTGATAGTAATAAGGCCGATCGAAATTCCTAAACGAACTGCTTCTGCCTGACCGGAAATACCACCACCTTTTACATTGATGAGCACATCATATTTTCCAACAGTATCTGTCAACTGAAATGGTTTCAGTATGTCTTCTCTGTGAACGTCCATCGGGAAAAACTGTTCGAAAGATTTCTTCCCTATTGTAATGTTTCCATTCCCGTTTCTTAATATAACTCTGGCAACTGAAGTCTTTCTTCTTCCTACATACACTTTGTCAGCCATTCATAAACTCCATTATAAACTAATAGTTTCCGGTTTCTGAGCCTCGTGAGGATGGTTATCCCCGGCATAAACCTTCAGTTTGTTAATTAATTTTTTACCTAATCTGTTTTTGGGAAGCATTCCGCTTACGGCATGACGAACCACAAATGCAGGATTCTTCACAATCATCTCGGAATATGTCTTGATCTTTACACCACCCGGATATCCTGAATGGGAGAAATACTCTTTCTGGCTTTCTCTTTTTCCTGTAACGATGATTTTGTCAGCATTAATAATTACAACAAAATCGCCTGTATCCATATTGGGTGTAAAAACTGGCTTATTCTTGCCTCTGATTATTCTTGCAACCTGGGTAGCAAGTCTTCCTAAAACCTGTCCTTTGGCATCAATTACATACCATTTTCTGTCGGCATCTTCCGTTTTAATAAAACGTGTCAGTTTCTCCTGCTTCAATTTACATTCCTCCAAGGAAAAATTTATTTTTTACAAAGAATCCAAATATATTTTGTTCACCGTTAAAAGTCAAGAAATTAGAATTTTATAATTCTTAAATACTGAATTTTTGTTTCATCCAGTCGTAAGCTTCATTAATTTCTTTCGTTTTTTGTTCTGCCACACGTATTAGCTCATATCCCATATCTTGAACTTTATCAGGATGATATCTCGATATCAGTTCTAAATATTTCTTTCTTACTTCACCTTTTGTAACTTTTCCTTCTAATCCGAGAATTCTTCCGAAATAAATAGATTTTTCAAAATCTGTTGCTTTACTCATGTTAAATTCTTTTTCTTTTTCAGCCTCTTCGTTTGCTTTTTCATACTTCTCGTACTTCTCATACTTCTCATACTTTTCATATTTTTCGTACTTTTCTTCTTGTCCGTATGATTTCCTCTCACTTGTTTTCTGTCTTGATGAATATGGGCCAACTATATGACTGATTGCTTTATACATTTTTGAATTCGCATCACTGTATTTAGCAAGATATTCCAACAATGTGATATTCAACTGATACCAGTCTGTTTCTCTTATCTTCTGTGCACTTTCAATAAGTGACTTATGGATTTCCTTTTCAGGGTAATTGATTCGGAGTCGCTGAAATCTGCTGTCCTTCATTTGAGGATTAACAATTTTTAGTATGCTGGCAACCCAGTATTCGTTTGCTGAATTAATTACGAGGCTGTAAACTATTAGAAATTCTGTAAAGATATCTTCCATTGAATACTTGTCGGTTAAAACAGGAGAATTACAGATACATTGAAGTTGCCCGTATGCAGAAAACATTAACTCGTTTAGAGTCTGATCACTATCGAGGTTAAACCACTTCTTAAACAAGGAATTAGCTGTTCGAATTAGAAACTGATTCTTAAACTCCATTGTAGCCTTGAATTCATTTTCAAGATATACACCGGAAAAATCATTTATTCCTTTTACAGTATTTCCGATTGCACTCCATATTTCTTGGTAAATACCGTTATAGACATAAAATGCCTGATCGAAATTATCCTGTTTGAAGAGAAGGTCAGCGGCTTCCCTTATTTTCAACAAATTATTCATTAATTACTGCATCATCTGAGGCATATCCATTTTGGAATAACCCGAAGGCATATCGAATTCGGAATTGGCTATGCTCTTTTTATTTACAGAAACTGCTTTCATTGTTATGGTCTGTCCGTCCTTCAGAACTGTTTTAATTTCCAGAGGGAATAGGCCTTTTTCACCCATTTCTTTTTGCCAGCTGCTCATACCCTGTTGTGATGGATTCTGTATGTAATCAATTTTACCAAGATCTTTAGTGACCCAGAGTTCAACATCACCATTTTCATCTTTAACTTTATATTTTTCGCATTTATAACCTAGTATTGTTTTTGTTTCACCGGTCTTTAAATCTTTAAGTGATCTTTTATCATCATTGTTTTTCTGATCGGGTATATTACTCATATCCATTTCCATATACATCTTTTGGTCATGCATAAGAGTAATAACTTTTTTACCATCGATGAGTGTGGATATTCTCATTGGAGAGGTTATGTCCATTTTCATCTTTTTCTTCCCGATTATATAATCCATATTAGAATTCATACCGGCTACAGCAACAGAGAATTTAATAATTCCTTCAAAATTTTTCTGAGCGTTTACTTCTGTTATCATTGCCATCAATAACATCGCAGCTAAGAAAAGATTTAATTTTTTCATTTTGTATTCCTTTAAAAAGATAACACTAAATATAACAAATTTTTATCTAATAGTATCCCTCTGTTTTTTTCAATTATTCATCACTTACTCCATTTATTCTGAATTATTTATTAGATTTGCATATTCAATTATTAAAAGGTGAGAAATGGCAGATAAAAGAGATTTTCTGAAGGATACAATCAGGCACATTGATATTAAAGAACACAATGTGGTTCCACTTGTTGAGGCTATGGAAAAAATGGCTTTTAGTGCGCGGGATCTTAACAGAGCTGCTCAGATTTATGATAGAATGCTTTGCGATAAGGGATGCGGAATCATACTAACTCTTGCTGGAAGTTTGTTCAGCGCGGGTTTAAAACGGGTGGTTTACGATTTGGTTTCCAATAATATGGTTGATGCAATTGTTTCAACAGGCGCTGTTATGGTAGATCAGGATTTCTTTGAAGCATTAGGTTTCAAACACTATATAGGTTCTCCTTATGTTGACGACAATGTTATGAGAGATCTACATATTGACCGCATTTATGATACTTTTATTGATGAAGACGAACTTCGCATTTGTGATGATACTACTGCAAAGATTTTTGATTCTCTTGAACCGAGACCGTATTCTTCCCGCGAGCTTCTCTGGCACTTCGGAAAATATCTTGAAGAAAACGGCGGCCCTAAAGTAGAAGACAGCGTTGTTTATGCTGCATATAAAAACAATGTGCCGATTTTCGTGCCGGCTTTCTCTGACTGTTCTGCCGGATTCGGATTTGTTGTTCACCAAACTCAGAATCCTGAAAATCATGTTTCTCTTGATTCAGCAAAGGATTTTCTGGAGCTTACTCAGATCAAATTAAACTGTCCTGATACGGGTATCTTTATGATAGGTGGAGGCGTTCCTAAAAACTTCACTCAGGATATAGTTGTAGCTGCTGATATTCTTAAGGAAGATGTTCAAATGCATAAATACGCAATACAGATAACTGTTGCTGATGTGCGCGATGGTGCTTTATCAAGTTCTACACTTAAGGAAGCAAGTTCTTGGGGTAAAGTTGAAACAACTTATGAACAGATGGTATATTCAGAAGCTACTTTGGCGATGCCTTTAGTAGCAGGTTATGCTTACCATAAAGGTAACTGGAAAAATCGTACTAAAAAAGAATTCCAGAAACTTTATAAATAGTATTTTGGGGCAGTCTCGGATTTGTTCTTATCCGGTGCAGGATTTGAACTTGTGTAAAGCTGCCCCTGCTTTATCCTTCAGGCAAAGTAAAACTGAAGATACTCCCTCTCCCTTCTTCGCTTTTTACTTTTATAGTTCCTTTGTGCTTTTCTACAAATTCTTTACAAATTAACAGTCCTAATCCGGTGCTTTCTTCTCCTGCTGTTCCTTTCCTGTTAATTCTTTTTCCGACTTTAAATAATGATTCAGCAAGATTTTCATCCATTCCAATACCCGAGTCAATTACGATAATTTCAATTCTTCCGGTATCTGCCAGTTTATTAGTTTTTATTTCCACCTTCCCACCGGGTATTGAAAATTTAATTGCATTTGAAATAAGGTTTTGTAAAATACTGTTTACCATATTCTCATCAGCTTTTATTATAAAATTTCCTCCTTTGCCATAAAGAATCACAACATTTTTCATATCAGCATTTGGTTTAAGTCTTTCAATGTTTGATTTTATAATTTCATTTAAATCCAGATATCTTGGATCAAAAAAAACTGCCCCCTGCTGCATTCTTGCCCATTCAAGAAGATTCTTGAGAAGTTTGTATAAGTTATTAGCTTTGGAATTCAAGTCTTTACTGAACTCTGCTATTTCTTCTCTGGAATACTTTCCTGCATCTTTAATAAGCACTTCAGTAATACCTAAGAATGATTGGAAAGGACTTCTTAAGTCATGTGCAATTATTGCAAAGAATTTATCCTTCTCTGTATTAAGTTGTTCTAGTTTCTCAACCAGCTTGTCTTTTTCAAGAAGAGTCCTCTCCGTTTTTAGTTTTGACTCTGTCAACTGCCTGTTTAGCTTCTTAAGTCTCAACGTATAATAAACAAGAAGAAATCCTCCTAACAAGATTAGTCCGGATACACGAATTAATAGTCCGTAATCAAATGGAGTAGAAAATTTTATATATACATGCTTGTTGACAATCCGTTCGCGTTCGGCTGATGTAATAGTCAATACTGCCTTATTGAGTATATTCCTTAGAGTTTCATTATTGTTTACAATTCCCAGTCTTAGCTGATTTGTGTACTCAGGCATTTGCCCGGCAATCTTTAAATTAAAAAGTCCTTCCTTCTTAATTGTATAAGCAGCAATTAAGAGGGAACGCATAGTTAAATCGGCCTTTTTTTCAGATACAAGACGGAAAGCCTCCATTTCAGTATCTACGTTTATTATTCTTAAATTCGGGTACCTTTTTCTAATGATTTGTTCCATCGCGGTTCCAACAGGAAATACAATTGTCTCATCGGTTAGTTCTGAAGCTTCAGTTATGTATGGGTGTTCTTCTCTTGTTATGAAAACATTCGGATCAGTAAAAATGGGTTCCGTAAAAATAAGCCATTGTTCCCTTTCCGGAGTTGAATTAAGGAAAGGAAGAACCATGCACTTTCCAGCCTTTGAATACTTTAGTGATTCATCCCAGTCTTTTGTCCTGATAAGTTCAAAAGGTTTACTAATTCTGGTGGAAATCAGACTTAATAAATCAGCTGAAATCCCGTAGTATTTACCTTCGTCATCTACAAATTCATAAGGCATCCAGTCGGGATCAACGCAAATACTGATTTTCTTGATTGTCTTAAGGTAGGCTGCTTCTTCACGCGTTAATACAAGTTCTGACGGAAAAACATTTAGAATTATGATAAATGTATTTATAATAAAAATAGCTGACAGTTTTTTCATGTATGCAACCGGATATTTCTAAACTAATAGATATTTATCGAAATTTTTTATGAATTTTAAACTGTCTGCTTATAATTAGCTTTCAGAAAAGATAATTTTTCAGTTTTTGATGAATGCATTATCAAATCTGCGGATTAGTCTGCCAAGATAGAAACTTCCTTCCCCTTTAATCCAGTTTTGCCGTCAGATGTTTTGAGTTTTATGTAATAAAAATATAGATCTCCTCTGTTGATTCCTTTATCCTTATATATCAGTTCTTGTCCTTTTGGTATTTCGGCTATAAGTTCCTGCTCAAATCCCCTTTGGTAGCGAAACAGTTGATATGAAGCTAAATCGGGCTGAAATGCTTCATCCCAAGTCAGAATTACTGAATTGTCAATATAATATCCCTTCAATCTACTTCCGGGCGACGGATGTTTTTCAGGTACTCTCACTCTTGTTCCTTTGCCAAATCCGCTTTCATTGCCGAAAAGATCTATTGATTTGACTGAGTAAACATATTCTTTGCCCGAAACAACATTTACATCCGTATAATGATTTTTATCAGAGCTCTGTATAGCATTTTCTATTTCAGAAAATTCATTATCTTCAGATACCTTCCGGTATATTCGGTAGAGAACTATGGTTTCATCAAAACCGGACATATCCTGCCAATAGAGATTAACATAACCGTCTGAGGCAGAAGCTGTTATGTTATAAGGCTCGCGAACTTTTGGAATAATACCCGTCCTGGCAAATACTGTATCGGAAAAAGCACTTTTTGTATGGGATGTATTTTCTTTAACAATGCTATAGAGATATCCCCTTTTCCCGGAAAGATTCGAAGTACTGTCAATATAAACCACCAGACTATCTTCCGCAGGAATGAGTCCGGATATCATCTTAAGTTCACCTTCAAATCCCGTACTTCTGAATACATAATAACCTTTAATATTTGCAGAATATTCAGACCATCTGAGTTCAACACCCTTCTTGTGCGGAAAGGCCTGCAAATCGGTAACCGGCAAAGGCGCTTCCTTATCTTCCCAGAAAGCAAATACTCTTGAAGACATAACTGATTTCTCTCCAAGCATCCCTGTTAGTCCGATTCTGTAGTAATATTTTTTCATCGGCTCTGTCAGAAGATCAGTAAACTCGGTAATTACTAGAGGTAATTCAGCTATCTGGCTAAACAAACTGTCATAATTTTCACTTCGGTATATACAAAAACTCGTTGCATACCGGGATGTAAGCGAATCCCAACTAATTTTAATTCCTTTTCCATCAGGCGAGGCTTCAGCTTTTATGCCGGTTAAATTTACTATTTTAGCAAAATCATAGGCCGCTGCGGTAATATTTTCCGCCGGAACACCCGGATTACCTAACGCATCAAGAGGGAATATTCTGTACTGATAAACTTCTCCCGATACTACATCTTTATCTTCCAATTTTAGTAATTTCTTCCCTTCGGAATAATAAAAAACTCCGTTCAACTTTACTTCCCGATATTCCTTCTCTCTTATTTCTTTTCTTAATACAATATATGACACCACCTCATTTCCAGAAGAATTAATAATCATCTCTATTTTCTTTTCAGTTCCTTCAATTTTATCCAATTCAAAAGAACAATCGGCGGACTTCTGAATAAATTCAATTTTACCAGAACTGTAAATCTGTTCTCTTATTCCATTCTTTATTGCGAACACTTTATATTCATAATTTCCTGACGATTCCGCAGAAATATCCAGAAATGCAGTACCTAAGGCTATATTCAGTGTGAAAATATTACCATAACTTTTTAGTGAATCTCTGATTCCATAATTCTGAGAAGCAGAATAAACAAAATCCAGAACCTTTTGCTCAGGCACTTTCTGTCTCAGCAAGGCAGAATAATCTTCCGTAAGCCTGATAAACGCTTCTTTGCTTGCAGGAAATGAAACCGAATCTGTTTTTATTCTTCCGTAACCATCCTGCCTTTCAATTATATAAGCCGATACCGCTGAATGCCCTGGAATCTCATTCCCCATTTGGAGATAAATTCCGACTGGAGAGAATCTTAAATAGCCTTGCGGCAAAACAAACGATGTAGTGCAGAGATAAGCTATAAGAATTATATATAATCTTTTCATATCTGCCTCCTAATTCCCGCTGCAGCTTCCAAGCCCGAAACCAAGGCTCTTTGCGCCGCCGCTGTCGATAGTAATTTCTGCTTTGAAGGCTTTACTAATACTTTCATCTATTACAGTTGTACACCCGCATCCGTCAAGATCGCAGAAAGGAATTCCCTGCTTTACCCCTCCGGTAATTGAAAAACTTCCGCAGCCGGAAAGAGAGAATGATTTCTGTGTCAGGTAATATATTCCCGTAAATCCAAGCTCCAGTTTTGCATCGGCATGAAGCTCGGTACACGTTATGGATTCCATATTAAGGTAGGCATGCAGAAAGGATATAAAACCGATTCCCATTTCGTTGCCGGAATCTGTAAAATTCTTCCATAACCTTATGTCGCCTCCGGCTGTAACTCCGAATTTTGCTTCTGCCACAATAACGTTTACATCAATTTCGGGTACTATTATTGGAACTTCCAACGCCCCGCCAAACAAGAAGCCGCTGATGCTTTTCTCAAATGAAGACGGTAGATTTTTGTTGTAAGAGGAATTGGCAAAAATTGTTTTTACACTCTGAGGCATTTCAGGATAATCTCCAAACAGAATAGCCGCATTGACCGGACCTGTTCCCGGCAAATCTGCCAAACCACCTGCGATGAAATACCAGCCGGATTCATCAACTCTTGTTTCAGCACTCCCGGTAAGCTTTATACCTCCAATATCTTGATTTATATCCATTGATCCTATAAGCCTGCTGTTTTCAAACTCATAAGTCCATTTCATATTGCCGAACGGAGTGTTAACATTCTTAACGCTGAGTTTTTGTCCCTCGGCCGTTATTTCTCCTTTCAGTGTAAAATTTATCCGTGTATCTGTCCCCTCAATTCCCTTAGTGCCCTTAAGATTTCCACCGAATCTGAAATAATCCCATGTACCTGACTCTACAAACATTCTTCCTGATACATCATCCAGATAAGTGGATGTTCCGCCTATGTATAGTTTCTGGGACTTCTGTGCTATTGGAGGTGTTTCAACCACTACTGATGTTGAATCTTTTGTATGGTATAGCCAAACATCCAACGGTGACGGACGGAAAATATACTGACCGTCTTTATATTCTGATAATGTTCCTTTGGCTTTCAGTCCCGCAAGATCCAATTGCTGTGTTGCGGCATGAAGGTTGTTCATTCCAAATAATCCGCGAATTCCTTTAGTTTCCAAAATGAAGCTTGTAGGCATCATTTTAAATTTCACCTTCCCTGCATCCTTGTAATAATATGCAGCCGTGTTAAGATTAATATCAGGAATATCGAACCCTAAACCTGCAATTTCAACGATATTCTGCTGTTCGAAAAAAGTAATCATATCAGGTCTTAATATTCCTACATCATAAAGTCTAACCGGTGTCTGAGTAAACGACGGGGTAAATTCTGTTTTGCCTTTACTATAGAGAGCAAGGTATTCAATTTGAATGGAATCACCCTGAATCATGCCCGGAAGTCCGCCGAATGCCGCACAGGATTGTCCCGCCTTTGCTGCAGACAGAAACCACTCCAAACGAGTTTGATCATATCCAAAAACAGGATCCGTCTTTACATTAATCGGAATAATTCCACCAATGCTCATTGATTTAAGTTCCAATTGGGGATAAAGTAACTGAGTAGGGGTTATCGTAAGATTTCTTAAAGGCACATCTACAATACCTGTTTTGAGAATACCATTTGTAATAGCCAATCCGTTTTCAAAACTCCATTCAGAGGCTGATATTTTCCAGTTATCCAGTTTTATTTCAAATTTATTCTTCGAATTCTTTATTGGTTTAATATGATTTTTCAATACTGTGATATTGCCCAGATTAAGATTTATATCCGGAGTTTGGGTATTTTCTATCATTGTGTGAATTATTGTATTAAGAGTTAGTGAATCCTTTCGGATAAATGATTTGGATGAATCCGCAACAGCATCAAAACCGAGAATGTTATACTGAACGGATTTACCGGATGAACTGAGCGGACTGTATTTATTCTTTCCGGTTACCATTGCTGAAGGGTCGGCTGTTATTACATCAATCCTCTTATTGAAACCGGGATTCACTGATGCAAAAAATCCGCCTTCTTTAAAATCAAGGCTTTGTGAAGGAATGTTGAAACTCCCCGCTCCTATAAACACTTCACCTTTTATTACTCCTTTTTCTCCGGCGGCAGTGTTCATTTCGATACCCAATTTCTCATCCCTGACTTCTCCGTAGTAAGTGTCAAGCATAACAAGATCAATGGAATTTACCAATGTTTTTACAGGTAGTACTGCTGGTTTTGAAACAGGTACCTGTACTCCGTATATCAATCTTGTTGTATTTCCCGGAACTATCTTTATTTCAGAGAAGGCTGCTTCTGATGTGCCTGGTGCAAAATAAACATTCTTCAATGAATCAAGTTTTACGAATCTTCCGCTTATATAAACCGAGTTCCCTGATTCCGACAAATTATCTACCGCGATCGGAAATCCGAGTATATTTGTTATATCCATACCTTCATAAACTTTCAGCCGGAAATTTATATTCTCTGAACCGCTTTCAGGTACCGTTAATATCTTTTGATCGCCTGTAAGGTTAGAAGATGATTTGGATGCCAGGAATTTCAGCAGGGTATTTACCGGAACATTCTTTAGTGTGAAAAATCCGTTCTGATCCGTATATGTTTCCAACTTGTTTTCGGAGTTTGCATAAGAAACTCTCACTGAGGCAGCGCTTACAGGTTGATTATTTTCTCCAACGGTCACATATCCTTTTATATAAGAAGCCTTTTTGAGTGAAACACCGTATTTAAGATAATCTTTTGATTCTTTATTCTTTACTATAATTGATTTCGATTCGTAATACTCTCCTTCAGGAGCTTCCACTTGAATTATGAAGTCTTCGGCTGAATTGATAAACTTGATTTTGATGTTCCCCTGACTGTCAGTCTTACCTGAAGCTACAATCTTTCCGAACTGAGTTTTAACTTTAACATATGCTCCGGCAATCTTCACTGTCTGTGTCTGAAGCTGAAACCCAGAGAAATGTCTAATCACATATATATCCAGTCTGTGTTCTTTTTTCTTAAGAACTATTTTTTCAAAGTCATGGATTGCGCCTGTCTGATTAAAGCTGATTGTATCCTTGAAATATTCCTGCGACCATGGCGTTGGATCAATTATCAGCTTCTGTTGTCCGCCGCCGGATTTCAATTCAAACTTCGCCGGGCTCCATTTATTCTGAAATGCTATATAAATCTTGGGAACAGCTTCCACAGAACCGCCATTTTCCAGACTTACTCTGGTCTTTACTCCTGAACCGGATTCATTAACAATTTCTCCTCTCACCAATAGTGCCGGATCAAGCATGATTGTGTTTATCCATTGCCTGCCGGGTTTCAATATGGAACCGTCTGACGGTACATTAATAAATCGATTGAAAAATCCCGGTTTCGTAATCCATAATGAACGTTTAGGGCCTACCGGATTTCCGTTATCTGTCTGTACAGACAAATTTTTGAAATCAAATGCTCCATTGTAATAAGTTACCCAGCCTTTTTCCTGTATCCAGTTGCCGTTTACCTCTTTCTGAAGACTGACATTAGCTGACCCCAGAGGGAGCTGCGAATCCGATCTCTTTATCGTACCTGCAACTCTAGGCAGTCCGGGTTGTGCAGTTATTTTTGCCCAGGGAGTTTTGAATATATATTCGTCGTTGAAAACCGCCCTGTCATCGGTATTATTAAAAATAAATTCTCTGAAACCTGCATAAATTTTAGATCCTTCATTATCCGGACTTTTTGTATAGAGATAGTATTTATCTCCAGCATTTAAGGTTCTAACCATTCTGCCGAAATAAACATTTCCGTTTATATCTGTAAGTCCTGACGCCATTATTTCATACCCGCCAGCTGCACCCCATTTTGCAGGCGATTCCTGTATCTCATCGGCCGGATTTCTTTTTATCGGTGCTCCTTCGTTCTTTGGAATCATTCCTGATTTATTCTTTTTCCTTAAAATATATACTTCCATTCCGGTAAGATTGCCGGTTGAATACTGCACTACTCCTTCCTGTGCGGAAACATTTACATTAAGACCGAATGATCTGACATAAGGAAATAGGTTGTATGTTTTTATTTCACCCGGTGAAAGAATTATATCTGTTTCCGGACTCATATAGAAACTGCTGTGCGGCGCTTCTAAAACAATTCGCGCAACCCGGTAAACATCTCCGGTGTAATATGCCTGAAATTCACCGTAACTTTTCCCGTAGTTCAAATTGGAAATTATTTTTTCGCCTAAATTGCCGGGATTAAAAAACTCAATACTAAAATCTCCGTTTGCCCCGGTTTTCCTTGTTCCCAGCACTTTATTTCTATCAGCAAACTGGCTGATAGACCAATGATCATTATCAATCACAACACTTGCTCCGGGTGGTAAAGGCTTTATCTGACCACCGGTAGAAGTCGTGCTCTTAATCTTCAAAACATATTTTATCTGCAGTTTGATATTTGCATCCTTCAACGGCCACCCGATGTATTCTCCGATATCTGCAAATTGATAATTAAGATTACCGTTTACCGTACTCATACTGTTAATAATTGCACCTAATATCGTATTCTTAAATGTGAATCCAGCTATCTCTGAAGAAGCAACTGCAGAGTAGTTTGTTTTGCTTCTAACTTCTACCATCCAACAATACTTACGGTTGTTTTCAAGTTGAAGCTGCACTGCCGGTATATGTGAATTTGAGCCCCGGGGTATAATTGCAGTATAAACAGATGATAATCCGTTCATTGAAGACTCCGGGGTCTGTCCTGCTTTAATTTCAGTTACACGAAGAAAATATTCGAAATCAGAAGTTGTTAAACTATTATATTTCCATTTAAATACCGGTCTAAGGTTTTCAATTTCCGCATTTTTTAAAGGGGATTCCAGAGTAATCTGATTTTGCGGTATAAACTGAAGATTAAGTTTCTTAATACGAAAAGTGCCAATTTCGCTTAAACCCTTAAGTCTTGTAGCCGGATTCCCTTCCTTATCTAATGCCTGTACCTGCCATGCAAACTTAACTGCATCAGGGAAAACACTGAACTGTATATCTGTCGGCATATAAACATACGAATTACCTGAAACTTTTTTATCCGCAAGGAGCTGATTTGAATTTAATGCGTGAGCCGCCGATTGTCCCTGATAAACAGGAGCAATTCTTAGTCTGTATGATATTTGCTGAAGCGGAGAAGCCCCGATTACCGGACTCCAGGTGAAAACTGGAGTTACATTTTGTATTTCATCGTCATCAACCGGCATTATTAAAGATGGAGGATCAGGCATCAGAATTGAGATTGTCCTGCATATTTCCGAAGGCATTCCTATTTCTTTTCCGTTTCTATCCAAAAGTCTCATACATAACTCATACTCCCCTTCAGGAAGTGAATTTGAAAAAAGCACTTTTGATCTTAGTCCTTTATCAAAGCTTACTGCATTTCCATTAATTAACTGCGGACCGTTTAACACGATATTTCCGCTGGCCGGTATATTAAACTTCGGCATCTTCGGATCATAGTCTTCAGTTGCCGCAACAACCTTCCCGTTCATATCACTTATTTTGATTGATAAATAGGAATCCGGATAACTCTGAGAACTTGTATTGAAAAGATTCACCATAATTATTGACGGATCTTTTTGCCAGTCTGAAATCAGAGGTGGAGTAGGAACTCTAACGATAAGCTGAAAATTTACCTGTGCACTAATAAAAGATACTGCCAGAAAAAGCAGCAGAAGTAACTGTCTCATAATAACTCCGTGAGCATAATGAGGAATAACCCTTCCCCTAAATAATAATTCACAACACCCTACACTTTTTTACCCTAACTTACAATTAAATCAATCCAAAACACAGTGACAACGGACAATACTAAAGATTTGTAACAGATATCACAATTATGGAATAATTATTTTTGCCGGATCATAACTCTCAACGGGATATTTCATTCCTAATGTGCTTAATTTTTCTATTATTGCTTTTGCGATTACAATGTTTCTGTACCATTTTTTATTTGAAGGTACAACATACCAGGGAGCATATTCTTTGCTTGTCTGCTCAAGCATCTCTTCATAGGCTTCCATATAATCAGGCCATTTTTTCCTTTCCTCGAGATCCCCGACATTAAATTTCCAGTGCTTTGAAGAATCATCCAATCGCGCTTTAAGCCTTTCCTTCTGCTCATCAATATCTATGTTCAGATAAAACTTTAAAATATGTGTGCCTTCATCGGCAAGCATTCTTTCAAACTCGGTAATATGTCTGTACCTCTTACTCCAGATATCTTTATCAACCAAATTATGAACTCTTACAACCAGCACATCTTCATAATGACTTCTGTTAAATATGGTTATACTACCTTTCGGCGGAACTTCTTTATGAATTCTCCAGAGATAATCTCTGCTAAGTTCTTCCTTAGAAGGTGTCTTGAATGAAACAACTCTTACACCCTGCGGATTTACACCCTGGAAAATATTTCTGATTACACCGTCTTTACCTCCCGTATCCATTGCCTGCAGCACAATTAAAAGTTTATGTTTGTCTTCAGCATATAACACTTCCTGATATTTGGCTAACTGTTCAATATATTCGGTAAGTTTTTCTTTTGCCTCGTTTTTATCTCCCGGGAATTCCGAGGTGTCGTTGGGATTAAAATCTGCCAGCTTGATTTTTGAATTCGGCTTTACAAGGTATTTAGCAGTATTCATAATTCCTCTTTTTTAGTGATAAAGGTAACAAAATGCCAGAGGTAATAAAGTTTAAGGAAAAGGGACGACTTTAGCGGGCGTCCCTTTTCATTTTAGAATCTTAGTTTTTTCAACTCTTCTTTCATTCTGTTAAGATCAGTAAGCCATGATTCTATATCGTTTTCATGCTCTATTTCATCATTAAGTATCTGAACAGCCATCTGATGGGTAGAGTGGTCTTTTCCTGTAGTAAAATCAGCTATTTCCTGGTATCTCTGAATTGCGCATCTTTCTCCTTTTAGATTTTGCTGAAGTATAACTTCAATGTACGGATCAGCAGGCTCATCGTAAGGACAGCGTGCATGTTTAACCCACTCTGCCGGATTAATAATTGGTGTTCCGCCAAGTTGTATTATCCTGTTTGCTAATAATTCTGCGTGTCCTAATTCTTCAGTTGCGTGAATCAGAAGCTCCGGTTCTACCTCACTTCTCATAGGGCCTTCCATTAAACGAGCACCAATCCAATACTGATAATATGCCAGCCATTCTTCAGCAAGAGCGGCGTTCAGCATTTCAAGAAGTTTTGTTACATCAACAGATAAAACATTAATCGCTTCTTTTCCCATAATTATTCTCCTTGTATTGTCTATTTATGCTTAGTAATTATTGAATTCCCTAAAATTATCCGAATCAATTCCTCAGCATTTTTGAATACTTTTGTTCCAATCTAACATTATCACAAAATAAAAACAAGAAATTTGTTCCTTTTACTTAATCAAGACCATTCTCTTTGAAGCAGAAAAATCGCCGGCTTCTATCTTATAAATATATATACCGGATGACAGCAACCCTGCATCAAACTTAGCTGTATGACTTCCTCTTTGTCTGAACTCATTAAGAATCGTTGTGATTTCCTGACCCAATAAATTATAAACAGCCAGTTTAACTACTCCGTCTTTAGGAATTGAAAACCTGATTGTAGTTTCCGGGTTGAAAGGGTTCGGATAATTCGGCATAAGCATATATTGAGTCTCACCGCTAATGTTTATCTCTGCACCTGTAGGCGGAAAAAACTCAATAGCTCCGATATCCGGGTTAGAATCTCTGGTCTTCCCGTTGAAGTCAATCGGAGAACTGAGTGTCGGATGTCCTGCCGATACTGCAGGCGAATTTTCCGGAATAGCCGTATTATAATCAGGACTTGCCGGCGATATTAAAAGAGGATCCAGAATTAAGGAATTCATATCAAAACCGGTTGATTCCTGCCATTGCTGTAGTGATCCGGTACTGGCTTCCCACCTTCCGAGAGTTGCACCGGGGAAATACCCGAGATTATAATCAAAAGCATCATAAGATTCAGCAGGTGTACCTGTCGTGTTGAAACAATTGAAATAGTCGGCATTTCCGTCATAATATACAAGATTACTAACTACTTTATGATTTGCTCCTGAAGGATTTACTTTTATTCCGGTTGATCCTGATGGTGAATTTTTGAAATAAACCGTGTTGTTTCTTACTGTTGCATTATCATCCAAAAGATCTTCACTTCCAAGTGCTCTATCGGGCAATGCTATACCGTTCGACTCAAAATTTGCCTGTTCCTGAATGATAATGTTATTTTCTATAATACAGCCGGGAACCGATGTTACTGCTATAGAAGCATTTCCAACGTTTATTATTGTGTTC
>CAZOZP010000014.1:0-55634 GCA_964584325.1 uncultured Melioribacteraceae bacterium
ACTAGGTGGGTCAATTTTCGGCGGATTAATGGGTCAATTTTCGGCGGAATTTACAAAAACATTCATATTTTTTGGAAAAAGAATCCGTTAATGAATCATTTGAAGATGCCCTTAAATATTCAAATAACGTGGTTTTAAATTACAATCATAAATATATGATTACAAGGCATTAAAAAATCCCTTGATTTTTTCCACTATTTTTTAGAGAGTTACTGTAATTGCGAATTATTTATATTGATATGTATTCAGATTTGACGGAGAATGAAGTTTTGCTGTCTGAACTGATGCAGTGAAATGTGAACTCCCACTTCTGATTTGCAGTTATTCCTTCATAGCCTGCAAGAAGATACCATCTGCCGGCTTCAAGCTGAAGACTTCTGTCTGAACTGATAGTATCTGTAATAGTGTTTACTTTTATTTCAACCTGTTTCAGAAATACAGAACCGGCTGATTTGAACCAGAATTCCTTTACATCTTTAAGACTTTCGCTTTCTGTTTCTATAATTTCAAATAAGGATTCACTTCCTTTTTCGCTTTGCTTATCAGGCACCGTTCCGGTGTAATGACTTATTCTTGAAAGTATTCTGTTTATTATGTTCGGCTTTTCCATTTTTTCCTGAGTAAGGTCTTAATATAGTCCCGGAAAACGACTGAAGCCGCTCTCCGGGATTGTCCTTTACCTATCTACAGAGCGTTTACCCAACACTAATGCTACGGTATTGTATAAGTTGATGTAACATTGTAATCCTTGCCCTGCGCATTGCCTATTTTCCCCTTAAAGTTAAACGACCACTGCTGCCCTGACGCTACCCCTGTATATTCACCCACATCCACTACCACTCCGGCCTGAAAAACCGTAGTTCCATCGCCCTGATATGGATCTGTATAATTCTGTGCAGGAAGACTAACAGTGAGTTCTGTAACTGTTACTGCAACACTCGGCTTGCAGGTAAACATTATTCCGCCCTGATCGCCGTTACGCTGCCCTATTGTAAATACCACTCCCCCTGTGTTGGTTCCTCCTCCGCCGCCGAAAGGGTCAGTGGGATTACTGCCTGAATCTTCACTGCATCCGGCAAATATTGCAAGAATTGTAATAAAACTGAATATGCTTAAAATTCTTTTCATTTACTCCTCCTTAGATTTTAAACTTAAGAGCTGCACCCAGTTTTAGAGTTAAAAGACTGTTGCTTACTCCCGGGAAGTTATAGGTATCTGTGAGTGGAATATAAACCATGAAGTCGCTGCCTAAGGTCATATTTTCAGACAGTTTGAAGTTATACCCTGCACCTGTGGCAATATCGAATCTAATTGACTTAGTTTCAAGGTTCAGGGCATTGACTGCCGGTGTCTGACCTGTTGCCGTCTGTGTATTCTCTCCGCTGGAATTTATTTTAATACCGAACGAAGGGCCTGCAACCATATAAAATCCGCTGAATTCTGCCTTGAACATCGGATCAATTGAAATATAGGATAATGAAAGACTGGTTTCCGATGTTACATTGTTACTTGTCTGAGAATTCGAAAAACTCCTCATATCAAATGCGGTAAGATTGACTATCATACCAATGTTCGGACTGAATCCAACATCAAGCTGTCCGCCGATTCCTATGCCTAATCCGTTCCATGTACCAACTAAGCCCTTCTGATTATAAATATTCATATTTCCGCTTAGTCTCGGCCCAATCTTAACACTCTGGGCAAATGATTGAGTGAATAATGCCGCAGCAAAAAGTGCGATTAGAATTAAAGATGCTTTTTTCATTTTACTCTCCTTTTTTGAGTTGTTGTTTGATTTTTACTTTTTGTTTTGGTTTTAACCGTAATCAAAAAATTAAAAGTTCTGCCGGTAAAGTATATTTCTACCAAAAGGCAAACAACACTCAGGTGGCTACATTACCACTCAAGGAACCCTTCAAAAACACTCAGTTTTTGAATGCCCGGAAATAAAGGGGATAACGAGAAAAGATTTTTTTCATAATGTTACTTTAGATTTGTTTGTTCTTGTGCAGGAGAAAATTTTAAAGTTTATTAACCCCGCCTTACAAAATCTTATCCCGCATTTTGCGGGATTTAGATTTTGTTATGCGATTTGTCATTACTTTCTTCCTCAATGACAAATTTGGGTTAACCTGAAATTTTGAGGTTAAAGGTTTTGAATTGCTGATACAAGATTATCGCTGTGCTCAATACTAAGTTTTTTTCTTATTCTTGTACGAGCAACTTCTATACTTTTTACTGTTTGATTTGTTATCTGTGCAATTTCTTTTGTATTAAGGTTCATTTTCAGAAATGCGCAAATTTTTATTTCATTTGCTGAAAGATTATTGTGTTCGGCTGTAATTTTTTTGTAGAACTCCGGATGAACTTCCTCAAAATGTTTAAGAAAATCTTCCCAGCTTTCCTGCCGATAATTATTTTCAAGATGATTCCTTAGCTTTCTCAACTCACTTTTCTCATCCGCCGGACCATTAAGACATTTGTCAATCGCTTCCAGTACCTCGCCGATAAATCTGTCGTTTTGAGTAATAAGCGTGGCTTTAGCAGTAAGCTCTCTGTTTTTGGAATCTACCTGACTTTGAAGAAAATCAATTTTGCGTGTAAGATGAATTTCCTTTCGCTGGTTCTCTTTTTCCGTTTCCTTCCTGCTTCTGAAATACCGGTAGAGAAGTACAGAAACTATTAACAGGCAACCGGTAAGAATTATAAGCAAGATGTTTCTTAGCTGAAGAGCGCTTTCTGCCTGAAGAGCTTTGTTCTGAATCAGGAGCTTATCATTTTCCATTTTTTCAAAACTGTAACGTGCTGATAACTCTTCAATTTTCTTAAGCTTTTCTTTATTCAGAATAGTATCCGATGCGACAGAATACATTCTGAAATATTCAAAAGCCGATTTATAATCGCCTGCTGCCGCACTATTTCCCGACAGAAGAAATGCCGCTCTTTTTACCAAATCAGGAAGCTCTTTATCCCGGGCAGTTTTAAGAACTTCTGAAGCCAATTCACTTGCTTCATTTTTCTCTCCTTTCTCGTTCTTAACTTCTGCAAGAAACATTTTCGCTTTCACGAGACTAACAGTATCTCCTATTTCCGCTGATACCGCTGCTGCCCTCGAAATATTAAGCACCATTTTAGCATAATCCCCGCTTTTTCCATAGAAATCGGAAATTACCAGAAGAGCTTCGCCCATTCTCGATTTATCCCCGACAAGTTCTGCCAATCCCATGGTTTTATTTATATATTGGAGTGCTTCATCGTACTGATCAAGAGCTGTCAGTATTTTAGCCATATTAACATATCTCGCAAACAGCCTGTACTTATCATTAATGCTTTCAGCCATTTCCATCGAACTTTTCATATTATCAAGAGCCTTGTGGTAATCGCCGTAGTCATAATAAAGTTCACCAATTCCGTCAAGACAGTCGGAAATATGAGTCTGCTCTCCTGATAACCTGAATTCCTTCAAAGCCACACGCATATAATTAAGTGAAGTATTAAAATCTCCTTTCTGTTTATAAAGATTTCCAAGATTATTGTAGCAGACAGCAATATAGAATTTATTCCCGGCTGCAGAGGCAGCTTCAAGGGCTTTTTCATAATGCTCTTTAGAAAGCTTTGCGTTACCGCACTCTCGATTTACCAGTCCGAGACCTATCCTGCTCCAGAATATTCCTTCAGTATCTTCAAGCTCCTCATAAATTTCCAGGGCAGAATTATAATACATAATTGCCAGATTATAACTTCCGTTTTCGAGGTATGATTCTGCAATATTGAAAATCCCTTCGGCTTCGCGTAGTTTATCCTTTGCAGCAACAGCAGCTTCAATTGCTTTTCTGAAGTATTCGTAAGCAAGAAAATACTTTGTACGATACTGGTATAAAAGTCCGATTCTTGTATTGATTTTGTATTTTAGAAGAAGAGTTTCTTTGCTGCCGTCGCGGAGTTTTTCTGCTTTTTCCAGTGCAGTATTATAATATGCGATTGCGGAATCAGGAAATACCCTTTCAAGAGCATCTGCTTTAGAGATAATATTGTTAATTTCATTATGACTTGTATTGCCGGCAAATACTGCTGCGGTATGCAGAAGAATTGTCGCACCTAAAATCCGTAAACATAAAAATCCGAATAAAGAATGCACTTTTATTATCCCTAAATAATAACAACTCACATCAGAGACTTTCTTCCCTGTCACTTAGATACGTTACAGCAAAGTTTGTTTTTCTAATGTATTAACTAAAACTCTAATAAGTATTATCAAAATAAGATATTTTTCATTAAATGTGAATATTCCTGAATACTTTTCAAAACTATTGTGATTCAGTTCTTAAGAATTCTTCACCCAGATTATGTCAGACAGAATCTCGCTGCCGCCCATCCGCATTCTGATTAGCCTTTCCTTATCAAACAACCAGGTATATTCATCAACTTTTCTCTTAAGAAGTGCTATTTCTGCCTTAAGTTTCCAATGTTCTCCGTTCGGATCGTAAAGTACAACAAAAAGTCTGTTTCCGTAATGCTGTCTTCTGCCTGAACTTTGATTTAAATAAAGCCAGGCAATAAGTTTTTCCGGATTCTTTTCGGCTTCAGAAAAGCTTAAACCTGCCTTTGCAGGAAATACTGTTGTTTTATGGTCGAATGATATTCCGTTTATTTGAAAATCAACCAGTCTGTCTTTCTTGTTAACCGCCGGCACTACTTTCTTCGATGAACAGAATACCCTTTCCACAGCCATAGCCGACCAGAAAGCAAACCATCGGTTAATTGCATAATTAAAATACTGATCTTTATCAGGAAGTTTGCCAAAAATATCTTCAGTTGTTTTTAAGAAAGCATCAAAATGGAATGTTTCATAAATATAATCCGTGAGCTCATCCATCCGGTTATTCTGCTTCATACCCCATTTATAAGGGTATTGAAGTCTCTTCTTCAGTTCCACTTCGCGGATAAGAAGGTCAAACATTTATTCTTTCCTGAAAATAAAAATATATTCGTGTTTAAAAACAAAGAATCCGCCCGCAAGTGCTCTGTATCGCCATAATTCCTTCTGATTTCGTTTTCCTAAAGTCTGTTCAAAATTCTTTACAACAATCGATTTAAGTTTCAGACCGTGTTTAAGCATTTCCTGCATACTTAAGAAACCGAGAGGAACAAGTTCGCCGGCAGAATATTTATCGCCTATTATAAGCGCAAGGTATCTGCCCGAATCAAGTATTTTAGTCATATTTTCAGCAATCTTTCCCAACATTTCAAGAAAAGCCTCCAGACTTTCGGCATTGGAAAGATCGGCTTTATTTTTCGAGAATTTAATAATATCCCAATACGGAGGATGCATAATCACAAGCTGAGCTGAATCAATTCCCGTGCGTTTAATTTTTTTCAGAATAATATCAGAGGAGGAATCGCCCCGGATTACCTTGCAGTCCGTTGACAGTTCCGGAATTTTACCTGCAGCGTCTGCCATTTTCTTTTGAATTTCAATTCCAATGCACTTTCTGCCCAGCCTTGAACATTCAATCATAGTAGTCGCACTTCCGAGAAAAGGATCGAGAACAATATCGCCTTTTTTAGTGTATCTTTTAATAAGTTGGTTAGGTATCTGCGGAATGAAGTTGCCCCAGTAGCCTGCCGAATGGTTGCCGGAATTATCGCGTTTATCCATCAGCCAAAGACTGTCGGTTAGAATATCATCATATTCTTTCCATTTACGGAGATTTATATCATTAATCGAATTTGTTTTTTCTTCGGTAAGAGTTTTAATTAGACGTTTAATGTAATAAACCGAACGGTCGATAGTTTTAGCCTCTTCTATCTGTCTGAAATCTTTTTCCAGTCCGGAATATGAGAAATCAACCAATCCGCTGTCATTAATAACGATTCTTGCCCGGTTTATTTTTTCAGCAAGCAAATCCTTTGTTTCGCATTTCAGCGCTTCTTTCAGTAAGGCGATTATCTCCAATTGTGATTCCGAATTGTGAAATGTTTTGAGTGTTATTTATTCAGCCAAAAATAACACTTCTTTATATAAATTTCTAAAAAAGTTTAGGAGTGTGGACCAAAATGTCTGTTTTCGTAGTTGACATAGTTATTTCTTATTTATCAAACTTAAGTCCTGAAGTTTCCTGCCTAAAATATCGTCTGCTGCCAGTTTCAAAAAATCATCTTGTAATCCCAATACTCTTAAAGTATTGAAATAAGCAGCAATTGAAACACTTCCACTCCCTTTTTCGATTTGGTATAATGTACTTCTGTCTATTCCTGCTCTTTCGCTTACTTGTATTGTGGTAAGTTTCCTGCGCTTTCTTGCCAGTTTAATATTTTCACCTACTTGTTCCAATATTTTTTGATGCTTAGGAAGTAATATTTGTTTTCGTGTACTCATCTTTGTATTGCCGATTATTATTAGCAATAATAGTCATTTTGTTGGATATATTCAACATATTTGTATGGTTAAATGTCAGCGTCCAAAGATATTCCCCATAAAAAAGGGCAGACACTTTGGTCTGCCCAACTCGTCACGAGTAGCGCTGCTCTGCAGCTTTTTTCTTCTCCAGATTCCATCAATCGGTTTTCGGGGGACAATGGCGGATTTCCGGCTTTAATTCCCGGAGGGAATGACACTATTGTAGAATAATGAACTGAACACAACAAACAAAACCCCGCAAAGGGGTAAAATTATGATTCTATCCAATGTGGTTTTAATGAACAATTTCAGAGACGCAAAACCTTGCGTCTCTACTTTGTTACCCTGTTACTTTTCCGCTCTGCGGATTTAGAATTTCGCCTCTGTGTCCTCGGTGAACTCTGTGGTTAATTCCCTGCCTTTATCTCATTCTTTATTTTCAGGAATTCTCCCATTTGTTCCAATATGTCCCAGGAATAAATTCCGTAATCGTAACCGTCTTGCCAGACTATCTTGATTCCGTAGTTGCCGACCGGTTCTATATCTTTGATTTTGTAACCTTCGGGACTAACTTTTTCCTTTTTCAATGCGGGATAATGTTTCCAAAGTACAGTTTCGCCTTTGTTCCCTGCATCGGGAGTCTCATCTCTGAGAAAGTGAAGGGGATAACGGAAATCATTACCGTTATCCCACAATATCTGAAGTTCTGATTCACTTATCAGATTTATTTTAACAGGAAGTGCCATATTTACTCTAGTTATTTCCGAGAATTATCGGGAGTCCGTCTTTTCCGGCACCAACTAAAACAACTTTCGTGTTCGGCGATGATGCAATTTTTTCAGTAGCTTCAATTCCTTTCCATCTTAAAAGCTGTTCGTTTATTCCTTCGGATACTATCGACTGGAAATCCTTTATACCTTTTGCTTCAATTCTCTTTCTTTCTGCTTCCTGTTCTTCTTTCTGGAGAATAAATGCCATACGCTGACTCTCCTGCTCAGCCTGAAGTTTTTCCTCAATGGCATCCGTAAGTCTCTGAGGAAGAATCATCTGTCTCATAGGAACAGATTCAATCAGGAAGCCTTTTTTATTGACAAGTTTCTCAAGTTCATCTTTTATTTCACCTGATAGTTTTTCTCTCGATGCCGTGTAAAGAGCTTTAGCTTCATACTTTGCAGTAACACTTCTTACAACAGAACGGAATTGCGGCTGAAGTATTATTTCTCTGAAATCTTCACCTATGGTTCTGTAAATGTAGGAGGCTTTTTCAGGATCCAGACTGTATAGAGCACTAATTTCAAGATTAACGGATAGTCCTTCTTTACTCGGTACTGTAAGCATCTCCTTATTTTCCTGAGTTTTAATGCTGAACTTCACAATCTTGGCAAGAGGATTTACAATATTTACACCCGATTTCAATGTCTTATCGCTCACATATCCGAAAAAATCAACAACACCAACATTACCGGCGGGTATTACTGTAAGACATTGAATGAAAGACAAGGCAAGCGCGAAAAATCCGCCGTAAAGAAGAATCTTTGCTTCATTCTTCTTCCCGATCTTACTCATATTTTTTGATACCATTATCAGTATTACACCAAGTATCAGTAAAATAATAAAATACATATTTTCTCCTTGATAAATATTCACTAAATCCAATTTCAATATAATAATTCTTTTAATTGGAATTAAACGGATTATTCAATATTTTTAAGGGAAATTTAATAATACAGACAAATTTATCTCTGAAATCAGTTCGAATTGCCGCTTTTCTTTAATTTAATAGAGGAAAGAATTATTAAGGTCTTTTTTTTAAAAACTCCGGGTTCTATGTTTTTAATCTCTCACATAAAAATTAGTCCGCTCAAAGTATTTATTTCCTTTGCCGGCGGAGTAATAGTTTTCCTGCTGCTTACTTCTGCAGCAGAAAATAATAATGATTCCGTTTTACTTTCCAAAGCAGAAAAAATCTGCAGGGAAAGCATTGTTCTCGATGCACATATCGACTGGCCGGAATGGTTAACTCGCTATTCCGAAAACATATCTGGAAAGGCCGCGACAGGAGATTTCGATTATTACAGAGCATACAAAGGCGGTTTGAATGCCGCGTTTTCCGTTGCCTATATAAGTGCCCGTTTAAATGAAAAGAAAGGTCGCCTGATGCTGGATTCAATGGTAAACATTGTTCACAGTTATATAAAAACATATCCCGATAAATTTGCAGCCGCCTTTTCTCCGGCTGACGTAAGACATAATTTCAGGAAAAACCTTATTTCTTTGCCTTTGTGTGTAGAAAACGGGAGTCTGATAGGAAACGATTTAAGTTATATATCTTATTTAAAAGAAAAGGGGATTGTTTACATAACGCTCAACCATAATAAATCTAATAATCTTGGGGATGCAAATCTAGACAAAAACAGGATATGGAATGGATTGAGTCCTTTCGGGAGACAAGCAGTTTCCGAAATGAACCGTCTGGGAATAATAATCGATATCTCACATTCTTCAGACAGCACGGCATATCAGGCAATCCGGCTTTCAACTGCTCCGGTAATTGCATCACATTCAGGATGCAGAACACTAACTCCCGGATTCGAAAGAAATCTTTCCGATAATCTCATCAAAGAAATTGCAAGAAAAAAAGGTCTGATTATGGTCTATTTTTATTCTACTTTTATTGACCCTCAATGCAGGAGAAATGCCAGATTATTGCTTGAATGGTGCAGAAAAAATAATGTAAATATCAATTCAGTAAGGGGAATTGCCGTTGCTGAAAGCTTTCCCAAAACCGGGCCGGTGAAATCATACTCATCTGTTGTTGCAGATCATATTGAACACATTATTAGGATTGCCGGAATTGATTATGTAGGAATCGGTTCGGATTTCAGCGGAATGGGACCTTTCCAGCCTTATGATTTACCGGATGTTTCAGCATACAAGACATTAGTTTATGAACTTCTCAAACGCGGCTTTTCAGAAAATGATATAAAAAAGATTCTCGGTGAAAATTTTCTGAGGGTTTGGGATGAAGTTCTTTCTTCAGCAGAATCAATTAAATCTAACAATCATAAAAAAAAATAATCGCATCCGGCTAACTATCAATCCGAAAAAATCGTATTTTAGGTATTAAATATTGACTCATAATACTAACTGAATTAAGGAATTAAAATTATGTTCGATGAAAATTATAAGTTCTCTGCAGTTGAGCGTTTCCTGAAATATGTTAAGATTGACACACAAAGCGATGAAGAATCCGAAACATTTCCATCAGATCCGAAACAACTTGAACTTTCCCGACTTCTTGTAGAAGAATTAAAAGAGATAGGGATGCAGGAATGCGTTATGGATGAATACGGCTATGTAACCGCCGTACTTCCTTCTAATACAGATAAAGAAGTCCCGGTAATCGGATTCATAGCACATGTTGACACATCACCTGCGGTAACAGGTAAAGATGTTAATCCTGTAATTCACAGAAATTATCAGGGCGGTGATATTGTTCTTCCTAAAGACACAACAAAGATTATTACTGTTGATGAGAATCCCGATCTTAAGAATATGAAGGGATTCGATATCATCACAACAGACGGTACAACTCTTTTAGGGGCTGACGACAAAGCAGGAATTGCTGAAATACTCGATGCTATGAATTATCTTATTACTCATCCTGAAGTTAAACACGGAGCAATTAAGGTATGCTTTACTCCGGATGAAGAAGTAGGCCGCGGTACTGAAAAATTTGATGTTAAGAAATTCGGTGCACAATATGCCTACACAGTTGACGGATCAACAAGAGGAGAAATAGAAACTGAAACCTTCAGTGCAGATGCTGTAGTAATTACAATCCACGGAAAAAACATTCACCCCGGTTACGCAAAAAACAAGATGATTAATTCGGTTAAGATTGCTTCCAAATTTATTGATTCATTACCTAAGGACAGACTTTCTCCTGAAACCACAGAAAACAGAGAAGGTTATGTTCACCCTGTTTCAATTAACGGAAGCGAAGAAAAAACGATTATCAAATTAATTATCCGTGATTTTATTGATTCCAAATTGAAAGAATATGAAGCCTTCCTTAAAGAACTTCTTGATAAAATAATTTCTGAATATCCCGGGGCAAAGGCCGATTTTGAAGTAATTGAACAATATCGCAATATGAAACAGATACTGGACAAACATCCAATAGTTGAGCAGAATGCAATAAAGGCAATGGATATTCTCGGAATTACTCCTAAAAGAACTCCGATCCGCGGCGGAACTGACGGATCAAGACTCAGTTTTATGGGTCTTCCCACTCCTAATCTTTTTGCCGGAGGACACAGTTTCCACGCTATTACCGAGTGGGTAGCAATCCAGGATATGGAAATGTCTGTTAAACTGATAGTAACAATTGCTTCAGTTTATGAATCAGAAGCCTGAAACTTTCGTTAATAATATTCTCAATCAATTGTTTCAGGACGTTTTCGAATGAATGTTTTGAATAAATTAATTGTATTTCTTGAACAAAAAAGAAGGAGCAGCTAATGAGTGATGAAGGTAAATGTCCTGTTACAGGGGCATCAAGCAAAATGCCTGCAGGAAGAGGCACAACTAACCGCGACTGGTGGCCTAATCAGCTTAATCTCGGAATACTGCACCAGCATCAGAAAGTCTCGAATCCAATGGATCAGGATTTCAATTATGCGGAAGAGTTTAAGAAACTTGACCTGAAGGCAGTAAAGGAAGATTTATATAAATTGATGACAGATTCTCAGGATTGGTGGCCAGCCGACTGGGGTCATTACGGAGGTTTATTTATCCGCATGGCCTGGCACAGCGCCGGCACCTACCGCACTTCTGACGGAAGAGGCGGTGGGGGAACAGGAAACCAAAGATTCGCACCTATTAACAGCTGGCCTGATAATGGTAATTTAGATAAAGCCCGCCGTCTTCTCTGGCCTATAAAAAAGAAATACGGGAAACAACTTTCGTGGGCTGATTTATTTATTCTTGCCGGAAATTGCGCTCTTGAATCTATGGGATTTAATACATTCGGTTTCGGAGGAGGCAGAACTGATATATGGCATCCTGAAGAAGATATTTATTGGGGAAAAGAAGATACCTGGCTTGGCGACTCCCGTTACTCAGGCGACCGTGAATTGGAGAATCCTCTTGCCGCAGTGCAAATGGGCTTGATCTATGTTAATCCGGAAGGTCCTAACGGAAATCCCGACCCCGTTGCTTCCGGCAGAGATGTAAGAGATACATTCGCCAGAATGGGAATGAACGATGAAGAAACAGTTGCATTGGTTGCCGGCGGACATACATTTGGAAAAGCTCACGGAGCAGGCGATCCTAAGCTGGTTGGCCCTGAGCCTGAAGCTGCTCCGATAGAAGAACAGGGACTCGGCTGGAAAAACGCATTAGGAACCGGCAAAGGCGAACATACAACAACAAGCGGAATTGAAGGCGCCTGGAAACCTTACCCTACAAGATGGGATAACGGCTACTTTGATATGCTTTTCGGTTATGAATGGGAACTTGTTCATAGTCCTGCAGGTGCAAAACAATGGCTTGCCAAGGATGTTAAAGAAAAGGATATGATTCCTGATGCACACAATCCGAATAAGAAGCACCGTCCGATGATGACCACAGCAGATCTTTCCTTAAGATTTGATCCTATTTATGAACCTATTTCCCGTAGATTTCATAAAGATCCGGAAGCTTTTGCTGATGCATTTGCCCGCGCATGGTTCAAACTTACACATAGAGATATGGGCCCTCGTGAGCGCTATCTTGGCCCGGAAGTTCCGAAAGAAGACCTGATCTGGCAAGATCCTATACCGGCAATAGATTATAAACTTATTGATAAAAATGATATTGATGCACTTAAAGCTAAAATATCAGTTTCCGGATTATCAGTTTCCGAACTTGTTTAT
Organism: uncultured Melioribacteraceae bacterium; assembly: GCA_964584325.1. Taxonomy (GTDB): domain Bacteria; phylum Bacteroidota; class Ignavibacteria; order Ignavibacteriales; family Melioribacteraceae; genus CAZOZP01. Next base: position 12,319 of record CAZOZP010000014.1, read on the forward strand.
ACCGCCTGGTCATCCGCTTCGACTTTCAGAGGTTCCGACAAACGCGGCGGAGCAAACGGTGCAAGAATAAGACTATTGCCTCAGAGCAAATGGCAGGTAAATCAGCCCGAACAGCTTTCCAAAGTTCTGGCTAAGCTTGAAGCAATTCAGAGTGAATTCAATAAAGCTCAATCCGGCGGAAAGAAAGTATCTCTGGCCGATATTGTTGTTTTAGGAGGGTGTGCGGCAATTGAAAAAGCTGCAAAAGAAGCCGGATTTACTCTTGATGTTCCTTTTACTCCCGGAAGAAATGATGCAAGTCAGGAGCAGACAGATGCAGAATCATTTGCTGTACTTGAACCTATAGCAGACGGTTTCCGTAATTACCTAAAAGGAAAATACACTGTACCTGCAGAAGAAATGCTTATTGACAAGGCCCAGCTTCTTACACTCAGCGCACCTGAAATGACTGTACTTTTAGGCGGACTCCGTGTTCTTGAAACAAATTACGGCGGAACTAAACACGGCGTGTTCACAGATCGGCCCGGAAAACTTACCAACGATTTCTTTGTTAACCTTATTGATATGAGAACAACCTGGAAACCGGCTTCAGAAGACCATTCAATTTACGAAGGCAGAGACCGATCAACGGGAGAACTTAAGTGGACTGCCACACGCGTTGATCTAATATTCGGTTCCAATTCTCAGTTAAGAGCAATTGCCGAGGTTTATGCGTGCGATGATTCCAAAGAAAAATTCCTTACAGATTTTGCTGCAGCCTGGAATAAAGTTATGAATGCAGATCGTTTTGATCTTCACAGATAATAATCAATAGAAATAGACAATATCATTCCGGCGGACTCAGTTCCGCCGGAGTTTTTTACACAATTTTTTGTATTTTTTTTGAAAACGCATCGATCGAAAGACCGGCAATTTTTGCAGCCAACTCAATATTTTGAGTTTCCTTGAATACAGACAAACCGGCTTCAATTTTTGCTTCCGCCCAACCAATTTTTTTTCCTTTCTCGATGCCTTCTTCTCTTCCTTCTTCTCTTCCTTCTTCTCTTCCTTTTTCCCTTCCTTCTTCCCTTCCTTCTTCCCTTCCAATTCTCAGCATTTCATTTTTCCACATAAGCCTGTCACGCTCAGCTTTTTCTCTGTCTTCTATCATCATTATAAATTTCTCTTTTGCTGTTATTTCTTTATATTTTTGCAGTGCCATCAGTATTCCCTCCTCTTCTTTCATTTCTTCAGGCAGAATTGTTATATCTTTTGCTATCTCCTCTCCAAATTTCAGAAAAAATAACCACTTTTCAAAATCAGTCATTTCTCCCCGCTTTTTCTCCGGATCATATTTCTTTAATTCTATTATTTGTATCTCAGTTGTATCGACCAGAATATCTCCCGTCTCATCCCTCAGACGATAAATAGTGTGTACCTTTTTGCCGTTGCGAAGCAATTCATTATCTGCAACAATCGCAATTGTTATTGCTCTTTTCAATTTGCTGTAATCATCTCCTTTTACTAATTGTGATGACACCATCTTGGAATTGTAATATACCAGCCGTTTCCGGAAAGCGTCAGTGGCTGACAGCTGTACTTCTATGTTTATCAAACTTCCGCTTACATCCTTTGCCTTAATATCCAGTACTACATCTTTCTCGATATAGTATTTTCTTGTGGACATCGGGTTCATTATCGTTAATTCAGTTACTTCCGGATCTCCGGCATTGCGGAATATTGCGTTAAGAAGAATTTTTAAGATTTTTTCACTGCCCTTGCTGGCAAACAATGCATGAAACATTGCATCATCCATCACTCTGATACTCATTAGTGCCCCCTAATTATTGTAAAAGCTATATGAAAATAAAATATATATATTTATAAATGCAAGGAAAATATTAAGTTATGAGATAAAAACTATATATTGTACTCATCCCCTGCGGCAGGAATTTCAATTCCTTTGAATCCGATTGATTCAAGATGAGCTTTGTATTTCTCCTGCGGGCCGATTTCTCCGTGCACAAGAAATATCTTTTTCAATTCATCTGCGTTCTGGCATTTGAGATATTCTCCCATTTCCATATAATCGCCGTGACCGGAAAATGAGTCAATCTTTCGGATTTCAGCTCTTACACTGTACTTGTTCCCGTGAATTGACACTTTCTTTTCGCCTCTTAGTATTCTGGCTCCGAGTGTTTCCGGTGCACAGTAACCTACTGCAAGTACAGTGTTTTTCGGATTTGAAATTGAATTAGCCAGGTGATGTTTTACCCGCCCGGCTTCCATCATTCCTGAAGCAGAAATAATTACACAAGGTGTATCTGTTGTATTAAGCTTTTTCGACTCCTCAACATTCTTTATATATTTGAGTGTGTTGAATCCGAAAGGATCAGGATCCTGCTCTATTACTTCAAGCACTTCCCGGTTAAAACATTCCGGATGAAGTCTGAATATTTCCGTTGCATTTACAGACAAAGGACTATCAACATAAACATTAACTCTTGGCAGCTTCCCCTCATTGTAAAGATTATTCAGAGAATATACAATCTCTTGTGTTCTGCCGATGCTGAAAGAAGGAATTATCAGTTTGCCTTTCTTTCTTACGCAGGTATCTTCCATAATTTCGAGCAGTTCCCCTTCAGATTCTTTATATGAAGTGTGCAGCCTGTCACCGTAAGTAGATTCAGCAATAAGAATATCTGCCTGTGGAAATTTTTCGGGTGATTTAAGTATTCTTGAAGAAGGTCTTCCGATATCTCCTGTATATGCAATCCGGACTTTTTCAGTATTATTTCCAATTTCAAGACTTGCCACCGCACTTCCGAGCATGTGTCCGGTATTTGTGAATTTGACTGTAGTATTCTGATCTATTCTGAATTTTCTGTTATAGGCTGTTCCGATAAACAACTCCATACAATTTGCGGCATGGTTTTTATCATAAAGAGGGTCAACCGCCGGAAGTCCTTTTTTTAAGCGCCTCTTATTAAATTGTCTGGTATCACTTTCCTGAATGTGCGCAGAATCGGCTAACATAATTGCGCATAAATCTCTTGTGGCATTTGTGCACACTATAGAGCCCCTAAAGCCAAGTCTGTAGAGATATGGGATAAGTCCCGAGTGATCAATATGTGCGTGTGTGAGTATTATGTGATCTATTTCGGCAGGATTAAACCCCAGGTCTCTGTTCATTGAATCTGTCTGAAGTCCTTTACCCTGAAACATCCCGCAATCAAGAAGAATGTTTTTTCCGTAATCAGTCTTAATTAAATGTTTACTGCCTGTAACCTGCTGAGCTGCGCCAAGGAATTGGATTTTCATTTTACCTTCCGTTCAATTATATCGATAATAAGTAAATTTTTATATTAACTTACAAATTTTTATCGAATATTGAAACCATAATATACTCAGTCAGTCAGATTTCTTTCGTGCTTCCACAAACAATGAATTGGGAGCATTAACGATTCCACCCTTAACATCTAATTCGTATTCGCTCCAATTCGGTATATCACTTTCGAACGGGGTCTTAATTGAGATATCTTTAAATCCGCAATCTTTAAGCAATTTTCCTAATGAGTAGCTATCATACATCCAATAATGAATTTCTCCGTCCAATCTAAAGTTTCCTATTTTCGAAGCTTCTGTTTGCGGAAATATTTTACGGATGGTTTTTTTTAACACTACTTTTATTCCTTTTACGAACAGAGCTCTCGATAAGAACATTTTTTTTATATTCTCTGCAATTCCGGGTTTTTCCCCTCTTAAATACTCGTTACGAATATCCCGGGCCACATAACCAATTCTGTTAAAAACATATTCTTCGTTTATAATTTCAGGTTTTCTAAAGTATTCAGCCATCATACCACCGGTTACATTCCTGACAGTCTGATCATACATTTCAAGTAAAATCCAGTCATAATCGGCCTGAGATTTATCATTTGGATTTTCAAGATTTGCCTTCAGAAGCCTTTTATATTCATCGACAATATTTTCAAGATCGGGAACAACTATACGAATGATGCCTTCCGGCTTTAATACTCTGAAACACTCTTTTAAAAAATGCGGGGCTTTTTCTTTCGGAAAATGTTCCAATACATGTGAATGGAACAGAACATCGAAACTATTATCCGGGAAAGGTATTCCTTTTAGCAGGTTAGCCGAAATAACATCTTCCGAGGAAGACGCCATATCAATATTTACCCATAGTTTATGGAATTTACTTCCGCATCCAACATTTAAATATTTCAGTTTATTCACATATTCTCACTTACTAAAAAATAATCTCAGGGAACATAGATATTCAGGAATACAATCCCTATAAAATTATTGAACCTAACATTATTTGTGGAATAATATGTTATAATTTCCCTCTATTCCGGATCCCTTTGGAAAGGTGGCTTACCTCAGGCAATCCGGAAGTCGAGGGAAAAATCTTTCTTAAGCAAAACGTTTGTTTATTTCGTCCATAATCTTTTCTGCAGCCTGAGGTATTTTAGTACCCGGACCGAAGATAGCAGAAGCTCCGTGCTGATAAAGGAATTCATAATCCTGGGCCGGAATAACACCGCCGCAGATTACAATTATATCTTCACGTCCAAGTTTCTTTAATTCTTCAACCAATTGAGGAAGAAGTGTTTTATGTCCCGCGGCTAATGAACTCATTCCGACGCAGTGAACATCATTTTCCACAGCCTGACGCGCAGTTTCTTCCGGAGTCTGGAATAAAGGACCCATATCAACGTCAAATCCCATATCCGCGTATGCTGTTGCAACTACTTTTGCTCCGCGGTCATGTCCGTCCTGTCCCATTTTGGCAATCATGATTCTCGGACGTCTTCCTTCTTTTTCTGCAAATTCATCTGTCATCTTCCTGACTTTTTCAATCATATCTTCCTCGCCGGATGCATATTCAGATTTATAAACACCTGAGATAGTTCTTGTATTGGCCTGGTATCTTCCGCTTACATTCTCTATTGCAAGAGAAATTTCACCGAGAGTAGCCCTTGCTTTTGCGGCTTTTACGGCAATTTCCAGCAGATTACCACTTCCTGATTCAGCAGATTTTGTAAGAGCTTCGAGTAGTGATGCAACTTCCTCATTATTTCTCTTTGCCTTAACCTCCTGCAGTCTTTTAATCTGTGATATTCTTACAGCAGTATTGTCAACTTCAAGAATTTCAATCGGGTCTTCTTTTTCAAGACGGTATTTATTAACACCCACAATAGTTTCTTTTCCCGAATCTATTCTTGCCTGTCTTCTCGCAGAAGCTTCTTCAATTCTCATTTTCGGAATACCGGCTTCAATAGCTTTAGTCATACCGCCGTATGATTCCACTTCAAGAATATGCTGCCAGCCTTTTTCCATAAGTTGTGCCGTAAGCGATTCAACAAAATATGAACCTGCCCAGGGATCAATCACCTTAGTAATTTTCGTTTCATCCTGAAGATATAGCTGCGTATTTCTTGCAATTCTCGCTGAAAAATCTGTTGGAAGCGCAATTGCTTCATCAAGTGAATTTGTGTGAAGCGACTGTGTATGGCCGAGTGCAGCCGCCATTGCTTCGATACAGGTACGAACAACATTGTTGAACGGATCCTGTTCCGTGAGACTCCATCCTGAAGTTTGGGAGTGTGTACGGAGCGACATAGATTTCGGATTTTTCGGATTGAACTGTTTTACCAGTTTTGCCCATAGTATTCTTGCTGCTCTTAACTTTGCTACTTCCATAAAGTAATTCATTCCTTCTGCCCAGAAGAATGAAAGTCTCGGAGCAAAAACATCTACCTCTAATCCGGCTTTAATACCCGTACGGATATACTCAACACCATCTGCCAGAGTGTAAGCCATTTCAAGGTCTGCAGTGGCACCGGCTTCCTGCATATGATAACCGGAAATACTGATGCTGTTGAACTTAGGCATAAACTTACTTGTGTATTCAAAAATATCGGCAATAATTCTCATTGACATTGCAGGCGGATAAATATAGGTGTTACGCACCATATATTCTTTAAGAATATCATTCTGAATAGTACCTGTAAGAAAGTTCTGAGAAACTCCCTGTTCTTCAGCTGCGGCAATAAAGAAAGCCATTACCGGGAGCACTGCTCCGTTCATAGTCATGGAAACAGACATCTTATCGAGCGGAATTTTGTCGAAAAGAATTTTCATATCTTCGAGAGAATCAATTGCAACACCGGCCTTTCCTACGTCTCCTACAACACGATGGTGGTCTGAATCGTAACCTCTGTGAGTAGCAAGATCGAATGCAACTGAAAGCCCTTTTTGACCTGCAGCAAGATTTCTTCTGTAAAATGCATTACTTTCTTCCGCAGTTGAGAATCCAGCATACTGACGGACAGTCCATGGTCTCTGAACATACATTGAAGCATAAGGTCCGCGCAAGAACGGAGCCATACCCGACATATATCCGAGATGTTTTAATTCTTTAATATCGTCTTCTGTATAGAGAGGCTTCACGGAAATCTGTTCCATTGTTTCCCAGATAACTTCATCAACTGATTTACCGGTTTCAGCTTTAAATGCTTTTGCCCAGTCATCATAAGATAACCTCTTACCCGAATTCAGGTTTAAGTCGATTTTTGAAAAATCAGGCTTCATCTATTTCATTGCTCCTATCTTTATCATTATTCTAGTAAGAAGGTCAACCGCATCTGCTCCGAGGAAAATAAATTCATCAACTCCAGAAGCCTTGTGAGCTTCAACCTGATCTTTCGGATAACCTGCGAGTACAACCGTAATATCCGGATTCAATCCTTTTACTGTCTTTGTGAATACCGGAACAATTTCGGGATAAGTTTCATCTGTACTGCAAATAACCGCAACCGGTGCTCCGGATTCAGCGGCGGACTTAGCAGCTTCCTCTGAAGTCTGAAATCCGGAAGGATAAATAATCTCAAAACCTGCTATTTCAAAGAATCCTCTTGAGAAATCTGCTCTTCCTTTATGCTGAGTAACCGAACCCATTGTTGCTAGGAATATCTTAGGAGCATTACCGTTTCTGTTTTTGTATTCAATTGAAGCATTTCTTAATTTTTCATAAATCTCAGTAAGTCTTTCTGATTTCAGAGGTTTTACTTCAATAGCCTCGCCTTCTTTTGAACGGAAAGCCCGTGTTATTTCACCCATAGTTGCTCCGTCAAGAATTGCAGAAGCTGCGGTTTCAACCACAGAAGAATCTGTATTCTCTGTAAGCGACTGAAGTTTTTCCAGAATTGCGTTATCTTTTTCTCCTGAAGCTGAAGTTCTTAAAGCCTGAAGATATTGTGAACGCTTTTTGTAGAGTGCATTGTAATCGGTGTCGCGCAAAGGAAGTTTTTCTTCTGTCATATTTGCATACATATTTGTTCCCACTGCAACTGACTTTCTTTTTGCCAAATCAGCTTTTTTAAGAGATGCAGTCTTTGCTGTTTCATCCTGAACAAAGCCTGAAATTATAGCACTGCCCATTCCGCCATGATTTTCAATTTCTTTTGCAAGTTTCCAGGCTGCTTCGGCAATCTCTGCTGTTAGTTTCTCGACAAAATATGAACCGCCGGCAGGATCAATAACCTGATCGAGATGTGATTCTTCTTTAAGAATAATCTGTGTGTTTCTTGCAATTCTTCTTGAAAAAGTATCCGGTAAGCCGAAAGTTTCATCGAAAGGATTTGTATGAAGACTGTCAACTCCGCCTAAAACTGCAGAGAAAGCCTCTGTTGTAGTGCGGAGCATATTTACATATGGATCAAAAACAGACTGATTGTAGAAAGATGTGCGTCCGTGTATTTTCATCACACCTGCTTCTTCGCTTCCGCCGTATGCTTTAACAATATTAGACCAGATGATTCTTGCGGCTCGCAGTTTTGCTACTTCCATAAAATAAAACTGTCCGATAGAAAATGTAAATCTTATTGATCTTGCTGCATCATCAATTGCAATACCCCGGGATATCATCTTATCAAGATATTCAATTCCGGAAGCAGCAGCAAATGCAAGTTCCTGAACAGCGCTTGCACCGGCATTGTGGTAAGCTGAAGTATTTACTCCGATAACCCTGGCATCCCCGCAATTGGAAGTGCAGAATTTTACGGCTGCAGCCATCTCGTCATATATGCTTTCAAGAGAAACCGGAAGTTTTCCGTTCTCAGCAAGATAAGAAAGCGGATCAGCATCGATGCTGAATTTAATTTCTTTAATATCAACATTTTCCTGTTTCAGATAACCTGCAAGTGTAGCAAGTATAGGGAGTGGTGATGCTCCCGCTTCTATATACAAAGGATAATTTCTGAGATTTACGCCTTTTAAAGCTCTTGAAAAACTTCTTATACCGGAAATTGACACACCGTTTTTTCCTACTTCACCCACTTTTGCATAATCCGCATCAAGACCAAGTTTTGAAGCATAATCAAGTTTAAGGTTTATGGCAGTCTGCCCGCGTTCAAGATCATATTTTAATGCTTCGTTGAATTCCTCGGCATCACCGAAAGGAAGTTCCTGGCAAATATCCCAGGATTTTCCGGCATAACCACCTGTGCTTCCGCCTCTGGAATAATTTGCCGTACCCGGCATTTCATTTAAGTGAGGTAATCCTTTAATATCATTCTGAGTATAAATCGGCTGAAGGTTTATTCCTTCATAAGTCTTTGTAATAAGTTTTTCGTACGGAGCACCCTTAAGTTCGGATTCAATTACTTTCTTCCACTCATCAAAAGAAGGCGGAGTAAAATCCTTTTCCAGCTCAAGGTCTTTCCTGAGCTTCATTTCGTTATCCATTATTCTCCTCAGATTATAAGATTTAATAATTTAATACGGAAATCTAACAAAAATAGATGTGTTTTGCTGATAAATTTACGGAGGGAATAACAGAAGAAGTTATAAAAAAAGGGCAGGACACTTTAAGCCTGCCCCAACTTTGTTACCTTTTCACCCGGTACTCTGTCACTTCATCAAGATAAGCTTCTTTACTGCAGAATATTCTCCTGCCTGAATTTTATAGAGATATACTCCGGAAGATAATTGCGAGGCATCGAACTTAACCTTATAATTTCCGGCCGGTTGTTTTTGGTTTACAAGAGTTGCTACTTCCTGCCCGAGAAGGTTGAAAACCTTAAGTGACAAAGTGACAGGTGACAGAGTAACAGGTACTGAATACTTGATAGTAGTAGTTGGATTAAACGGATTAGGATAATTCTGAGATAACGAAAATTCCTCAGGAACTGAGCTTAATTCAACAGTTATTTCCTTTGAATATATAAATTTCCCGTCATTATCTATCTGTTTCAGACGGTAGCCGAGCGGTGTCGAAGTTGCCGGTTTGTTATCAATAAAGGAATACTGTTTCGGACTGTTTGAATTTCCTGCTCCTTCAACAAAACCAATCTTTTCCCATTGGGATTCTTCTCCCATCAACATTCTTTCAATCTCAAATCCATAATTATTAACTTCAGTGGCAGTCTGCCAGTTAAGTGCAATCTTCCCTTCTGCAACAGAAGCAGTGAATGATTTAAGTTCCACAGGAAGCGGATCTTCACTATCTCCAATTGTAAAAAATGACCAGCTTGTAACCGGATTAACCGACTCAACATAACTTGCTGTACCTTCCGACTGAACAGCTGTTGTTAAAATTTCACCCCAGGTAAATCCATCATAATGAAAAATTACTGGATTTCCTGTAAATGCAGAAATAGCGGAAGTAGGGAAATATAAACGGATATATGCATTCCCTGTGCAGCTTATATCCCAATACCGCCCAATGTTTCTTTTGTCTGAAGAATTTGGCGGAGTTGAAACTACTAATTCAATGGTTGTATTAATCGTACCGTCAACAGATGCTATCGAAAGGCTTTTTCCGGGAATAAAATTATCTGAAAGAGAGTTGTCAATGGCATCATAAGTTGCAGAAGACAATGATATAAATTCTTTAATTCCCATATCAATTACAGGTTCTCCTCCAACTTCTACTACAGAAAGAGGATCGCCTGCATTAATGCAAGGTGAAGATGACTGAAGACTAAAATCATTCCCGGCTGCGTTAGTAAACTTAGGATCAAATAATATTTCATTATTTGATGTAACAAATTCATTATTGTAATTATTAAAAAAACAATTGTAATTAATGGTGAGCGGGTTAATTTCCGTCGATAAAATACATGCTTCGACAAGCTGATTGTTTTCAAAAAAAATGTTATTCTTTACTGTTGCGGTGCCTGAAATATAGTTAATTGCATTTCCATAGCGGAATGCTGAACTTGCTCCTGTGTGTACGGCAAGATTTTTATAAAATACATTATTTTCAACGGATCCGTTAAATGATGTGAGATATAATGCTCCTCCTCTTCCGGTAGCACCATTTCCGTTAGCACCTCCGTCTTCATAGAAGGCACGATTATACATAAACGTATTCTTTTTTATTACAGATGAACTTTGATCTAAAGCCACAGCTCCGCCACATGCATATGAATCAGTTGAACCGCTCGAAATATAACGCCTGAAACCCCAGTTGTTATTAAATACATTATTCTCAATTAATGGAGAACTCATTGAAACTGATAAACCGCCGCCAAAACTTGGACCGTTGGAAGTGAATCCGGAACCAACTACATAAGTTGCAACATTATTTGCAAAATAATTCCCGATAATAATTGGATCCCCTCCTTTAATACTTGAATTATAAATGCAGATTCCGCCACCATAGCCGGGATTATTTTCATAAGTAGCATAATTGTTATCAATTCGGTTATACCTAATTACAGGCTCGCTGTCTTGAATAAATATACCGCCTCCAAGTATTCCTAATACGGCAGGAGTGGGCATAGTTCTGTTTGCCCGATTCTCGGTTATCCAGCATCTTTCAATTATGGGATCAGCTCCGTTTCTAATGCTGATTCCCCCTCCCCATCTCCCGACATTTAAATTATTTGTAGCATTTCCTTTCCATATTTTAAATCCTCTTACAATAAGCGAATTCGTTGTGGAAGATGATGTAAACTGCAATACTCTGTACAAATCATTTCCGTTGAGAATGCACTGACTGGAATCAGGTTGAGCATCATCCCAGCCGGTTCCGTCACCATCATCTGAAGTAATTTTAACATTTGCAGAAAGAATTATTGTTGAGCTTAAAACATAGGTTCCGTATTTCACTAAAATGACATCCCCCTCCACTGCAATTGCAAGTGCCGTGGGAATTGATATTTTGGGAGCCGCCCAGCTTAATCCGTTGTTCCCCGCTGAACCTGTTGTAGCAACATAAATTGTTTTGCCCATAATATTATGACAAAAAAACAAAGATAGAAGTATAGCTTTATTCATTTATTCCTCTCCTTAAGTGTAATAATTAAAACATTACTTGATGTTATATGCAATTATAACAATAATCGAACAAACGGCAAATTATTTAAACAAATATGCGTAATTTCAACTATGAATACCCTTCAGTTGAATTACATTTGCAGTAATGACATATTCAAATATATTGCCTTAGTATCTTAGCGTCCTGGATTTACTCTCCCAGTATTTTCAGCCAATCTGTATATTTAATAATCTTCTTGATTATTGTTTTTGTTTTGTATAGTTTCACGATGCTTATTATTGCAATGGAATTTGCTATAAAATCTTAGGGAGGTAAATAATGAAGAGTATTCTTCCGGTTCTATTTTTTTTATCATCTGTTATTTTTGCACAAAGTTCTGCTACTGTAACAGGAAGCGTTAAGGTTACATTAAAGGAAAAGCCCGATACAGTATATGCAGGTCTTTACAAATACGGGGCAGAAATCGGAGAATCCCCGATTGAATTACTGAAGGTGACTTCTGCGAAATTTTCATTCAATGCAAAACCCGGTAATTATTCATTAGGGATATGGGCATTCGGAACCGACAGAATTGAAAGAAAAATTATTGTAACTAATCCTGATACTCCTGTTAAACTGGAAGCAGAACTTGGCAGGCAAGGAATTGACTCTGAAACCGGGTCTGTTATTGTTACCGGTGATTTCTGCGGATGGAATCCTATGGCAAGTATTCCCTTATCAAAAAAAGAAAATGTTTGGGTTTTAGAAAACGACAGCATAATTCCTGATGGTACAAATTATAAATTTGTTGTAAATAGTGTTATGTATCCGAATCATTCCGCTAAAAATTATTCTCTTTCTCCTGAATGGTCAACAATGAACAGCATTAAAGGAAAGGAAAAAATTGTTTTTAATCCGGAATTGTATAAAGCCGATGGGACTACAGCAATTAAATTTACAGGCACGCCTTTTACTGACAATTTTGCTTCTGCGAAAAAAGAATCAGAAAATTTATTTTATGAACTTATTCAAACCATTAGTACAATTCCCCGTGGTGATACTTCTAATGTTGCCAAAAAATATCATTACTTTAAATGCAAAACTGATAGTCTTAGCAATAAATATGGCCTGGAAGCTGAACAACTTTTTTTACGTCCTTATTTTGATAATATCTTTTTTTTGTCGCCAATATCTCACCATTATATGCAAGGATTTAAATATAATGATTCTTTAGCCTCCAAAGCATTTCATGCAAGGCCCGAGATTCTTTCTATCTACGAAGAAATAAATGAAAATTATCACAAAATTGACCCTAAGGCTCTGACTTTTGATGCAAATATTTACTTTTATACTGCCCGACTAAAACATTTTATTCAACTTAATCCCGGATTTGGCAAAAAACATAATGTAAATTCTGAATATTATGATAATTTTCTGGATAAGTTTATTGATATTGCCGAAAATCCTGACGATACCGAATCGCTTTTAACCTCACTTATCTCTTTATATTCCGATTCATTTAGTTCCTCAAAAGAAAAAGCACAAAAGTATGCGGATATTCTATTTACAAGGTTTCCGGCTACCCCAAACAGAGATTATATCAACCAGAAGCTGAAATCTTTTGAACAAACACCCGGCTGGGCTATTCCCGACTTCAATCTTGAATTAACCAACGACACTCAAACCGCTTTGAAGAACTATCACGGCAAATTTCTTTTTCTGGAATTCTGGGGAATATCCTGCCCACCATGCAGAATGGAAGTACCTCATATAAATGAATTATACAAAAACACTTCAAGAGATACTCTTGAAATACTCGGAATGAATCAAAGCGATTCATTTGAAAACATTGCGGAATTTCAGAAAAATTTCGGAATTGAATATCCAACCGCCAAAGCAAACAATGAAATTGTTACTGCGTTTTCTGTAACAGGAATACCTGCCTCATTTCTTTTCGATCCCGACGGCAAGCTTATAGTTAGGGATTTACGCGGAGAAGATTTAACCAAAAAGGTTAAAGAATATATTTCTTCTTACAAGAGTACTTCAGGCAAAACTGAATAGAAAAATAATGCTAATACTTCCCCTATCCCGGAAATCACGATGATTCCGGGATAGGGGGGAATAGATTAGATTTTCTTGAAAATTATATTAAAGACATTACCTTTAAACATTACTTTTATTCGATCTTTCGCTGACATAATCACTTTATATTGATATTTTTCGCAATTTAATACTTCATTTTCAAATGTGTAGTCTGAATCTGCACTGATTGCTTTTGTAATTAAATCAATTCTGATTCTGTCTGAAGTACTTCTTTCCTCAAAGTTTAATATCCGTTTCGAGGAACTATAACGGACAATTATTTCAAAGGATTCGGATGATAATATATTATGTTTTTTCTCTTGACTTCCTTCTGTTGTGTCGCTAATTGTTAATTCAATCGAAGAACTTAATACTTCAGATTCATTTGTAACAGTTTCAGATCCATTTGCAACAGAATCATCAGGATCAAAATAGTCGGGCTCCAGATTAATATTTCTTTCCAATAATGAGTTTTTATTTATAAATGACTCGTATTCTTTTCTCAATTCAGTTATTGTTATTTCTTTCTTATCGATACTTTCCTTAGTATCTTTTTCTTTTGGCTTCTGCTCTTTCCTCCAGGCTATATCTCTTAAATATGACTTGGCTATTCTTCGTTTAAACCAATCTTTTATATCGATCTCAAAATCTTTCTCTACGAAATCATTATATAATTCTCTGATTGTATTTTCATTCATACATCTTTCAGCAAAAGCACAAATTGTGGTTATGTTTTCTTTAAAAAAGTCATTTAAAATAAACTTCCTGATTTTTTGAATCTCTGTTTCAAGAACCTTCTCTTCACTTCGGTAGAAATAGCTTCTTAACATATATTCAAAATCCTGCCGCAAAGAGTAAGGATTTAGTTTTTTGTTGGATTTTGCTATTCTTTCCATCACTTCAATTATTAAATCTTTTGATGTGTTCGTTTCCGGCAAGTATTTCTTAAAGTACTCAATTATTTCCTTATCATGCAATAGATCATTAGTGTCTTTTGGATTCATAGAAATTTTTTGATTAAGTAATTTTATAAATTCGTTTTTCGGATCACTACTATTGTAAAATTCTTTTAACCTCTCAGGTAACTCACTGAAATTAAAATTTCGATTATTAAAAATGTGCCGTAATAGATTTTCATAAGGCCTGAATTGTGTATCATCAAAAGTGATTTTACCCCAATCATTTTTGAACAATTTTCTCAATCGGTTATAGTATAAACCGGAAACAAGATCACTTATCAAATGAAATAGTTTTGTGTCATTGGAATCAGCCAGAGCTAACAACATATCCTTATAATAAGTGTCTTTTTGATTTGATTGTGACAAAATATTCAACCATAAATGAAGAATTTCATTAGCATCACTATTACTAATAACATCTCGGAATAAAAGTTTTAATGCATTTTCATGTTTTTCTTCTTCTTTGTGCTTAAAAATATTGGAATACTCATATATCACATTGTAAAGATTTTTCTCCTTTTTAATAAGTAACTCCATATACTCTGCATATCTTTCAGCATTTTTAAATTTGTTTATCATTATTTCAAGAATTTCAGGACTATTTATATTGTCTTTATTCCTATTATACAATGCTATGATTCTCTCATCATTATTCCTGGCTTTTTCCAGATATATTATTTTTTCGATAACATTTGAGGTGCACTCTTCCTTTGCCAACCAATACTCGGTAATATTTATTTCCTTCCCGGTTTTCTTTGTATAGTCGTCCCATCTTTTAATTGCCTGGACTTTATCATATTTATAAGCATATTCAGCGCTTCTTAAATAAAAATCCGGATCCACTCTCCCGAGACTCCGATAAAATTCCGATATACTTTCATTATTTCTTTCAAATTTGTTTTGTTCACTTTCATTTTTTAATTTTATATAAAAATCAGCCCATGGTTCTTCGTTCATTTTAAGATTATCGACTACACCGGTATTTGTTAAATCAATCAGATTTTTCCTGCCTGTAATATATTCTGCCGCTAGAACCTTGCTTTTTACTGTATCTGATTTAAGGTCATTTCCATACGAAATAATATCATCCCATTCTTTGCCATTCCAACAATATTCAAAATGCTTCTGCTTATAATCCGGATTAAGTTTTCTTATTTCTCTTGCAGCATTCTTCCAATCGTTACGAAATTCAAACGACAATGCCTTACAATATATTGCTTCATTCACCTGATTATTCTCTCTGTAGTATTCAGATGCCCTGATCATTTTTTCATAATCTTTATTATCTATTCCGCTTTGTTTCAAATTACCTGCTGTTCTAAGTGGATCTGCTTCAATTAATTCATTTTTATCATTTGTTTCCGCAAAAAATGAAACACCGCTAAACAAATCACTCCAATCAGGATAATCCTTGGAATCATTTACATCAACCAATTTACATAGTTTATTCCAAAAATATTCTTTTCCCCGGGCTGTATCTACAATTAGAAGTTTCTTTTGGGCTCTGGTAATAGCAACATACAATTTATTAAAATAAAACCAGGCTTGTATCTTTGCATTTTCATCACTCATATCTAATTTTTCAATATCACCTATCTGTGTTTTCAAATAACATCCAAATTTGTACAATACAACTTTTTCAGATTCATCCCCTTTATATGTTAATACATCGAAAACATTTTTGACAAGACTGCTTTCATTACGGCTGTTTCCTTTTATTTTTAATGGTTCAAGTTCAGGGAAATCTTTTAACACAGATTCCCTATCCATTGAAGGAACCAGTATTATAGTATTTTTAATCTTTGCTAAAAATTCATCATCAACTGAGTTGTTATCAATTTCAAAAAACAGAGGTTTAATTCCTTCATCATTCCAGGATTCCTGGTTTTTTATTTCTTTTATATTCAGCTTTTCTTTTCTAAAAAACTGAACGAGATTTGCCAGTCTAACAATTGGGCCACTTGATCTGAAATTGATTGATAATTGATCCAATGATAAGTTATTACCAAAACCTATTTCATTAAATGAATTATAAAACATACTTTTTACACGACTTAATTTGAAACCTGCAGGATTAATTGTCTGAAATGGATCCCCGGCAAAAACAATTGGTAAATATTTAATGTTTTTTAAATCATACTTTGAAAATGAAAATACTTTCAAAATGAGTTTTAATTCAACAGGCGAAAAGTCTTGAGCTTCATCGCATATAATTACATTAAAAGGCTTATAATTATTGTTTCCGGAATCTATTCTTTTAAGAACATATTTTACTAAATCTAAATCATCCCACAAATCATCACTTACTTTTCTATACCATTGAGCATATATTGAATTATATATTTGTTGATAAACATTTGGTTCTATCTCCTCATCCTTTAATTTACTAAACTCTTGAGGAGTAAAATCTGAATCTTCTTTTTGGCCTTTGATATATGATTTTATTACAAACCACACTAATTCAGGTGAGTATTCTGATTTGTTAGGAATATTACAGACATACTTTGATAACATGGGATTGACATCATCATTTAAGTAAAGAGCTTTAAAAACGCTGAATGAAATATGTTTGTTAATGACAAATTTGGTGTTATTCGGTTCAACATAAGACAATAAAAAGTCATACATTGATTGAAAAATACTTCTGAGTCTTTCGATATCAATTTCATGACTTAAATCGCTATAATTGGCATTTGTTCTGATTATTGACTCAACTCTTTTGCGTGCTGTTTCTTTTAGATGATTTGAATAAGTTAGAAATAATATTGGACTTTTTTCATCTTGACCGGAAAATATGTTTTCACGATTTCTAAAAATCAAATCCGCAATAAAATAGTACAATACTGTTGATTTACCGCTTCCTGCTTGACCATTTATAAATAATGGCAACTCTGATTCTTTTAAGATTTTCTTTTCTTCCATTGACAGTGAAAGATTACTTTCAAATTCACTTTGTATCTTAAACCAGGAATTTTTTTCACTACTTTGTTCACCGTCATACAAAACAAAATCCGGATAACCCCTTCTGGCAAATTTCCGGAAAGCTTCATCTTCATTAGAGAAATTAAAACTCCTATATTTTTCCTTTATTTTCTCAATCTCTCCGTTATCTTTTCCTCCTATAAAAAAGTTATGCAATAAGAATAATTTTTCATTCTGTGTATCATAAAACTCATAAATAACACCTACATCTTTGTTTTTCTTTATTCTTATTATAGGACAATATCCGGCACCGTTCTTTTCAACATTAATAATCTCAGAATCTAAAGGATTATCTTCAATTCCCTGCAAAACCCGAATTATTAAATGCCAGTTTCGTGTGAACTCTTCCATTTGTGAATGTTCAATCCACCTGCTTGATTCAAACATTCTGGCATTATGATCAATATTTTCTTTATTTAAATACAATTCCAGTTCTTTGGGAATTTCCTTATTCTTTCTTTCAATTTCTTGTTTTTGCAAAATCTCAGCCCGTATTTCATTCTCGAGTTTTTTCTGTATTTCCTTGAAATAGGATTCCGTGATTTGTTCCTTATATAAATCCCCCGGGGTTTTTAAATATTTGTCATATTTTCCTTTTTCATTGCCTTTGTTTATGCATTTAACCAAAATAAAGTATTCCTGTCCTACAAATTCTGAAAGAATAATAAACCACCTAAAGACATTCCCTTTAAATAAGTACAATTTTGGATATAGCATTTCCAATCCAACCATTTCCTCGCTATTATTAAAACCTTCCAATCTCCTTTTAAGTTGCTGCAATTCTGTTTGGTTATAGGTTATTTTTTCATTATACCCGAGTTTCATAATACTCCCTTTTGTCAACTTATTTTAGATAATTATTTTAATTTCTTCAATTGTTATAAGCTTTCTTATCTTTTCCTGGTATTGCATTTTCAATAATTTCTCTAATCTTCTCTTCAAATTGCCCAAGCTCAAGCTTATCTATATGCTTGTGTGTAATGATATAAACTACAATTGCGGAGAGAATTCCTACCCAGGCGGGACCGGCAACGAGAGAACTTATAAGCAGAAACAATCCGCTTTTGGCTGTCCCTCTGAACATTCCGTTGGCAATTTTTATTTTTTCATTCTTTCTTATTGCCTGATGAAAAGCCTTTGCCAGTGATATTAGACTAATTAGAAAGACAATCGGATTTGCGGAGACAGCTCCGGTAAGAAACAAAGCAGATGCAATTTCGGAAAACCTGTCTGTTTCAGTTTTATTCCACTGAAGAATTACGGCTATTGAAGCAACTGAGGCACCGAATATTTCCCCGATGTTAAATGTCATCATATCTGCAATCCAGGCTTTTTGCACACCGAATGTTGAAAGCCAGTCAGCAAGTTCAGTGTAGTTTTCCTGCGAAATATTCATTACAGGAAGTCCGGCCTTTGTTACCAAATCGTGCCCTAATGCTGAAAAGTATCCGCTTACTTCTTCAATAAATGAATCATCAGGCAAGGCTTCTTTGCATTTATCCCAGGCTCCCCATAGAGTGTGACTGCCATCCACAATTCTGTGAAGATGTCCGCCACCTGTATTAGCTGCATTATACACAGCATCCATAGCTTTATCATAAACTGTCGGAATACCGTTCTTAAATGCTTCTGAAGCAAACTTGTCTATTTCTGAAACTATGTCAGAGGCTAAAATACTGTTTACCAGTTTTGCGGAATGATCTGTCGCCCGGTTAATTGCTTTGCTCGACTTGTCTTTTATTGATTTGTATTTTCCGGAAAGTCTGCTCATTAAAATTCAGTTTCCTGATACTTTTTATCTGAGGATAATTCTGTTTCAAAAATCAAAAATATTATCGGTAATATACAATATTATTAAATAGCGCTCGTTCGAAATATTCTTTTATTCTTATTCCATCAGAGTAATTATTTTTGTGTTTTTCCGGGTGTGCGAGTTTCCTTTTAATCAAACAGTGTCTCAGTTCTGCTTTTTAAAGCATAGCGGATGGGTTTTGCTTTTATAGAAACAATTTCTTTGTTTGATTTAATAATACTTCGAATTTCATTTTCTGTCAAAGATAATCCGATTCTTCTTTTAATTTCTTTCACTTCAAATTCACCATCCTGCAGAATATTTAATATTCTGGTTTCTGCATTGTTAGCTGCATCTTCAATAGCTGTTTGGTACTGCTCAATTAAATTTCCTAATAAATCAACCGGTAATGCTCCTTTTTCTATTAAAAGATTGTTGGCATTTTTTTCAACATTTTCCGGTTTACGCACAAATATTTTTCTCTTTTTTCTTAATCCGTCAATTACACCTGCCCAGGTACCTCCTTTATCGCCTGACTCTGCAACAAAGATTTCCTCCGCAAGTCCATATATTATAGGATTACGAGCCATCGCCAGTTCAGTTTTCCAGGGAGATTTCGGAAAGAAAGTGCTCAATACAAGGACATCGCCATTTACAATTTCCTTGTAGTAGTTCTTAAATCCGGAAGCAAATGTCAAAATACCCTGAGGTAATACGATAATGCTTTTCCCATTAAAGGACAATGCAGAATCCAGAGCCTGTTTATCTACACCCTTTGCAAATCCGCTTACTACGATTTTTCCTTCAGTTACAGTTTTCTTTGCAATATTGTCAGTAAAATCCAAAGAAATCTTCCCGGCATTTCTTGATCCGACAATTGCAACAGATGTTTCCTGAAGCAGTTTTATATTTCCTTTAACATATAGTACAGCCGGAGATTTTGCGGTCTTCAGGTTTCCTTTAAGTGTTTTTGAATAAAGCGGAGAGGTAATAGGAATCATTTCATAACCTTCATTGTCTAACAATTCAGCCAGGAAGGCAAACCCGGGTATTTCATTTTTTACCCTTGCCAAGTCTAATATATCATCGGTTGATAATCCAAGTTCATCTTTCCACTGTTGCTCACTTAGACTAAAAAATTCTTCAATACTTAGCTTATGTTCATGAAAAAAATTAATAATCAGGTTATTGATTTTCGAATATCCCCATGTTGGAATATGTGCAAGTGCAATCCAATAAGCAGATTCTTTGTTCATATACTATCACCACCAACCGTTTTCGCTATTACCAAAGGTACAATTTTTTTTGCTCCCAAGTTAGATAAATATGTACCAATTTCCTTTATTGTAGCACCGCTGTCATAAATATCATCTATTAAAAGGATTGTTTTCCCAATTATTTCCGTAGGATAAGAATAGGAAAATGCTTCTTTTATGTTTTCAGATTTTAAATAACTATTTTCAAAAATCTTCTGCTCAGCAGTTTGTCGTGATTTCACAAGATTATGAGAAATCGGGAGACTTAGCTGTTGCGAAATCTTTTCCGCAAAGTTTCTGACAAGATTACCGGATTTTGTGGGCGGAACGTAAACTAAGAGATTCGGCTTGTATTCTGAAAGCTTCCGATAGTATGCTTTTATGGTTATTTTGATAAGAAATTC
Source organism: uncultured Melioribacteraceae bacterium (assembly GCA_964584325.1). Taxonomy (GTDB): domain Bacteria; phylum Bacteroidota; class Ignavibacteria; order Ignavibacteriales; family Melioribacteraceae; genus CAZOZP01. Next base: position 33,066 of record CAZOZP010000014.1, read on the forward strand.
AGGATAATCGCCACCATTCTCATACTTGCATTTATGAATTGCCAAGCCGGTATTAGAAAAGCCGTAATAAGAGGAAGCAACCCCGTTTACTAAATTTGTATTTTTTACTGTTGTTTCCAGTTCCGGGAAATAGTTATCCCAAAATTCCACGATTTTATTTGTCCAAAATTGGTCATTAACAAATGTATATTTTTTTACACCTGAATTGTCGCAATTGTTATAATTTCTATTTTCATTATCACCTAAATAATCGCATAGAAATTTCATTCTGGATTCATTGGTTTCGACATACTCAATCATTTTATCCAGATCTTTTCTTTTTTCTTCTCTTAATTCATTAAATGCTTTTGTATTAATTTCCGGTGCATTATAAATATATTCCAACATCTTGTTTTTTCCCACTTTAATCTCCCGGATTATTTTCTGTTCAATAAGATCAGCCTTAATTACTCTTACTTGGTTTTGCTTCAGATTTGTTCGTTTCATTAATTCTCGTTCCCTAAGTAACTCACTTTTTACTGCGCTAATAACACGATTATACTTTTCTATGGCCGGTCTGCTGTTCTCAATAAAACTGATGGGAAGATCAATATCACAGGGAGCATAAAATAAAATAATATCTGCCGGATTCCCGTCTCTGCCCGCACGGCCAATTTCCTGATAATAATGAATTGGAGATTGTGGTATTTGTGTATGTATAATAAAACCAATATCCGGCTTATCAATTCCCATCCCCAGTGCGTTTGTTGAAATAACACACTTCCATTTATTATTCATTAGTCCATCTTCAACACTTTTTCTTGATTCAGGATCTAGCCCCGCATTGTACCCGATTGAAGATATATTTTCGTAATCGCAAAATCTGCTATAAATTTCCGTGTTAACTCGTGTGCCTGTATAAATTATTCCAGTTCCTCTTAAGTGTGAAATGTTTTGAGCTAACCACATCATTTTTTCATTTTCAGAGTTTACTTTAATTACGTGCAACCGAAGATTACTACGCATTAAGTTCCCCCGGATTTTCACCAAATTACCACCAATTTGCTCTGCGATATCGGCATCTACTCTTTCTGTAGCAGTTGCTGTAGTTGCAAGTATCGGAATATTTCCGGGCATAAGATTTACCAGACTGACAATTCGTCTGAATGCAGGTCTGAAATCGTGCCCCCACACAGAAATACAATGCGCTTCATCTATTACTATCATTGAAATGTTTATTTGATATGCGGCTGTAATCCATTCATCATTTTCTTGTCTCTCAGGAGCAATGTATAGTATTTTGATTTTTCCTGCTTTTGCATCAGATATAATTTTGTCATTTTCATCCTTAGTTTGATTACTATTAATGCAAGCTGTTGAAATTCCAAGAGCATTTAATTTTTTTGTCTGATCTCTCATCAAAGAAATCAAGGGTGAAAAAACAACTGTTGTACCTTCGAAAAGCAAAGCGGGAAATTGAAAACATAATGATTTACCATATCCCGTTTTTTCAATCATCAGAACTCTTTTACGGCTCAGCAGTGATTCTACAGCTACCCACTGATTGTCATAAAATCTATCTATTCCGAATTTCTGTTTAAGAATTGAGTCTGCTTCTTGTCTATTCATTAAATTCCCACCTTTTTGTTTTAATATAAATAATTCTTTATTCAATACTTTATCAGAGTTCAAAAAAAACAATTTTTCCGACTAATGAAAAAATAAAGGCGGAGAAATTCTCCGCCTCCACTTAGGGGGGTGTAATGACTCCTGCTATTTCAGCAGAAGCATTTTTTTAGTCTGAGTAAATTTTCCTGCCTGAATTTTATATATATATAATCCCGATGCCAGACCGCTTGCATCAAACCTGACTTCGTGTTTGCCTTTTAAGTGAAATGTATTAACCGGAGTGCAAACTTCTTGTCCTAAAATATCATATACAACAAGTTTAACAAAACCCGATTCAGGTATTGAGTATTTAATTATTGTAGCAGGATTGAAAGGATTAGGGAAATTCTGAGCCAGTTCATATTCCGTAATTTCCTTTGACAAATCCAGCATTATTTCTTTATCCGTCTGAGCAAACGCTGTGGAATCCATTGTTTTGTAAACACTTATTACATTTCTTTCAGAGGCGAAATTAGATACTGCCTTAATTCTAATTAAAGCATTCCTTGTTCCGTTTATCCCCGAAGTAATAATCTTAAAACTGCTGCTGCCTGTTTTAATCATATTTTCGCTGTTAATTTCAATTTTCCCGCATTTTCCGATTAATTCACCGGTAACAGCATCTGCCAGTTCCACTTCAAATGATGCTCTGCTGCTATCTTTTAGTGCTTCTTTGATTTTTAATGAATCACATATACCGTAGTAAACATTAAATCTTAGGTCTGAAGCTTGGCTTATTTTGAATGAAGATGAACTAGTTTCTCTGATTAAGTCTTCATCTGTTTTTATTTCCGATGAATCTGTTTTGTGTTTAAATCCGATTGAATTACCGTCACAAACTATGTTTGCTATCCCATAGTATAGTGCTGATTCACCACATTCAATCACAGCTTCCTTCCCTTCAAAAACTTCTGCCAGTTTCGGGGTAACCACTGACTCAAAATAATTAAAGTTGTATGGTGTTTTAGTTGTATTTAGTGACAATACACAAGCCTTATCTTGAAGTGAAGAAGGCGACTGCATAATTTTTCCTATTGTATTTGTGTTCGTTATTTTAGGATATTGATTTACAAATTCAGCCATCCTACCAAATTGTGTTTTACCTCCTTCACTGTATGAAACTATAGTTTTGTTATTAATACAGTTTATTGCCAATCCGGTTACGTCTTCTCCGAATGACGCTATTCTGTTTCTTTCAATCAGATGTATTTTACCTGACCCTGATTTTTCCCCGATAAATGCCAACTTGAAATCACTTTCATTTGCCAGATTTACCGCCAGTACCGGTTTGCTTATTGAATTGCATCCCATGGCACTTGACCGAAAAGATCCCTTGTTCTTTAACTTTAGTCCTTCTAATGATTCATTCAGTTCAAATTCAGCTAGTGTTATTATTAATTTTCCATTCTGCCAGGCAATATAAAATGTGTTTCCGCCCGGGTGTGCCGCTACGCAAGGATTATCTGAATTGTATGCCGAAAAGTCAATCATTTCCGGAGGACCGTACCAATAGATTTTTTCGGTTGAAGTCGGAGTGTATGTCCCCAACCTGTACCATATTCCATAATCTCTCCAAACCGCCAGCACTTTTCCATTATTGCCTGAAACAATAACAGGTTTCATATCATAGCCTGTATTCCAATCCATATAGGCATTATAACAATACCCGTTTGTTACTTCCGAACTTCCTTTATATACATTAACCATTCCCTGTTCATCTGTAAATTCATCTACCTTAATGCCGTTATTATATTGATAGATTATATGTCTGAAAATGTCTGATTTGTTCGGGTCAAACGATGGCGATTTTGCCTCCTTGAAATTGTTTATGTGCCCACCGTCTTTCCCAAGTTTAAAAATTCCTCCGTTTGTTTGAGATTCCATCCAAACTAATCCTGAACTTTCATAAACAAGTCTTTTTATATCCTTAATCCCTGGGTTACTTCCGGCAGTTGTAATGAATTTATGTTGTCCTTGGTTATTAAAACATTCTGCATAATTGCTTAACATCGAGGCTTTATACAAAGCTGTGTAATCAAACGATTTACCAATTGTTCTCACCGCATTTAAATTACCGTCATCCCATCCGGTGAAGTAATATTTCTTATTGTTTTTTGTAATTGTCTCTTCCGCTTTAATTGTATTAGCCGATTCATTTGAATAAAAATATTTGACATAAGATTCCGAATCATCAAACTCAAATTGCTTTTTTACTGTAATTTTTTTTACTGAAGGTACTTCCGGCCATTTACCTTGGCCACAGTCTTCAAATTTAGGTACAAATGTCTGTATAGCCACCAGAGGAACTGCTTCAGGAGCATCTTTACGATGAAAATACCCGATAATCTTAATGGTTATATCATTGCATTCACTGAAATCCCACTTTATTATATAGTCTAAATAGGCAGTCGGAAAACATATTTTTTGATATTTAAAGGCAAATGCATTAACAGGAATTGACCGAAAAATAAATTTTGTTTTTGAAACATATTCGACTTCCATCTCTTTATTCAATACTTTTTCCGACATATACCGGGCATCGTACATCATTCCTTTCTCGCCAATTCCAAAAGGATGCCTGATATAATCAGTCGCATCCGCACATATATAAGCTTTTATGCTATCCAGTACCAGACCATTCTCTTTGTTTATGGCCAAATCCAATGTATCTTTTATTCTTATATCCAGAAAAGGATATTTATCATTGATCAGGTTTTTTTCAATAGTGTAAATCTTATACTGAAGTACCGGCGTTTTCTTTAATGTAAAAAGCCCGGTTGGATTGTTGTAAAGCAGCGGTGTACTTACACTCATAACCGGTTCAGCCGGGTCGGTTCTCGAACCCGGAATCGGGATTGTTGCACCTGCAGGTAAATTAACGTTTGTCTTTATTGAACCTGTAAGTTTAAGGTTTGCGCCGAAATAAGTCGGTGAGACATTATTTCCCGACTTCTTTCCTCCTCCGATAAAAAAGTCCACAATACCTGATACTGCGCCTATCACAGGAAGAGCTGAGACCAGCCAGGAATCCTTTATGCTCCCAAGCAATCCCTTAAAGTCATTGGCAATCTTTTGAAACGGCTCTGTTGTATTCTTATCGTAAGAAGGAACACTGTTATACCTTGATTCAATCTGCTTTTTCAAATCCGACCATTTATCTGCCGTTGCCATTGCATTAACAATTCTATCATTAAAGGACAGTTCCTTGTTTTCTTCTGTCAGGATTCCTTCTGCAATTGTTATTTTTCCATTTTCATCGTTGCAGAGAAAATCTCTTACATATTTTGGCGGCCCCTGAATTCCTGCGAGAGTGCCGTCAATCATCAGTTCATATTCTTTAGTTCCGAAAACCCGAAATTGCATTCGCGGACCGGTTGTTGCATTCCCTCTTACCATTGTAGGATCGTAAGCTAAAACAAAATCGCCCCAGATCCACATATCATTACCGACTAAATTTACAAGTGCTGTTGCTGAATATTCTCCTAAAATGTCAATTCTGTCTGCAGCATAAACTAAGGGCCGGAGATTTGCAAAAGTTGCAGTTTTTGTTAAACTGCCAAATTTCATCACGATACCCCCGTGTTCATAATCATCCTGGCATTTTACAAGTATGAAAACTCTTAACATAGAAGTGTATCTGTTATATAATGCAAAGTATGGTTTTTGTGTAACTCCGTCCGCACCCAAGACTCCGCGAAGTGGAGTTCCAAAGTCTCTTGAAACCAGAACCCATCCGTCTTCAGGCTTATTATCATCCAATTGATCGACTGCATTATACTGTGACCATGGTGCTGATATATAGAGTGGAACTGTATTTCCATTATCGGCAATTTTATAAATTCTGTATTGGGATATTGGATAGACAAGACTTTCAATATCCCCGTTTCTCCAGTCCCAGTTTGGATCTGCATTCGGGTCTGACTGTGCAAATTGCATATAAGCGTACAAAAACATTAATAAAATTATGAATTGTTTCATAATTGCCCTCCTTTTATTGTTATTGTGATAGATTAATTCCTATTTCACAAATTTTCTCCTTTCTTTGAACACAAATTATTATTCATTTATTGTGGTATTCACGAATTTGAGCTCTCAAACGAATAATTTGGGTTGAATTAGTTAGTCCGGTATCCTTCTTCTGTATAACCCGAAGCCTGCGTTGCCCTGCATATTCGTCCAGGGAGCATAAGCCGGCTGGCCGTAACCGGCAAACAAGTAACCGTTATAGTTTTCCAGAAAAGTTACCAGATGGTAATATTCTTCCTGCCATGGCTCATCTTTGCATTCCCTAAGTCCTTTGGAATATGCAGCCCAAACCGTATCCTTCCACTCAAGCACCCCGCTGTACCTGGTTGAAACAAACAGTCTTTCACCATTAAATGAAAGAGCCGTCATTTCTTCTTTTAGTTTCGGTTTGAAATAATTCGTCAGTTTATGAGCCGGCAAAGTATCCGTAAAACTCACCCATTCATCTGCATCATTTAAGTATTTGATGATTCCCGGAAACAGAAATCCGGCAAATAGTCTATCGTCTTTTACTACCATAGAATTTGTAGGATTTCTTGAGGCTCTTTCTTTTTCACTCAATCCATTCATACATTTAATAAATTTGACCCCATCAAATTCAAAAAATCCACCCGTAATTGCGTGTGGACGAATAAATACTCGTTCTCCAAAGTCGGTTTCCAACTTGATAAACTTTGCACCAGCGTTAGTTCCTCCCCAAGGATAAAGCATTTGAGATTCACCGTTTCTTAATATTCTGAAAGTCTCTGCAACATATAAAGAAACCATTCCGTAAAGAGTGTCTCTTAAAAAGATTATATCCCCGTCAATGGTTGGGTCTTTCATTCTGTCCGGAGTTTCACAATAACTTTTCCAGCCGGAATTATCATTGTAGTAGTAAATACTGTCTGTCATCAAAACATATATTGAATCCGCAAGAGTTGTCATTGGCCCAATATCAGTCGTAAATTCCTTTAACCTTTCCCAGGAATGCCCGTCACTTGTTCTAAATATTACACCTCTGCCCGGATTAGAATACTTTACATTTGGATTGATTACTGCCACGTAGAATTTGCCCTTATTGAAAAGCATATACCTTATATCCATCCCTGTGAATTCAGGAATTAATTCCCATTGCTCTTCCCGGTTTTCAGGAATTAAGGGAATGGATTTCTCTGCGCAAGATACAAGAAGAAAAACAAATAAAAAGACTAATTTGTTCATACTGCCCCCCTGAATTACTTACCATACGAAATTAATCACTATTAATGCAGCCCTTATAACGCCCGGTTATATTCATCAAGTAATTAATGTTATTTTTACCCTTCGCCAATAAAATAATTTTTCAATCATTATGCAAATATATTTTATAGATTTATATATTTTTTTTATGACTGAATTTCCAAACTTGCAATCTAAGTTTCCGAAAATGTGGATATTAGTTTTTCTGACTCAATTTTTTTAGGTTTCTCCGGTTTCATGCCAAACATAAATCTCAGAATACTTGATTTTCTTATTATAAGGTAACCGGCATATGACAAAGGAATGCTTACTGCCGAAAGAAGAATAAATTTTGCTGTAATGTTTAACTGCATTGGTAAAATGAAATATCCTGCTAAAATAATTATTGTCTGGTGCAAAATATATACAGGAAGTATTGCAGAATTGGCAGTAGTCGATATTCTACTATTAAGGTTCAATTTCTTTGCCGCTAACCCAAGGAAGAACATCACCCAGGAAAAAGCACTTAAAGCTGTAATCAGACTCTTTATACCTGCAGCAATGCCGAATTCTGACTGTTCGCTGCCGAAAAGAGAAATTCCTCCGCCGTAAAACATATATAATCCCGCTGCGGAAGCAATTACTCCTGTGATTAAAAAACCATTCATATTGTCTTTCATACGCCTGATAAAATTTTCGTCTTTTATCAAAGCAAAGCCGTAAAGGAATATCCAGAAATAGGAAAAGAAATCTGCCCAGTCTGTGTACATTGGAAATACCGGTGTTAATAGATATCTTGAAATCCAGATTGGCAGTACGAGAGTTAAAACGCCGTATTTACTTGTGACAATTTTCTTGATATATTCCGCTTTTATTCTAAGGATTCCGTATAATTTATGCAGGTAAACAAGAAGAAATGTCATAACGAAAAGATAAGGGAGATAATAAATATGTGCTCCCAGGTGTCCGAACCAGAGCATCAGACTACTTCCGAAATTAAATGAAAATGCAACTGAAGGCCAAACCATCAGAAAATCAAAATAGCTTCCGTTAAAACCATGATAATTAATGGTTTCAATGTACTTCTGAGGAGGTATTACAAAAATTATTCCGAAAACAAACGGAACAACAAGTCTTTTAATTCTTTCAATTAAGAAATTCGATTTTCCGGAATTTAATGCAAAACGTGTTCCGATGCCGGAAATCAGGAAAATCAGATCCATCCTCCAGCTATGAATAAAAACAGTAAGCAAATCGAAGAAATTGCTTTGAATTTCATTTTTAATATTCCATCCAAAATGATCGAAAGGTCTCCAGCAGTGAAATATAAACAGAAGTCCGAAAGCAAGGATTCTAAGGCTATCGATATAATAAAGCCGTGTGTTGTCAGTTTTCATTTCCGCTCCTTTTTATTTATCCCAAATTATTCGTTAGAAAATCTTTATCACTGAATACCATTGCAAAGAAAGAATAATTTGGGATAAATATTAAAATCTGTGTCTTAATAAAAAAAAGGACGCACAAACGTGCGTCCTTTCAAATTCATTCTGCAGAGTCGGGAGTGAATCTCATAACCTTTATTTGCAATCCCGCAAATGCGGGATCAGAATGACTGACTTTATGCTTTTTGAGACAACCTCCTGTCACTTCAGCTTAAAGACTTTCCAACCGTAAACCGGAAGTTTCACATTCATTTTACCGCCTTCAGTTGATACTTCTTCTGCCGACATCATATCCACTGCACCGGTAATACCGTAAACAGCAGGAATTTCAAGAGTAACTTCACTTTCTGATTTTGCTTTGTTAAGCACAACAAGTACTCTTTCGTTCAGATAAGAACGGATGTAAGCATATTGATCTTTAGATACAGAGACTGTATAAAAATCACCATACCTTAATGCCGGAGTGTTTTTTCTTAAGTTAATAATTGAAGAAACTTCATCATAAAGCTTTAATTCAACGGGCTTCAATTCTGAGCCGAATTTCATCATTCTTCTGTTGTCGGGGTCTGAGGCTCCGGTCATGCCAATTTCATCACCATAATAAACAACCGGCACGCCGGGAATTGTAAGCATATAAGTAATATAGAGTTTCATTAAGTCGTAGCTGGCCGGATTATCCACAACAGGCGGTTTATGCCAGCCTAATTCCGCATCACTGTATTCGGCATTGGGAATATCTCCGTCTGCCATTGCAAGAAAGCGCACTTTATCGTGGCTATCCATCAGATTTCCCATTAAATGGAGATTGCTGTATATTGAAAAAGTCTTCTTCATTTCGAAATCGAGATTTGCAAAACTGCCGTTATCAGTAACGAAAGTAGGAATTGCTGTATCATAAAGGTTAAAGTTGAACTGAGATGAAAGCTGTCCGTTATTCACATAAGAACTTATTAAATCATAACCACCAAAACTTTCGCCTATCTGATATACTTTTCTGTTTTCAGGAATCTCTATCCTTTCCTTTATTTTCTGAGTAAGCCTTCTCCAGAACTTGTTAGGAACATGCTTTACCGCATCGTGTCTGAAGCCGTCTGCTCCTGTTTCTTTAAGCCACCAGACTGCATTATCTGTCATAGCTTCGAGTGCATCTTCAGAACCCTCGTAATCGAATGAAGGCAAATAAGGTTCGAACCAAGTTGTTAATCTGTACTCATCCCACAGTCTGAGATTTTTTCTTCCGTCAGGCAAATCCAGAGTGCCGTACCATTTCGGATTATTCTTAAAATAGTAATGATCTTTATGTGTGTGGTTAGAAACATAATCCAGAAGTACTTTTACTTCGTGTTTATGTGCAGTTGCAATGAGCTCTTTTAATTTCTGCATATCGCCGAAATTTTCTTCCACACTTGTATCGCTGATCGGCCAGTAACCATGGTACCCTGAAAACCATCTGTGAGGAGCCGGGTATTCTTTGAATGCTACAGAAGGATTATCATAAACAGGAGAAATCCAAATTGTGTTGATTCCGAGTTTATCGAAATATCCTTCATTGAACTTATTGATTATTCCCTGGAAATCTCCGCCCTGATAATTAGCCTGAATAAATATTGAATCGTGAACCGCAGGTTTGTTTATTCCGGGATCACCGTCTTCAAATCTGTCAGTAATTATTGAATATATTATTGCATCGTGCCAGGTATAATCCGAATTGTTTAAGGCTTTGGAATCTTTAAGAAGAATACTTTGCATATTTGTGGAAAGACCTTTCTGGTTAATCGCAATTCTAACAAGTTGTTCGCCTTTCGATTTGCCAAGTATCAGAGTAATTTCGTCTCCGTTTATTTTGATGCTTCCGGCCGGTAATGCTGAATTATTAAGGAGGGCAATAATATCTGATCTTTTAAGAGCATCCTTAACTTCTCCTCTTTCATACTTAAACTTAAGAGTGATTCCCTTTTTTGTTTCGGTGTTTGAAATCAGATGGAGATAAGAAACTGTAGAGTAAGATTCACTTATTTTAATTATTGAGTTAAAATCGCCCACACCGCTGGGAATTCTTTCCGGATTTTCCGGATCGCTGAATTCTTTTCCGTCAACATAAAACTTATATTGGTAAATTCCGGGTTCAACCATATAGTCTACTTCGTAAACTCCGTCACCATCAGCATCCGCCATCGGGATCTCGGCACGGTTCCAGTTGTTGAAATTTCCGAAAAGATTAACTCTTTTTGGCTGACCATCTACTTTAAATTTAAAATGAACGCTTTTGCGTAGTTTACAGAATACAGGAAACATATAATTCTGCGAACCTGATGAAAACTCAATTACCGAATATCCTTCAAATGTCTTTCCTGTTTTAAGCACAAGAAGTCCTTTATCTTTCAGGAATTCGACTGAGATTGCGGGGTGTTTCTTAAACTTAAGATTATAGCTTGATGAGTGGAATAAATCTCTTACGTCAATAGTATCGGGTTTTTCCGATGCCAGAATTCGTAATGGTATTATGTCTCGGATTTTCTCTGCAGCAAACGAATCGGAAATACCGGCAGCAAGTATAATTGCTCCCAGCAGTAAGGAAAATAATTTCATAGATAACCTCGGATTTTAAAACGACTTCACAAAGATATTAAAATAATCTCTTTGATTAAAGAATCATATATATAAAGTATTATTTTAAGTACCGAAAACAATCTTTCCGGTACTAAAATACTTAGAACAGGAATGCCTTTACACCAATCATTATACTGAAAATATCCGTATCTGATTTACGTGGATAATACCTTACAGTTCCTACAGATTTATTAACAACAACATCGCCTTCTGCTAAATAAATAGCTTCTGACCCTTTTAGATAAGTCCCCTTCAGATCAAGATAAAGCCCCATCATACCGGCAGTTTCGCCCTGAATCTTAATTAGAATTCCTGCTGAGCCTCCATAGCTCCAGGCCCAATCGTCTATGTTTGTGGATTCGGCAATTCGTTCATTGTCATATTCGCTTTTAATTTCAGTTGTGGTATAGATGTATGCACCGCCTAATAGAATTTCGCCGTAAGGTCTTACAGTTCCGGTGAATGGTGAAATGAGTCCGAGAAGATGAAAGTTAACTATATTGTTTGTCCGGTTAACGTCAACATAAACATCCGGATTTGTATAGCTGAACGGCCTGGTTTCCGATTCAGAACCATAATTGATATAATTAAGATTTAATCCTATGGCAAAAGGTTTCAATTTCCCCGGTGCGGTAAGAGTAGCGTTAATATTGAATCCCCATCCCATATTATCAACATTATTCTTAAACTCTCCCTGAGGAAATGCCAAAACAAGTCCGCCCCCTACTGTCTGAGCATTCATTGTATAAAAAAAAGCACAATTAAGTAATAAAAACAATACAAATGATTTCATTTTTCACTCCCTTTAAATTTTGCATCAACCTTGTAAGCTTCTTTCAACTGCTTCTTATATTCCGAAACACTAATAACATTTGTTCCGAACATTTTTAAATGATCAGTTAAAAACTGAACATCCAGCAACTTAAAATTATTTTCAGATAAATGTGTCAATAATTTTGCCAAAGCGCATTTCGATGCCTGCGACACTCTTGAGAACATAGATTCACCGAAAAATGCACCTTTAATTGCAATACCGTAAAGCCCTCCTGCCAATGTATTTTCTGAATATACTCCGACTGAATGTAAATAATTCATATCAATCAGATTTTGATAAGCGGTTATTAGTCTTTTTGATATCCAGGTCGAATCTCTGTCTGCGCAGTTTTCAATAATTTCGAGTCTGTCTGTATCAAATCTGTACTCGAAATTTGTTTTCTTCATAAAAGTCTTAAGTGAGCGGGGGATATTGAAAGAATCCAATGGAATTACAGTACGAACCTTAGCAGAATACCATCTGATAACCCCGTCTTCATCGCACATGGGGAAATTCCCCATTGAATAAAGCCGAAGCATGTTTTCCGGTTCCAAAAGGCTTTCGTCAGTCTTTTCTTCCGGTTTCATATTCAGATTCCGCTATTCAACAGGAATTGAATCTTGTGCTCCGAAACTTGGTTTTGCTTTTAGTGCGGAACAATAAGTGCTTATAAGTTCGTATGCTCTCTGGTCGCCGTATTCTCCGGCTTTACTCCAATCGAGACAAGCAGAATCGAGATAATTAAGCTGATAAAGAGCAATGCCTCTGTTGAGCAGAATCTTGGGGTCAGTAGGCTTGAACTCAACTGCTTTTGTATAATCGGCAATCGCACCACGTAAGTCGCCTATTTCTACTTTTGCCAGAGCTCTGTTATTATAGGCATCGGCATTCTTTTCATCCATCTTAATGAGTTTTGTATAATCCTGAATTGCCAAACTGTAGTTCCCTACATTATGATATGCTATTGCCCTGTTATTGTATGCAAGAGTATCATCGGCATTAATTTCAATTGCTTTTGAGAAGTCCTGGATTGCACCTTTATAATTCCCGCTGTCTGCTTTCTTGAAGCCTTCCTGAACATACTTAAGTGATTGGGATGCCGGATTGGACTGTTCGTCATCTCCGCCGCAAGAAGTTAAATGAGTTAATACAATAACTATCGGCAGAAGATATAAAGAAATTTTTCTAATCATAATTTTTTGGAAGTTTATTTTTTTTAATTTTACAACAATAGATAATCGAATATAATAATAGTTTTATTTATAGGTTAATGAAATAATTTGTCAGAGAAACGCAACATAATTTCTATATATTCGGCAAGCGCTGTTTTGCTTTGGTCAACCGTTGCAACTGCTTTTAAGTTTACACTCGGACATTTCAGTTATTCTTCTCTGTTGTTTTATTCATCTTTCTTCAGTCTTATCTCAATTTCCTGTATCTATTATTTTCAGAACCGTAAAATACCGAATTTTGCTGATACTTCATATTTATTAAAGGATATAATTACCGGTTTGCTGAATCCGTTTCTGTATTATCTGATTCTTTTTAAGGCATATTCACTCCTCCCGGCACAGGAAGCACAGCCGCTTAATTATACCTGGCCGGTAATGATATCAATTTTCAGCATTATTTTTCTCAAACAGAAGTTCAGTTTGCTTAATGCCGCGGGAGTGGTCTGTGCATTTGCCGGAGTAATTATTATCGGGACAAGCGGCAACTTCTCATCTCTTAAGTTTGAAAATCCTTTAGGTGTTTTTCTTGCTGTATTTTCTTCAGTAATTTGGGCTTCTTATTGGATAATTAATCTGAAAGATCATAGAAGTCCGGCAGTAAAACTCTTCCATACATTTTTCTGGGGTACAGTTTTTTCTTTCATTTATTTTCTGATATTCTCAGAAGATAATTTTAGTATTCAGGGAGTATCCGGTTCGGTTTATATCGGATTTTTTGAGATGGGAGTAACATTCTTTTTTTGGATGAAGGGCTTGGAATTAAGCCTCGATAAAACAAGAACCGCAACACTTGCTTATCTTTCTCCTTTTATTTCTTTAATATTTATAGTGTTTTTACTTGATGAAGAACTAAAAATTTCTTCAATAATCGGATTGGTTTTTATCGTTAGCGGAATTCTGATTCAAAATTCCCCAAAAATATTAAAACGACGTTTACTTTAATTTTTTATTATTTATTTTATGTAATAGAAAATTTTATTGAATTATTTAATTCCGGAATTTATGGCCATCAAAAAGAAAAGAAAAGAGTTTTATTCACTGATTCCGGCTATAGTATCGCTTGTATTGCTGTTTCTTATGGTGAAGGAGTACAGCATTTTCGATAAATCCTTTCAGGAAAACAAATTCAGAAGCGATATTCGCGAACTTCTGCTTTCCAAAAAATCAAAACTCGAAAAATCTCTTTACTCCAGAATATATTTCACAAAAAGCATAGCCGCATACGTTTCAATTAATTCGGATATTGAACCGGAGGCATATACCATACTTGCTAAAGAGTTTATTGCCGGGGATACGGTAATCAGCACTATGTCTCTTGCCAAGAACTGTGTGATAGGAACGATTTTTCCGCTGGAAGGTCACGAAACAGCTATCGGATTGGATCTGCTTGCCCATCCTAAAAGACGGAATATGGTTGAAAAGAGCATTGAAACAGGCAATACTTTCATTGCCGGACCCGTTGAACTTGTTGAAGGGGGAATCGGATTTATCAGCTATACTCCCGTTTTTTCAAGTCCCGGCAAAGATTCTTCTGATTTCTGGGGTGTTTCTGATATTGTTGTTTACAGAGACAAACTTTTCAGCGAAGCCGGTCTTTCAGTTCACGACAATCATTTCAAGTATGCAATGAAAGGTGAAGACGGCTCAGGAGACAGAGGCAGTATATTCTGGGGCGATTCCACAGTTTTCGATTCTAATCCGGTTCTCATAGAAGTATTACTCCCAACCGGTAGCTGGATTTTGGCCGCCGCACCTAAATCTGCCTGGTCTGAAGCATTGCATGATAACAGTTCATTCTATTTGCTCCTTTATCTTAGCGCTTTTATCATAAGTGTTCTCATTTGGTTGTTAAGCCGGGCGTTATCAAAAATAAGAGCAAACGAAAAGGAATTGAAAGCATTATTCGGCTCAATGGAAGACATAATAATTGAATTCAGTTCATCCGGAGAATATGTTAAAATTGCACCTACTAATGAAAAGTTGTTAATTCTGCCCAAAAATGAACTGTTAGGCAAAACGGTATTTGAAGTTTTCGATAGAGAAACCGCAGAATTCTTTTTGAATGCCATATCTTCGTGTCTTGAAACTAAAGAACTTACAATTATTGATTATAAACTAAATATTGCAGGAGAAGAAAAATGGTTTGAGGCAAGGCTTTCCTATCTGAATAAAGATGCCGTAATTTATCTTGCTCACGATAACACAAAAAGGAAAACGGCAGAAAATGCACTTATTGAATCTGAACAGAGATTAAAAGAATTGAATGCACAAAAAGATAAATTCTTTTCTATAATTGCTCATGATTTGAGAAGCCCTTTTCAGGGATTTATCGGACTTACTGAAATTATCAGTTCTAATATCGCAGACTTTACCGGCGAAGAAATAAAGCACCATTTGAATGAAATTCATTCTCAGGCACAGACAATTCTGAAAATGCTGAAAAACTTGCTCGACTGGGCTTTAATGAAAAGAGGCATTACAAAATTTGAACCGCAGCCCGCTGATATCGCTGCACTTATTGAACAATCTGTTCAGCAGTTGAAAGATTCTGCCGCCTTGAAGGGAATTAAATTAGAATATGAATATCCCGGAAGTATCGTTAGTGATATTGACAGTAAAATGATGGAATCTGTTCTTAGGAATCTGATTTCAAATGCAATAAAATTCACAATGAAAGACGGAGCGGTAAGAATATCTGCAAAACTTACAGAAAATGCTGAGATTATAATTGAAGTAGCTGACAACGGAATAGGAATGAGTCCGGAAGAGTTAGATAAATTATTTAAAATTGATGTAAAAGTAGGCTCCCGCGGAACTGAAGGTGAAGAAAGTACAGGATTGGGACTCCTGCTTATTAAGGAATTTATAGATATCCATAAAGGTAAAATTTTTGCTGAAAGCATTCAGGGCAAAGGAACAACTTTTATTGTTGTTATTCCTTTAATAAATAATCGGGTGTAATATTAAAACCGGACAAATTTATATCGATTATATAGAATCTTAATTACCAAGAAAATAAATGGACTCCAAGCATTTTCAGAACATCATAAGAAAAGCCTCTTTCGGTTATGCGCACCATAGAATTATACTCAATGAAGAAGGCATTCCGATAGATTATGAATTTCTATCCGTAAATGAATCTTTTGAAAAACTTACCGGTCTTAAATCTGAACTGGTTATCGGAAAAACAGTTACCGAAATACTACCTGGAATAAACAATTCTAATTTCGATTGGATTGGGTTCTATGGTAAAATTGCTATAAATGTAATAAAGGGAGAATTTGAAGCTTTTTGCGAAGTTCTGAACAAATGGTATAGGGTTGATGTGTTTTCGACTGAAAAGGGATTTTTTACAACAATATTCAATGACATTTCTGCAGATATTCAATTAAGGAACAGTGAAAAAAGATTTCAACTTCTTTTGCAGGCTCTAAACGATGGTATATGGGACTGGAATCTGAAAACAGGTAAAGTCTTCTTTGATGAAAGATACTACAGCATTGCGGGTTACAATCCCGGAGATTTCCCTTCTGAATTCTCTGAATGGGAAAAGCGTGTTCACCCTGATGACTTACTAAAGGCCACTGATGAGGTGAAATTAAATATTCTGGGTAAAAGAAATTCATTTGATGTGGAGTTTCGATTCCTCCGCAAAGATAATTCCTGGATGTGGCTTCGGGGACGCGGTAAGATTGTAGAATATGATGCTGATGGCTCTGTTGTAAGAATGGTAGGAACACACACTGATATAACTGACAGGAAGATTGCTGAAGAAGCATTGATTGAAAGTGAAAAAAGATTTAAAGCTCTTCACAATGCCTCTTTTGGCGGAATAGCAATACACGATCAAGGAATAATACTTGACTGCAATAAAGGACTCGAAGATTTAACCGGCTACAGTCATGAGGAACTGATTGGAATGGACGGGCTTTTACTGATTTCACCCGATTCAAGAGAAACGGTTATTAAAAATATTACCTCAGGTTATGAAGCTCCTTATGAAGTCTTCGGACAAAAAAAAGACTGTTCAACTTTCCCGATGAGAGTTGAAGCAAGAAATATTCCGTATAAAGGGAATATCGTCCGAGTGGTTGAATTCAGAGATATAACTGAACAGAAAAAAGCTGAGAAAGAGCTGATATTGGCCAAGGAAACCGCAGAAGCGGCTAACAGAGCCAAAACTCTTTTCCTTGAAAATATGAGTCACGAACTGCGCACACCTCTTGTAGGCATTCTTGGTTACAGCGAAATGCTGCTAAGTGAACTTGGAGACGAAGAGCACAAGGAAATGGTTTCCGGAATTCACAGAACCGGAAGAAGGCTTTTGAATACACTTAGTCTTGTTCTTGATTATTCCAAAATAGAAGCTGACCGATATGAGATAAATATAGTTGAGTATAATATTATTCAGTTAATCAGAGAAATATTTGATAATTTCCGTGGTGGTGCAAAGGTAAGAAACCTTCTTTATGAATTTCATCCGCACGTTGAAATTCTAAAAATTCACATTGACCCCGAAATGTTCAGAATCATTCTTGACAACCTTCTTAGTAATGCCATAAAATTTACGGAAAAAGGAAGTATTCTTCTGAAAACAAGAGAAGAAATATGCGAATCAGGTAGTAAATATTTAACTATTTCTATTGCTGATACAGGAATTGGCATTGATGAAGAAGACATTCCCCTGATATTCGAAGAATTCAAACAGCTAAGCGAAGGGACTACTAAACAGTTCCCGGGTACAGGCTTAGGTCTCTCCATTACCCGGAAACTTGTTCAAATATTAAACGGCTCAATACAAGTACAAAGCAAAAAAGGTAAAGGAACAACTTTTCACATTAAGTTTCCTTTGTAGATTTTTTACAGTTCTTTAAGCAATTTTAACAGATAATCTTTATAAAGAGAATTTGGCATTGATGTTAACAACTTTTCCAAACCCTGTTTATCAATAAATCCTTTTTGAAAGGCAATTTCTTCAAGACAAGCTACTTTTAATCCCTGTCTGGCCTCAATAACTCCGAAAAAGTTTGAAGCCTGCAATAAAGCTTCAGGCGTTCCGGTATCAAGCCAGGCAACTCCCCTGCCAATTTTCTTAACACTTAGTTCATTTATTTCCATATAGACTTTATTTACATCCGTTATCTCAAGTTCGCCGCGCTTACTGGGTTTAAGATTCTTGGAAATTTCCACAACCTTATTGTCATAAACATATAATCCGGGAACAGCATAATCAGACTTAGGATTGCCTGGTTTTTCTTCAATGGATATTACTTTTCCCTGCTTATCAAATTCAACTATGCCGTATCTTTCGGGGTCTGTAACTCTGTATCCGAAAATTACTGCACCGGTTTTCAAATCTCTAACCGCATCATAAAAGAAGTTTAACTTGCCGTAAAAAATATTATCTCCGAGAATAAGCGAAACCGGTGATTTCCCGATAAACTCCTCCCCGAGAATGAAAGACTCTGCAATACCGTTCGGAGCATGCTGCACTTTATATGAAATACTAAGACCTAAATTACTGCCGTCTTCAAAAAGCATTTGATATAACGGAATTGTTTCCTTGTTGGAAATTATCAGTATATCTTTAATCCCTGCCAGCATCAGGATAGAAAGCGGATAATAAATCAATGGCTTGTCATAAATCAGGGCAAGCTGTTTGCTGTAAATTTTTGTTACCGGATACAGTCTGGTACCTGCACCGCCTGCTAAAATAATTCCTTTCAAATTTACCTCATTCTTTTACAGTTATATATTTTGTACTAATTCTAACTTTATCATCATTGAAAAAATCAAACTTATAAAATCCGGCTGAATCAAAAGTATATTTAAAAAAAGTATAATCCCAATTGTTTTTTATTTTCAAATTCACTGTTTCAACAAATATCCCGTACTCAATGTCGTCTTCGCCGCGCTTCCAGATATCCGCTGTTATCCGGTTTGACTTAAACGCTTTGCCTGCTTTAATAAGTATATTGGTAAGAGGCCGTTTTAGGTTTATACTTTCCTTAACACCAATCGGAGTATCTTTTCTTATGTTATCGCAAAAGATTATCTCTGTCTTTTCATAGTAGTTTTCTGTTACTTTTTCCTTTAGGCCCGTTGGTTTTTCATAAATAAAAGTAACTTCGCCCGAGGCAATTTCTACTTTTTGCGGAGTTTTAAATTCTAACCGGAATTTTCCGTCGGCATAAAACCTGTAACTTATATGTACACTTGAGGAACTGTCCGGATTTTTTATTAATCTCTGGTCAAAGCCTTTATACTCGCCTTCCCGTTGTTCATCAATATATAAATACATAATTGGCGGCAGGGCTTTTCCGTCTTTATTTTTAACGACTATGCTGAAACTTTCTCCACCGGGTTTAATCATCCAGTAATCCATTGCATTAATCGGATTACCGCCATCATCAACGGTTTTGCTCACATAAACTTCCTGAGCATAGAAAGTAGTCATCAGTGTAAATATTAATATGATATATCTTTTCATAATCTCGTTTTTTTAACCCTCCCAAAAATCAGCTAAATAAACCGAAAATGCAAGAAATGTGTAATTTTTGCATTTCTTCCTAATTCACAATAAAAGACTATGATTAAAAAATCATTTTTTTTCAATACACAATAATATTTTGATTTAAATCATAATTCTTTTCTGAAAGATAAGTTTTGCTTAAACTGTTTTTAATACATACGATAATTAATTGGTTTTGCTTACTTAAACAGGAGTTGTTATGAAAGTTTTTACTCATCTTTTTCTTTTCTTCTTTATCATTAACCCGACACACGGTCAGTTTCTTGCCCCTGACGCCAACGCCTGGGTACCCGATGGTCAGGTCCACTCTGTCGCAGTTGATAATGACTACACTTACATAAGCGGTGAGTTTAATTATGTTGGCCCCAACACAGGCGGCGGTGCAAAACTGACTACAACTTCGGACGATCCAGTTCTTACATTTCCTTCTGTTTCATCTAACCAGGGAGCCGGACAAGTTAATGCTGTAGTTCCCGATGGTTCGGGAGGTTGGTACATCGGAGGCTATTTCACAAAAGTCGGGAATCAATGGCGCAGCAATTTGGCGCGAATTAATTCAGACGGAACAGTAAACACTGATTGGAATCCCGGTGCAAACGGCTCTGTTTTTTCAATTGCTGTTGACGGAAGCAGTGTATATGTCGGCGGAAATTTTTCAGAAGCAGGCGGACAACCAAATAGTTATTTTGCCAAACTTACTAACACTACAGGTTCTGCTGATGGCTCCTTCACTGCACAGGCTGATGATATTGTCAGGGTTTTGGCTGTTAACGGAGATTATCTTTATGTAGGAGGCCATTTTAATAACATAAATACTCAGGAACGCCATTACCTTGCAAAACTCGATAAAACTACCGGTACAGTAGATGGAACCTGGGTGCCAAACCCTAACGATGTTGTTTATGCGATTGCTTTCTATCTGGATGGTATAAACTGGGATGTTTATGTGGGAGGTAATTTCAATACAATAGGCGGTTTACCTAAGCCGAAAATTGCATTATTAAATGATACCAATGGTTCTGCAGACGGCGATTTTGCTGTTCCATTTTCCGAAGGTGTAGTAAGATCCATAATCGTTAATTCTGACTACCTCTATATAGGAGGCGGTTTCGTCATAAATTATACAAATGAATTTATGGAAGAGATTACCGTTACAAATCTTGCCAAAATAACAAGAGGCGGAACTATCAATGGGGAATGGAGATTTCAGTCTAATTCTGCAATTTATTCTGTTGCTGAAACCATGGCTGATCTCTTTATTGCCGGGTTATTTACAAATCTGGACGATAAATCAATAAACTATGCGGCAAAAATATCAAAAGCAAACGGAGGAGTTTATGACACCTGGCAACCAAATCCTTCAGGCGAATCATATATTACCTCAGTTTCGGGAACTGATGTTTATTTAGGAGGTAATTTTGTATCAGCAGGAGGTGTTCCGCGTAAAAATCTTGCAAGAATAAGTCACACGACAAAGACTGCTGACCTTACCTGGGCACCTGAACTCAACTCCACTGCAACTGATATGGTCATAGACGGAGCTAGTCTATATCTGGCAGGCTACTTTACTACCGTTAACGGAACAGCACGCGGAAGAGGAGCAAGAATAAGCACAACAGACGGGTCTTTAGGTGTGTGGGACCCGGTATCCGATGCAGTAATTAATACTATTGTAACAGACGGAGTTAATGTTTATGCAGGTGGTCCGTTTACTCAGATCGGCGGAGAATCAATTAACAGACTTGCCAAGTTAAATAATTCTACCGGAGCTGCTGATGCTACCTGGAATCCAAACCCAAATCTGGAAGTCCTGACAATTGCACTGCTAAATAACAATCTATATGCCGGCGGTTATTTTACTTCAATTGGCGGACAAAGCAGAAACTATATTGCCAGAATTCCATTAGTTGCCAATGAAGCCGGCAATGCAGACGGGTGGAATCCGAATTCAAGCAGTATTGTTATGACACTTATGCAGGATGGTTCAAACATTTATGCCGGAGGTATCTTTTCTAACATTGGCGGGCAGGCGCGTCCTTATCTTGCAAGATTAAGCCCGACAACAGGTCTTGCCGACGAATGGAATCCGGCACCGAACGACAATGTATTCACTCTTGCTGATGCTCAGGATTATATTTATGCGGGTGGTGCATTTCTTTCTGTTGGCGGCGTTGATAATACCTATTCCGCAAAAATAAGAAAAGATAACGGAATAACTGATGCTTCCTGGAATCCTCAGTTTGATGATTACGTTGATGCCATAGCCGTAAATTCCGATGACATATATTTGGCCGGAAGATTCAAAACTGTAAATTTATCAACACAATCCTGTTTTGCTTTGTTTTCAGATCAGCTTCTGCCTGTTGAACTTTCAACTTTCACCGCATCTGCAGTAAACGGCAAAGTAACTCTTAATTGGCAGACTGCTACTGAAGTTAATAATTACGGATTTGAGATTGAAAGAATGTTGGTTAATAGAAAATGGGAAAAGATCGGTTTTGTTAAGGGAGCAGGGAACTCAAACAGTCCAAAAGAATATACATTTGCAGATAATACTTCAGCTGCTTCGACTCCGCTCAGCTACCGTCTGAAACAGATAGATAATGACGGAAAATTTACATATTCAAAAGAAATTACTGTTGAATTATCATCAATGCCAGCGGAATTCTCATTGTCTCAGAATTATCCTAATCCTTTTAATCCGGCAACAACAATAAGATATTCAGTTCCTGTCACTCTGTCACCTGTCACTGTGTCACTGGTTGTTTATAATCTCCTCGGTCAGGAGGTTGCAACACTTGTAAATACACGGCAGTCCGCAGGAAATTACGAAGTAAAATTCAATGCATCCGGACTTTCATCAGGAGTTTATCTGTACAAATTACAGGCAGGAGAATTTTCGGCGGTTAAGAAGCTGATACTTTTGAAGTGACAGAGTAACAGGTTACAAAGTTGGGGCGGAGCAATCTGCCCTTTTTTATAATTTACCACGAGACCTAAAGGTACAAAGAGGAAATCTTAAACCCAAATTTGTCATTGAGGAAGAAAGTAATGACAAATCGCCTA
>CAZOZP010000015.1:0-54780 GCA_964584325.1 uncultured Melioribacteraceae bacterium
TGTGGGCAGAGACGGAATCGAACCGCCGACACAAGGATTTTCAGTCCTTTGCTCTACCGACTGAGCTATCTGCCCAAATCACGGTTCGAAATATAATGATTAAATCTTTGATTGCAAATTCTTTTTTAATAAATCGAGGTTTTTCTTATTGTTAATCCAAGCTCCGACTCTCGCTCGGAGCTTGTGAAAATGCATAGTTTATTGCTTCACCCGATATATTTTCCGCGATTTATGTAATGTGTATGCAGAAGTTTATGAGATAACCGGCTGCAAGGTCCTTCTTTAAGAAATTCATTGTATATCTGAACTACATGAGGATTTTCATGAGATTTCCTAATTTCAAGAGAACTGTCCTCATCGTATATTGCTTTAGCACGAAGTTTTCGTATTTCTTCATTTGTTGGAATTGGTTGTCCTCCACCTCCAAGACAACCGCCGGGACAAGCCATAAACTCAATGAAATGGCATTTACTGAATTTTCCTCCTTTTTTAATGTCTTCCATCACTTTTTTTGCATTTGCAGTACCATGCACTACAGCGGCTTTAAGTACTGCACCCTTTAACCAATTCCAGTCGGGCACCAAATGTTTTATGATTTCCGGCACTTCCCCAACTTTTTCTATTGGTAGTTCAACATACTTTATTCCTTCAAATCCCCTAACAGGTATTATGTTTGCATTCTTAAATATATCCTCTGTTTTTACTCCGCATATAAATTCAACAATTGTCCTTAAAGCTGCTTCCATAACCCCTCCTGTGGCGCCGAAAATTAATCCGGCACCAGAGGCTTCTCCAAATGGATTGTCGAAATGGCTTTTAGGCATCTCGGGTAAATGAATCCCTGCTTCCTTAATCATCTTTGCCATTTCTCTGGTAGTAAGTCCGTAATCTACATCTTTAAATCCGCTGGAATCCATTTCAGGACGGTTGCACTCAAATTTCTTTGCAGAGCAAGGCATTACTGCTACGCTCACAATCTTTGACGGATCAACATTAATCTTCTTAGAATAGAATGTTTTGATTAATGCACCAAACATCTGCTGCGGCGATTTTGCCGAACTTAGATTATCAATATATTCAGGATAAAAATGCTCGAGGTATTTTACCCATCCGGGAGAACAACTTGTGAATTGTGGAAGGGCTACCGGCTTTTTCTCAACAATAGCTTTATAAAGCCGTAAAATTAACTCAGTGCCTTCTTCAATTATTGTAAGGTCTGCCGTGAAGTTAGTGTCAAAAACAGCATCAAACCCGATTCTCTTTAGAGCAGTATTTAGTTCCATTGTCATCGACCTTCCCGGAGGCAAACCGAATTCTTCTCCGATTGCTGCTCTTGGAGAAGGAGCTGTTTGTATTACAACATGCATTTCAGGATTATCAATTGCTTCCCAAATTTCATCGGATGGATCCTGTGCATGCAGCGCCCCAGTCGGACACCGGTTTATACATTGGCCGCAATTAATACAGATAACATCCGACAGAGGCTTATCCATAAAAGTGCTGATATGAGTTTCGTAGCCTCTGTTTACCGCTTCAAGTACGCCTACTTCTTGCAGATCGATGCAAGTTCTCACACATCTTCGGCAGTTTATACACTTGCTCATATCCCTGACAACTGAATAAGAGGAATTATCTACAGGGTAAGCCGGTTCTTTAACATGACCATAATTATATGTATCAACTCCATATTCCTTGGCAAGCATTTGCAGCTCACAGTTACCGTTTCTAACACAAGAGTAGCATTCACCGTAATGTTCACTCAGAAGTAGGTCAAGCACATCTCTCCTGGCTTTCCTAACTAATGGGGTTGATGTTTTTATTTTAATTGGTGCTGTTATTGGAAAAGCACAAGAAGCTTGGAGAGTTCGCATCCCTTCCACTTCTACCAGACATATTCTGCAAACACCTGCCACGCATAAATCATCATGATGACAGAGTGTAGGTATGTGTATTTGATTCTGCCGACAAGCTTCAAGTATAGTAAATCCAAAAGGAACTGAAAATTTCTGGTCGTTGATCTCAACAGAAATCTTTGCGCCTATTGAATCCGGATTTGCGGGAGGTTCAACAACATGCGCCTGCTGACTAACCGGAGCTCGTAATTTTTCACTGCTTTCCATTGTACCCTCCATTTGCGTTGCTGAATATTTCCTCCTTAAAGTTTTCGAGTATCGAAAGAAATGAATTTGGGCTTGATTGTCCTAATCCACACTTTGATGCTACCTGCATTGTTCGTCCTAATTCCTTTAGTTTTTTCAAATAGCTGAAAGTAATCAGATTCGATTCAATCATTTGCACTCCCTCAAGAAGTTTAACATTACCTATTCTGCAAGGTGTGCATTGACCACATGACTCTTCAACAAAAAATTCCATATAGTTTTTAAGAATTTTTAGCATATTCCTGGATTCATTAAAAATCATTACTGATCCACCAGTTGGAACATCTTCGAACCCGATTGTTCTGTCAAATTGTGTTTTAGGAAGACAAACACCTGAGGCTCCGCCTACCTGCACAGCTTTTGTGCTTTTAGCTTCAACTAATTCAAGTAATTCAGATATTTTTGTGCCGAATGGCAGTTCATATACTCCCGGTTTACCACAGTCTCCGCTTATGCTAAGAAGTTTCGAGCCGCTTGATTTATCAGTACCAAACTTATTAAACCACTCACCTCCCTTAATAATAATATGAGGAATAGAGGCCAGAGTTTCAACATTATTTACTATTGTTGGATTACCCATAAAACCTGTGTTTACCGGATATGGCGGACGGTTTCGGGCTTCTCCCCTGCATCCTTCCAGAGATTCGATCAGAGCAGTTTCCTCTCCGCAAACGTACGCTCCGGATCCCAATCTGATTGTAATGTCAAAATCAAATCCGACTTTTCCGCATATACCTTTTCCCAAACAATTTTCTTTTTTCATCTCTTCTAAATAATCCTGGAGAGAATCAAGTAGATACTCATATTCTCCTCTTAAATACAAAATACCTTCAGAAGCATTTATTGTATATCCGGCGATAACCATTCCTTCAAAAACAAGTTCCGGATACTCCATTAAAAGCACCCTGTCTTTAAATGTACCGGGCTCGCCTTCATCTGCGTTACAAACTACATATTTTTTATCGCTTTTAGCTGCAGCTGCAATCATCCATTTAGTCGCTGTAGGAAATCCTGCACCGCCTCTTCCTTTAAGCTTTGAGGTTTTTATTTCTAAAAGGATGTCTTCGCGGGGAGTTGCGAGAGCTTTTTTTAAACCCTCACTTTTTTCATATCGTGAAAAAATTACAGGCCCTGTTCTAAGTTTCTGTTCCATTATTCCCTCCTATTTTAGATTGCTTAATATTTCCACGGCTTTCTCAGGAGTCAGTCGGGAATAAACCTTGTCGTTTACCAGCATCGCAGGTCCTTGGTCACACATCCCGAGGCAATTTGCAAACTCAAGAGTTATCCTATTGTCTTTTGTAGTTTCTCCGAAATCTATTCCCAGTTCGCGCCTAATGGCATTTGCCACTACATCTTTTCCGGCAAGGTCACAGGTTATAGTTCGGCAAAGTCTGACAATAAACCTTCCCTTAGGTTTAGTATTAAGAAATGAATAAAAAGAAATAACACTATAAATCTCAACAGGATGAATATCAAGATATCTGGCAATTTCCTGTTGTGCATATTCAGAAATATATTTATATTTTTTCTGCACTTCCTGGAGAATAGGTAATAAAGCCGAACGGTCTGAACCATATTTCTGTGTCCAAATCTCTATCTGTCCGGTTAGCGAATTCTTTTCTGTTAAAAGCATTTCCCCCCCTATTTCTTTTTTAGTAAATTTTGGACTTTCTGAATCAATTCATCAGGAGAAATTGGCTTTTCGACAAAATCATCAACAGGAACCATTTCGCTGTTTCCAAAATCAAATCCGATTGCTTTTGATATGGAGGTGTACATCAGAATGGGAGTTGTAATTTTTTCTTTTCGAAGTTTCTGGGCAAGGAAAAATCCATCGTCAGGTTCGTTCATCATTACATCAAGAATGATTAAATCCGGTTTGTTCCCCTGTATTATCCTATACCCGTCATCCGGATTTCCTGCAGAAACGACACTGAAACCTCGGGATTTAAGTACAAGCTTACTGGCTTCAACTATGTCGGGGTCATCGTCAATGATTGCAATTAAGGCCATAGTAACTCCCACCTTTTGGTTAGATATTTATTTATTTATAGGCAAATAAACTCTAAATGTACTACCTTGTCCGAATATACTATCTACTTCTATTTTCCCGTCATAGGACTCTATGAGTCTCTTAACAATCGATAAACCAAGCCCTGTTCCACTAATCCCTTTGGTTTTTTCATTCTTGGCTCTAAAAAATTCCTGAAAAAGATTCTCCGTTTCTGAAGGTTTCATTCCGATACCTGTATCAGATATCTCTGTTACAATATAATTGAATGAAAAATTAAAAGAAACCTTTATTTCACCATTTTCTGAATTATATTTTACCGCATTGCTTAAAATGTTTGTAAATATTCTGTTTATTTCATCTTTATCAGCAAAAATTTTTGGCAACTCAACAGACGAATCAAAAACCACTCTCAAATTTCTCTTAATGATTTCAAGTTCAAGAAAAAGCAGAATTCCCTTAATAATTTCACAAATATCAATTTCTTCAATGTGTTTAATTTTTGTCTTCATTTCAAGTCTTGATATATCAAGCAGATCATTAACTAAATCCAGAGCTGATGTAAGTCTTATCAGAGAACGATCAAGAAATTCAGATTTCTTTTGTTCTTCAAGATCGAAAGCCGGGTCCAGCAAAATCTTGATATAACCCAATACAGCAGCAATTGGAGTTTTCATTTCATGCGCCACCATTGAAACGAATTGATTTTTAACCATTTCGATTTTCTTTGATTCAGTAATATTTCGTGTTACAATGATAATTCCGGCAAGTGACCCGTCCTGATGTCTTACTGATGACAAACTTGCTTCAGTTATAAGTTCACTTGGTTTCACCTGAACTTCACAGGAATGAGCAACAACTGAATCAGCCGGCGACTCGATCATTTGCTTATATAATTCCATAACTTCAGGAGGGAACTTATCTGTAATGATATTACCTATATTTATACTGTCCCAATTAAAATGTCGGAGTGAACTGTTATTATAATAAACTACTTCACCTGTTAGATTAATTACTAATACACCATTGTTGATTGATTTGATAATTGCACTTAACCTGCTTTGTTCGTCGGCAAGCTCAAGTAGTCTTTTTTCCCTTTCCAACTTTAGTTTTTCAGTATCTAAAATTAAATTCCTGTGAGATATACCTTTCTGAACCTGAAACAACAACTCCTCGGTAGTAAAAGGTTTAGGTATATATCCGAATGCACCGATTCTCGTCGATTCAACAGCTGTTTCATAACTTGCAAAAGCAGTTGCAATAAAACATACTGTATTAGGATACTTTGCCTTGATTTGCTTCAGCACTTCGATACCCCCAATATCTGGCATTTTCAGATCAATAATAGCAAGGTCATATTCCTTACTTAATCCGAAATGTAATCCCTCCGTTCCGTTTTGAGCAGAATCGACACAAAAACCTTCACCTTCGAGCAACCTTTTAGTTCCGATTCGGATACCGGCTTCATCATCAACAACCAGTATTTCTGGCTTATGAATTTCGCTCATTTTAAGTAAAAGCTGTTAAGTTTTTTGATTACTTCTTCCACAACAATTGGTTTATAAAGAATACCGTCAGATTTTATCCACTCTCTTTCTTCTTCTGTGGTTACACTAAATTTGTAACCAGTTTCATAGGCAGAGGATGTCAGAATATATACAGGAATTCGTTTTCCTAGAAGAGTATTCTTTATTTTATGGCAAAGTATAAATCCGGAATCATTATGCTCCATTATTAAATCAACTATTACAGCATCAGGCTTAGACTCTTCAAATTTTTCGAATCCTTCTTTAGCAGTCTCTGCTGTAATAACTTCTACACCTTTCATTTCCATTAACATTTTGTGCTGTTCAAGCAGGTCGGTATCATCATCCACCAGCAATATGCGCTTGATCTTGTTAATTAACTCCATTTTAACTCCGTCTATATCAGGTTTTTAGGTAATTTAACTGTAAAGACAGTCCCCGTTCCTGGAAAACTGTCAAAAAAAATATCTCCTTTATGCATCTTTACAATTCCATAACTAATAGCCAATCCTAACCCTGTTCCTTTACCTATGCATTTTGTAGTAAAAAAAGGGGTAAAAACTCTATCAGTATTTTCAGAATTTATTCCGCAGCCGGTATCTATTATTTCAATTTTAACAAATTCATTTTCGGAAAAAAGATTTAGTGAAACACTTCTGTCTATACTTTCCTCTAATGCTTCAAAGGCATTTGTAATTAGATTAATCATTAACTGCTTAATCTGCTCTTCATCTGCTGTCACAAAGTAGTCTGCGGCCTCAGGATTAAAATATATTTCAACATTTTCCCATTGGGGATTAATCTGAAATTGCTTCAATATTTTAGAAATCAAAACTGCGATATCAAACTTAACTAATTTAAGCTTTCCTTGTCGTGCAAAATTAAGCAGGTTTGAGACAATATTGCGACATCTGGCTGTTTCATCAAGAATGAGTGAAAGATCTTCGGAGGCTGTTGCCGGCACTGGAGCTTTTTCAAGGTCACGTTTTAACATTGATGCATAAAGCATTATTGTACCTAGAGGGTTGTTAATCTCGTGAGCAATTCCTGCAGCAAGCTGGCCAATCGAAGCCAGTTTCTCAGCACTTTGAAGCTGATCTTTTGTAGTCCGTAGATCAAGAAGAGTTTTCTCCAGCCTGTCTATGAGAAAAGGAAGACACATATCTTTTTCAGCTAAACCTTTTGCGATAGCCACAGCATATTCTCTGCAAGTAGGATATCCACATGCTCCGCAATTCAGTTCATCCTTAGGCGAATATTTGTTTGTTTCATTAAGTATATTTCTAATTGTTTCTTCAGAAGGCATCGGACGTCTTTTGGGGTTCGGATTAAATTTCCGATTAAGATCTAGAACCCTGCTGTTATATATCTCGCTCTGCCATATCTTTTTGTCTGTATGTGGAGAAGATCTCCTGATAAAATCGATTACTTTTTCACGTCTCGAATAATAATTTAGCTTACTGTCAATTGCCGGCCCCGAGATACAACCTTCGCAGAAAAGAATATCAATAAATTTGGATCTTATTTTTTTGTTTTTAATTTCATCAATAATCTCTAAGACTTTCTCTTTACCTTCAACAATTATTATTTCACGATTTAAGATATCGTTTGATAAATCAGCTGATTTTATAAGTCCCCCTGCTAAAGGAAAAGACTTGCCATAAAGTGAAAGAGGTGGATCGAAGAAACTTTCTTCAAACTTATTAATATCTATTTTTTGTTTATCAAGTATTTCTTTAATCTCTGAAAAAGTTAGTACTGCATCTATAATATTTTCAACTTCATCATCTCCGTACTCACTCTTCTTGGCAATACAAGGTCCTATAAAAACAACCTTTAGGTTTTCATCGTATTGTTTCCTTAAGTATTTCCCCAGAGCTATCATTGGAGATACGATAGGAGCCAGATTTGGCACTAACTCCGGATAGTATTTCTCTATGTAGTTATATACTGCCGGACAAGCAGATGATATGATGACATTCTGAGAATTTGAATCAAACAATTCTTTATACAAACCACTAATCAAATCCGCACCGAAAGCAGTTTCACAAACTCTTGCAAACCCTAAATACTTCAATGCTGAAATCAACCTTCCTGATTCTTCAGGGAAGGATGCAGCAAAAGACGGGGCAAGAATTGCTACAGTATTTTCTAATGGAAGTATCTCATTAAGAACTTTATCTATATCACTCTTTATTTTTTTTGCGTTCTGCGAGCATACTTTAACACAGTGACCGCATTCGATGCATCTTTCATACATTACCACAGCCTGACCGTCAACAACCCGTATAGCTTTTGCCGGACATTCTCTGATGCAACTATAGCATCTTTTGCAATTTTGTCCTATCGTTGATACAATAGATTCACTCATTTTTTCTCCGGGAAAATTATCCGGGAATTATCTTTGTTCCGACAATATTCTCTTTCTGTCAATATAAGAAGTATGAAGTATCTCGTGCGCAATCTTACTGTTAGGCTCTTTGAAAAACTCCTTATAGATTGCAAGTACAGCTTCATTATGATGCGAAGCTCTGTTTTGCATCATTTTGTCAATTTCATAAAGAGCTTTAACGCGCTTTTTCACTTTTTCAGGTTTCTGGTGTATTGGTTGTCCGCCACCATTTATACACCCACCGGGACAAGCCATAACTTCAATAAAATGATATTTACATTCACCATTTTCAATTTCTTCAAGAATATTACCTATATTTCCAATTCCATTTACAACAGCAAGATTTAACTTAACCCCTTCTAACTCAAGAGTGGTTTCTTTTACTGAATCAGAGCCCCTAACCGGTATAAAATCAAGATCATCCAAGTCTTTACCTGTAATAAAATAATGTGCTGTCCTTACTGCTGCTTCCATTACCCCTCCTGAAGTTCCAAATATTGCAGCAGCACCGGTTGATTCTCCTAACGGATTATCAAATTCATCTTCTGGGAGGTCATTAAAATCCACACCAGCTATGTTAAACATCCTGACTAATTCTCTTGTAGTAACTACAGCATCTACATCCTTAGTTCTACCAGTACCCAATTCAGGTCTATCTGATTCAAATTTCTTCACTGTACAAGGCATTACTGATACAACAAAGATATCTTCAGGATTAAGACCCATTTTTCTTGCATAATAGGATTTGATAACTGCACCTTCCATTTCGTGTGGTGATTTACAGCTAGATACATGCTTAAGCAAATTTGGTTTAATCTGCTCTATGTGCTTTATCCAGCCCGGACAACAACTTGTAAACATCGGGAGCGGTTTATTGTTTTTAATTCTGTTAATAAGCTCTGTAGCTTCTTCCATAATGGTTAGATCGGCGGCAAAGTTCGTATCAAATACTTTTCGGAACCCGAGTCTTCTTAGTCCGGTTACTAATTGTCCCGTTGCATTTGTTCCGAGTGGAAGATTATACTCTTCACCAATTGAGGCCCTTACAGCAGGAGCCACCTGGGCAATTACATACTTAGTTTTGTCGTTAATTGCGGCCATAACTTCCTTAGTACTGCTTTTTTCTCTCAGAGCTGCGGTTGGGCAGACAAGAATACACTGTCCGCATAAAATACAAGAACTTACATTCAGTCCTTTATTGAAAGGAGTAGTAACATTGCTTGAAAATCCTCTTTGAGTAAAATCAATGGCTCCAATTTTCTGGATTTCAGCACACGTCCGCACGCATCTACCGCAAAGAATACACTTTGCCGGATCACGCTCCATGGAAGCAGAAGAAATATCTAATTTATGACCCTTCTTTTCTCCAACATATCTATGTTCTCTAACAGAATATTTTTCTGCTAAATCCTGAAGTTCGCAATTTTTGTTTCTCACACAAATCAGACAATCCTGTGGATGGTTTTCAATGAGAAGTTCCACTATCGTTTTTCTTGCTTTACGAACCCTTGGAGAATTTGTGTCTATCTTCATTCCTTGTGCAACAGGATAAGCACATGAAGGAGTAAGTCCT
Organism: uncultured Melioribacteraceae bacterium; assembly: GCA_964584325.1. Taxonomy (GTDB): domain Bacteria; phylum Bacteroidota; class Ignavibacteria; order Ignavibacteriales; family Melioribacteraceae; genus CAZOZP01. Next base: position 9,665 of record CAZOZP010000015.1, read on the forward strand.
CTCATACCTTCTACTTCTACAACACAAAGCCTGCAAGCACCCGTTGGGAATAAGTCCTTCATGTGGCATAGTGTTGGTATATGAATTCCAACCGATTTTGCGGCTTCAAGAATTGTCATATTCTCTTCAGCTTTTACATTTACATTATTTATAGTCAGTTCAACCATAACTTCTCCGGAATAAAGATTATTGAATATTAACGGCACCAAGTCTGCAAGTTTCAATACACATACCACATTTAATACATTTATCTTGCATAATTAAATGAGGCTGAGCCTTTTCACCGATTATAGCATCCCCCGGGCAGCGTTTCAAACACAACCCACAACCTGAACATATATCCGAATTTATTGAATATACAAGGAGTTCTTTACATACACCTGCCGGACAAGTGCGCTCGAAAAGATGTGCTTCGTATTCATCACGAAAATATCTTAATCCGGATAAAACTGGATTTGGAGCCGTCTGCCCCAATCCGCAAAGTGATGTATCTTTAATAACTTCAGCAAGTCTCTGCAGATGTATCATTCCTTTGAACCTTAGAAGATCATCGTAATTTCCTTCAGAATCTTTGTAACTGCAAGGTATTCTTTCTATAATCTCAAGCATTCTTTTTGTACCTTCGCGACAGGGAACACATTTACCACAAGATTCATTAGTAATAAAATTCAGAAAGAACTTAGCCACATCAACCATACAGGTATCTTCGTCCATTACGACAAATCCACCAGAACCCATCATAGCACCAACGGATTTCAGGGATTCATAGTCAACCGGAGTATTCATTACGCTATCGGGAAGACACCCCCCCGAAGGTCCTCCAATTTGAACTGCTTTAAATCGCTTATTATCAGGGATTCCTCCGCCAACGTCAAAAACCATCTCTTCCAGAGTCAATCCCATTGGAATTTCAACGAGACCGCAGTTTTTTATTTTTCCGCTCAAAGCAAATACTTTAGTCCCTTTGCTTGATTCAGTCCCTGTTGAAGAAAACCAAGCTGCGCCTTTATTGATAATCGAACAAATATTAGCAATAGTTTCAACATTATTAATAACTGTAGGTTTGCCCCAAAGACCTGAATCAGCCGGATATGGAGGTCTGGGTTTGGGCATTCCTCTTTTCCCTTCAATCGAAGCAATCAGTGCAGTTTCTTCACCACAGACGAATGCACCTGCGCCCTTTTTTATTTTTAAATCAAAACTAAATCCGCTTTTAAGTATGTTCGAACCCATTAATCCATATTTCTTACATATCTCTATTGCATTTTCAAGTCTTTTTATTGCCAAAGGGTATTCTGCTCTGCAATATATATACCCATAATTAGCTCCTATAGAGTATCCACCTATCAGCATACCTTCAATTATTCTGAAAGGATCACTCTCAAGAACTGATCTGTCCATAAAAGCACCGGGGTCCCCTTCGTCTGCATTACATATTATGTATTTAACCGGTGATTTCTTTGAGGCTGCAATTTCCCATTTTTTTCCTGTCGGAAATCCTCCGCCCCCTCTTCCTCTTAGTCCGCTGCCTATAATTTCATTTACAACTTCATTTGGCTTCATAATTCGTAATGATTTATCCAACGCCCTAAACCCTCCGGCAGCAATGTATTCATCAATTGATTCCGGATTTATTATCCCACAGTTTTCCAAAACAACCTTAACCTGTTTCTTAAAAAAGGGAATCTGGTTTATTTCTGTTATGTCAAGATTATTTGGCTGATGACTGGCCAATACCCTTTCTCTCATTACTCCTTTTTCAAGGATAGTTTTTGTAAGAAGCGCAGGAACATCTTTCACTGAAACTTGACTATATACAATTCTTGCTCCATCAGGCATTTTAATATCAACAATCGGTTCAACAGCACAATATCCGACACAGCCAACTGGTATAATATCCGCTTCAATTTCGAGCCTGCCAAGTTCCTGTTCAATTTTTTCTTTTACTTTATTTGCACCTGATGCCAATCCACATGTTCCCATTCCAATAAATATCAATGGCTTGGAATGAATTTCGTACCGCAATTTACGATTGAAATTCAAAATTAAATCATGGCATTCATCATCTTGATGGCATAGCGGACCACCACTGCAGCAGGCAATGAATTGCTCGCAAGGATTTTCACTTGAATGAGTACATTTTTCGCGGCAAAGCTCTAAAAAGTTTTTCATACTCCACCAGCCTTTTCTTTCAGCAATTCTGCCTTTCGGTATTTGTTAATTATCTTCGGAACTTCTGCAGTAGTAATTCTTCCATAATATTCATCATTTACATTAATCACCGGCGCAATACTGCAAGCCCCCATACAAGCAACAGTTTCAAGCGTGAAGAGCTTATCTTTCGTTGTTTGCCCGGCCTTGATATTAAGTTCAAATTCAAGTGCGGTTAATATGTTAACTGAATTTTTTACATGACAAGCTGTCCCACGGCATACCCTCACTATATTCTTACCAAGAGGAGTTAATCTGAACTGATTATAAAACGTAGCTACACCGTAAACACTGCTTAAAGGAAGTTTTAAATGATCCGCGGTTTCTTGAAGTGTGTCTTCAGATAAATATCCGTACACGGATTGAATGTCCTGAAGTATGGCAATTAGATTACTTCTGTCGCCTTCGGGATAAACATTAAAAATGTGGTTATGCATAAAAAACCTATATTAGTTAAAGGCATTTGTAATTACTTCTATAGATTTACAAAAATAATATAAATATCATAATTTAACCGATAATTTTTTCGCTATTTGATAATTTATTTAGAATATTTAATATAATATATTCGGAATTATTTATCCGCTATTTAGGCAAAAGGACGCTATAAGAGCAAAAAAAAAGAGAAATCTCGCCTTGAACAAGATTTCTCTTTTACAATACAATCATTCTTCTAATAATTCAGCGTTTTATTTTTTTTCATAGAATCTTCAGCCATTTTCACTTTATACTCTTGAAGTAATTTCTGAAGACTTTCATCTGAGGTAGCAATTATTTTCAGAGCTAATAATGCAGCATTTTTTGCTCCATCCACTGCTACAGTTGCAACAGGAATTCCTGAAGGCATCTGAACTATTGACAAAAGTGAATCAATCCCGTTAAGTTTTGAATTAATCGGAACCCCAATTACCGGAAGAATCGTATGAGCAGCGGTAACTCCCGGTAAATGAGCTGCCCCACCTGCTGCTGCTATAATTACTTTCAATCCTCGATCGAATGCACTTTTAGCATATTCACCATGTTCATCCGGTGTTCTGTGTGCTGAAAGTACTTTCACTTCAAACGGCACCTTAAACTCTCTAAATACTTCAATTGAAGCTTTCATTACCGGGAGATCCGAATCACTTCCCATTATTATACCGACCAGCGGTTTGTTTTCCATTATCTCTCCTTTTGTTATTTCTTGTTTATTGATCCTACACCTGATACATTTGTTTTAATTTTCGGTGGATTTCCGTAATAATCAATATTTCCGACACCAGACACTTGTGCATTTAAGGATTGAGCAGCAAAAACAATGGCATTTGATGCTCCGGAAATATCAATATTAACAATTTCGGCCTTAAGTTCCCCTGCCTTTAGGTCAGCTGCTCCTGAGATATTTACTTCGAATTTTTCCGTCCGTCCGAATAATTCAATAGAACTAGCTCCACTGCAGTTCACCATCAGGTCATCATTGTTTATATCTGTAACCAACAAACTACTTGCACCTGATGATTCTATCGATTTTAGATCCCCAACTGTTATTACAAGTTTGATTTCTTTTCTTGGAGATACACTTTTCTTTGTATAAACCTGTAATTTACCGTCTTTAACTTTAACAGCTATCAGCGGTATAATATTATCTTCGGCTATAATCTTCAATGACGGATTTGCTCCACATTCAATTTCTGCCAAAAATGACCCGCTAAGATCGATTGCCTCGAACTTAGGGACTGTTCTTATTTCTTCTCGGATTTTTCCGGATCCTTTCACTCCGCCCCAATTTATACAACCTGTAAAAAGAACAAACCCAATAATTGTTGTAAAGAATAGATTTTTCATAACCGTTCCTTTTTTTTAAGATAGTCAGGTCTTAAGACGATATTGAAAGAATAAAGTTTTATTTGATAATAAAAATAATATTTTTGTTAGATAAATTCTTCTTGATGATTTAAATTCATTTCCGATAATATAATAATAAAATACGGAGTCTGTTTGAATTCAGTTAATTTTTCAGAAAGCATTCAAAAATTACAAACCGAAATCAAAAAAGGCAAATACAAAAATGCGCTTGATATAAGTGAGTCTCTCATTAGATTGGGTTTTATTGATTCAACCTTGTGCATTTTACATTCTATCGCCCTAATAGGCACAAACTCACCTGAAAAGGCACTTGATTATGCTAATCTTGCAGTTGATCTAGACAAAAATTCAGTAGAAGCATATCTGAATAGGTCAGAAATTTTAGCAAAAATAAATATATTTCCCGGTTCTTTAATGGATGTTGACAATGCTTTAAAGAGATTACAATTCCAATACAATAAATCTTTGTATTTACGAATTAAACACCTTGCAGCTTTAGATAAACTATCAGAAGCTGAGGAAGAATTCAGGAAATATGCTGAAGACCCCTTGTCAAGAGAAGAGGACAAGTCTCACTTAAGGAAAGTTCTTATATTGTCTGAAAAGTATAATGAATCTAAGCTTGTAAATTCTGAACCGGGGATGTTCAATCCGGTTAAAGACGCCGTGTGGGCTTTCAGTAAAAACGAATACTGGCTTTCATTGAAAATAAGTTTTAATTTTCGAAAACACTCTTCTGACAATAATCCTAAAATAGCAGATGAACTTTCGCTAATTGAACTTAAATCTCTCATTAACTTATTTCAATTCAATCCGGCAGAAGAATTTTTAGAAGAACTGGTGAAGAAGAACCCAGAGAATAACGAATACCTGGAATTGAAGAATCTTATTAAGGAAATGAAACCTGACAATTCATCAATAGAATCGAGTAATATTCTGGTTGATGAATCCGGTGGACACCTTGATGAACCTGAAATTATTTCAGTATCTATGTTTGAAGCCTTTAATGAATCTGTTGATAAAGCTCGTGAATATCTTTCTGTTTTTGATGTACAATCTATCAAATATCCCGGAGCAGAATTCCAAATGCTAAATCCTTACCATAAAATAAAAGATTACAGAATTAAAGGCCATTCAGTTTGGTATCTTAATGATTTTGAAATTGGCACAAACGGTTTTGATTTTCTTATAAGCAGTGATTGGGAAAAGTTTCAAATAGTACAAACTTGGGGTTCGGAACAACTCAATTTCTGGAAAAAAGGCAAAGGTCGGATAGAACTATATATTGAAGATTTTAAAGTATATGAACATGAATTCGTAATAGGCTCCAGAAAGGAAAAATTAAAAGCTCACTCGTCAGAAGCAACGTTATCGACTCCAAAAAAGGCCGAACTAAAGACTTCTGAAGAATCTATTGATGAATTACTTGTAAAGCTAAACAGCCTTACGGGACTTCAAAGCATAAAAAACTCAGTGAAAGATTTTGTGGACTATCTGGCTTTCCTTAAGGAAAGAGAGAAAGCCGGATTGAGATTCAAAGAAAATATTTCGATAAATACCATTTTTCTTGGTAATCCCGGAACCGGAAAAACAACTGTTGCAAGACTTATGGGTAAAATATACAAGGCGATGAATCTCCTCCCTTCGGGACATTTAGTGGAAGTTGATCGTGCTGCATTAGTCGGACAGTATATCGGAGAAACGGCTCAAAAAACTGAAAAAGTCATACAATCTGCTATGGGCGGTGTTCTTTTCATTGATGAAGCTTATTCTCTTTTTAAAAAAGATAATTCTACGGATTTTGGCAGAGAGGCAATCGATATTCTTCTTAAAAGAATGGAAGATAATAGAGGCGGTTTTGCAGTAATAGTAGCAGGATATCCGGCGGAGATGGAAGAATTCCTTAATGCCAATCCGGGCTTAAGATCACGATTTTCACACAGTTTCAGTTTTGAAGACTACACCCCCGATGAACTACTTAAAATTATAACCGTTATGTTGGGAACAGAAGATTATAAAATGTCAACGGAAGCATCAGAGTTTCTTTTGAAGGAATTAATTGAAATTTACAGGAAAAGAGATCAAAGCTTCGGAAACGGACGTTATTGCCGGCAATTAGTTGAAAACCTGAAAGTAATTCATGGAAAGAAATATATACGAAATTCAGCAAGTAACACAGAAAATGAAAGTTTGACTGACATCGGTCTTGTAAGTGTTAAAGAGGCATTCCAAAAGTCGGAATTTTCGGAAACATTCATACCTGTTAATGAAGACATGCTTGAAGAAGCTTTGGCCGAATTAGAATCACTTATAGGTCTTAAAGAAGTTAAAAAAGAAGTTAATTCAATTGTTAAGCTTGCCCGATATTATTCATCCCGAAAAGAAAGAAACGAGCTTCTTTTTTCTAACCATTTTCTGTTTATCGGAAATCCGGGAACAGGAAAAACAACAGTTGCAAGAATAATAAGTAGAATTTTCTGCTCTCTCGGAGTACTACCGAAAGGTCATCTGGTGGAAACTGACCGCGAGGGACTGGTTTCAGGATATGTAGGACAAACCGGCATAAAAACAAAATCTGTGATAGATAAATCGATTGGTGGAACATTATTTATTGATGAGGCATACGCCCTTGTAAGGGGAAAGGATTCGAATGACTTTGGAAAGGAAGCTCTTGATATCCTTGTTAAAAGAATGGAAGACGGCAGGGGTAAATTTATTGTAATTGCTGCAGGCTATTCTGATGAAATGGATGAATTCCTTAAATCAAATTCCGGTCTGCAGTCACGATTTTCAAAAGTATTCCGTTTTGACGACTATACACCAGAACAACTGACTAGTCTAACATATTCCGAACTTGGAAAAGAATCTATTATTCTTGATCCGAATGCTTCCCACATGCTTTTTTCATATTACGAATCATTATATAAAAGCCGAGGGAAATCTTTTGGCAATATTAGACTGGTTCGCAACATTGTTGAATATATTAAGACATACTCATTACTTAGAGCCGCTGATGAAAGGACTGAGTCAGAAGGAAGTAAAAAATTAAACGAAACCAATCTGAAAGACATACTATACGGAATGACCAATAAACGTAATTTCAACAATCCATTTGAAAATGAAGCTATTCAACAAATAATTGAAAAAGTCGAGAATTTAACCGGACAACATTCAGTTAAAGAAGAGTTTAACAAACTGATTAGCAATATTCGTATTAACTTTCTTAGGAAAGAAAAGGGTCTAAAATCAATTGAAAAACCATACAATGCGATTTTAGCAGGTAATTCCGGGACAGGCAAAAGTACATTCGCACTTAGGCTTGCAGGAATTCTTAGTGAAACCGGATTCATAGCAAATCCTATTGTCATTGAAACAGATACTTACGATCTTCTTGATGAAACTGCTTTAGCCGGAAAACTTAATGCTCTTTCCGGAGGGATTCTTTTTATTGACAAATTTAACCTGTTAAATGAAGACCAGAGGCTTATTGCAAGAACAATTGAAATAATTCGTAAGTTGATTTCCGAAAACGGTATAACAGTAATTCTTTCACTTTCATCTGCAACATTAAATAAACTTTCTGTAAAATTTTACGAGATTAACAAACTATTTCCTTATACATTCTTCTTTGAGAACTTCACAAGTCGCGAATTACTGGAGATATCAGCTGTTATCGCTGAAGAATACGGATATCAAATGGATGAAGGAGCTCTTCAACTGTTTCTTGAAATAATAAATGAAGAAAAAGGCAAATCCGATGTTAATTTTGATAATATCGCTTATATCAAACGAATTCTTTTATTGGCAATAAAAAATCAGGAAGTAAGAATTTCAACCCTAAACACAATAAACAAAGAAGATCTTGTAAATCTACAATACGAAGATTTCCTTCAATTGAAAGGTAATGACGAATATGGAAGATAAATTTCTTGAAATAATAAATGTAACAAAAAGATACGGAAATTTCACAGCCGTTGAAGACCTAAGTCTGCATATTTACCCCGGAGATATCTTCGCATTTTTAGGTCCAAACGGTGCCGGGAAGACTACAACAATTAAAATGATTACCGGATTGCTTATACCAACATCCGGTAAAATCAAAGTCTGTGGAATCGACAATCAAGAGAATCATATCGAAGCAAAGCGGCTTTTCGGTTACATCCCTGATCAAGCATTTCTATATGATAAGTTAACTGGTAAGGAATTTTTGATGTTCTCAGGAGGCCTTTTCGGTTTATCCAAGGACCAACTTATTAAAGGGATTAACAATATTACTGAAAAGCTTAATCTCGGAGATTGGTTAAATAAACGAACTGAAGAATACTCACAGGGTATGAAACAACGAATTGCAATTGCAAGCGCTTTACTGCATGATCCAAAAATCTTGATTGTTGATGAGCCAATTGTCGGACTCGACCCTTATAGTACATTCTTAATAAAAAAATTATTTCAGGAATACGCTTCAGCCGGGAAAGCAGTGTTTATGTCAACCCATAGCCTTCATATAGCAGAAGAAATTTGTAATAAGGTTGGAATTATTAAACTCTCAAAACTTATTTTTATCAATAGTATGTCAGAACTTCACAAACTTAAAGAAGAACGTAAACAGCAACTTGAAGAATTATTCATTGAGATAACCAATTAATGAAAAATATTATTTTTATTTTAAAATATAAAAGTATAGGCTATTTACGCACAATCACTGATTTTTCAGCAATAAATGTAATTAAATCAGCAGGAACATCGTTAGTATATTTTGGATTCGCTACTGGAGTTTTTGTTTTTACCTTGGAGTTGCTTGAATATCTGATGGAAAGAGCACATTTGGGTAACTATCTTTTTCACGAGTTTCTTTCTTATATTTTGTTTATTTTTTTTCTCAGTGTGAATGTCGGCAATATAATAGTATCTTTCGCTACACTTTACAACTCTAAAGAAATATACTTTTTTATGACCAAACCTGTTAATCCGGAATCGATATTCCTAATTAAATTTGCTGACAATTTTTTTTACAGTTCATCAACTCTGATTATGGTGCTCCTTTCGGCTTTTCTAGCTTACACAATTTATTTTAAATTATCAGTAATAGGCTTTCTTACAATACTTTTCCTGAATCTGATGCCTATGATTATTACCGCCGGGTCCATCGGTGTAATTATACTTCTTATTGTGATGAAAGCAGCAAGTAAGGCAGGATTAAAAAATGTACTTATTGTTCTTATCCTTATTTACCTGACTGCAGTTCTACTCTATTTTAATTTAACTTCGCCTGTATCGGCAGTAGAAGAAGTAATGAAATATTACCCGAATATTGACAAATATTTTGCTTCATTAAAACCCGGACTTTTTGTGTGGCTGCCAAATCAATGGCTTTCTTCTTCACTTTATTGGCATAGCATTTCTTCAGGCCAAAGTGGGCTTATTTATTATATATATCAAATCTCTGCAGCTATTTTCTTTTTTTCTGTTGCAATTCTTCTCGGACGCAAATGGTACTACATTACTTGGATATCCGATTATAGAAAGAATTCAACTGACAGGAAGCTTTTAATAAACGTTTTTTCATTCTTTAAGAAGTCACGGTTTGATATTTTTTCTGAATCCTTGTATAAAAAAGAATTCCATCTCTTTTTCCGGGAACCTATCCAGTTTATACACTTTTCATTTCTTTTTTTACTTATAATTGCATTTGTTGCAAGTATCTCGAAGGTGAAATTTGTTATCTCTTCAAATCAAGAATTACAACCTATCTTGTACATAATAGTATTCCTTTTCAATGTTCTGCTGATAAGCTCTTTAGCACTCAGATTTGTATTCCCTCTTATTAGTCTTGAAGGTAATGCTATTTGGAAAATACTATCGGCTCCTGTAAATTTAAGGCGATATGTTTTTACAAAGATGAAACCTTATATGATTTCTCTTCTTTTTATCAGTTTTCTTCTGTCTGTTTTTTCCAATTTGAATTATGGTTATTACTTGATGTCTGTTTATACAGTCATCAGCTTAATATCCTCTGTGGCAATAATTATGCTCAATTTTTCTCTCGGTGCTTTATTTAAAAACTACAACGAGAAAAACGCTATCAGGCTAGCCTCCTCACAGGGAGCCTCAATTACATTCCTTTTCAATATTTTCTATATGTTATTTCTTGTAATTCTTTTTTATCCGTTTACAGAAAAATACTTCATTAATTCATCGCAAGGTTATCCGATACACCATGGGGATTTATTTTTACCCTTTTTCATTTTCTCTTTATTTTCCGGACTAATTATAATAGTTTCCTTTAATATTGCACATAAATATATTCAGCCTGAATAATTTTAGTTGCGGTAAAGCACTTCATTTTTTATATTAAAATTAGAATTTGGCTGATTACAAACTTTTTGGAATTAGTCTTATGATAAACAATAAAACAAGGAGGAAAGAATGGAACAAAGACATTTCTTTTCGGATTCGGCAACAAAGGGAATAGCGGCCGACTTTGATTCTCTCCTGACTGACGAAAGACAAACAGTCAGAAAGAAGAAAGAAGACAGATTCATATTCCCATGGTCACTTGACGGAGCGATGCCGCAAAACTCATCACGATGCTATGAAATTGCGTTGCTTGAAAGACAAGCGGCAGAGTTAGTTAAAAAACTCGAATATATTAGAAAACAGATTGATTACTTAAAACGTGATGAGGAAATAATCTAATATGTATTACACGGCAAGCTTAAGAAGAAATTCCTTAAATTCATCATATTTATTTGATATTTTGAGGGATTTCTTCTCTTTTTTTAAACAATTTCCAAGCCTTTCAGGCATATCAGGTTTTTCACCTAAGGCTTCTTCAATAATCTCCGTAAATTTTGAAGGATGTGCAGTTTCAAGAATCACCGCATGTCTTGTTCCCTTTTCCTTAAAGAATTCTTTTACACCTAAATATCCCACTGCTCCATGCGGATCAATAATATAACCGTAATTATCTCTAACTTCTCTGAGGGCTTCAATCGTTTCCAAATCGCTAAATGAATATGAGTGTATATCACCTCTCATTGAATCAAGCAGACCTTTATAAATAAAATTTATTCTTGATATATTGCTTGGATTACCAACGTCCATAGCATTTGAAAGAGTTTTAACCGATGGTTTAGGCTCAAAATTACCCGTTGACAGATAATCTGTAAAAACTTTATTACTGTTCGTGGCCGCAATAAACTTATCGATCGGTAAACCCATTCTTTTTGCAATTAGCCCGGCAGTAAGATTACCAAGATTTCCTGAAGGAACACAAAAAACTGATTTGTCTTTGTTTTTAAGCTGCTTAAAACCCTCAAAATAGTAAATACTCTGAGGAAGTAATCTTGCAATATTTATTGAATTTGCTGAACTAAGAGTGATTCTTTCGTAAAGACTTTTATCTGTAAATGCTTTTTTAACAAGAGCTTGACAATCATCAAAAGTACCTTCCACTTCAAAGGCAGTAATATTTTTGTCAAGAGTAGTAAGTTGCATTTCCTGTAGGCGACTTACTTTTCCGGAAGGATAAAGAAGAAACACATTTATCCCTTCAATTCCGTAAAATCCATTTGCCACTGCACTCCCGGTATCTCCGGATGTTGCCACAAGAATATTTACTTGTTTACCCTTACCTCTTACAAAATAAGACATTGTATTTGCGAGAAACCGTGCACCAATATCCTTAAAAGCAAGTGTTGGACCGTGAGTGATTTCCAACACGGATATTTCATCATTTATTTCGATGAGAGGGATCGGAAAGGTAAATGTTTCTTGAATTATATCTCGCAGATTACTTTCAGGTATTTCATCACCTGTATATTCTGATAATACTTTAAACGCAATTTCCTTTATATCCATATTATTCAAGTTTGAAAATAATTCCGTCGGAAGATGCGGAATTATTTCAGGAACAAATAACCCTCCGTCTTCAGCCAAACCGTTTATAACAGCTTCTCTAAAACCGGCAGAAAGATTCTTATTCCTATCGCTGTAAAAAATCATAATTAACCAATAATTTTTGGACCTTCGGAATTAATCTTTGAAATATATAGTTTGCAATCTACTCCGGCTGACCTGCATTCCCTACCCATTGCCAGCGACACCTCTGAAGCCATATTAGCAGAATCGCATAAAGCAAACATTGATGGTCCCGAACCGGAAATATTGCAACCTATTGCACCTGTTTCTAAAGCTGCTTTTTTAATATTGGCGTAACCGGGTATCAGCTTTGACCTTACCGGTTCTGCCACATAATCTTTAATTGATCTTCCTATAAGATCAAAATCATTATAGAATAATCCGGCAATTAAACCACCCACATTCCCCCATTGACTTATTGCTTTCTTAAGTTCAACGGTATTTCCAAGCATAGTTCTTGCTTCTGATGTTTTTATCTCAATCTGCGGATGAATTATTGCACAATACAGTTTGTCAGGAACGGGTAACTGAACTATATCAATAGGTTCATAACCGCGTATTAGGATAAATCCACCGAAAAGGCAAGGGGCAACATTATCTGCGTGAATTGCTTTACTTGCTACTTTTTCTCCTTCCATTGCATGCGGTAAAAGCTGGGATCTTGAAAGAGAGAGTCCTAACAATTCATTGATTCCATATACAACAGCAACTGCACTCGCTGCGCTTGAACCAAGGCCGCTTCCTAGTCCCATTTTCTTATAGATTTCGATTTCTATCCCTGCATCGGGTGCATACTGCTCAAGAAGTGATTTTGCTGCCATTCCGGCCGTATTCAATTCAATTTCATAAGGAATTTTTCCTTCATCCCCGGTTATTTTGGAAATAACAACACCTTTTCTGTCAGATTCTCTTACGAGAAGATCTTCTCCAGGAGCATTGAGTGCAAATCCCATTACATCAAATCCACAGCCAATATTTGAAACAGTAGCCGGAGCAAAAACCATTAAACTTTTCATTATTTTATGTATCCCTTTTCTTTCATCAACTCGGCTATCAGTATTGTTCCGCCTGCAGCACCTCTAATAGTATTATGAGAAAGAACTACAAACTTATAGTCAAAAAGCGGGCACTCTCTTAATCTTCCCACTGAAACAGCCATTCCTTTATCAATATTTCTGTGTATTCGCGGCTGAGGGAATTTATCTTCTTCAAAATAATGAATTGGATTAATCGGTGCAAAAGGAAGACTAAGAGATTGAGGAAGTGATTTGTAATTTCTAAAAAGGGTTTTTATTTCTTCAACGGAAGTTTTCTTTTTCAATTTCACTTGAACGCATTCCAAATGACCATCTATCACGCCAACTCTATTACACTGTGCACTTACTTTAAACTCAGCGTTCTGTATCGTTCCACCGGAAATACTTCCAAGAATTTTTAATGGTTCTGATTCCATCTTGGGCTCCTCACCTCCAATAAATGGTATCACATTTTCTATTATGTCCAGTGAAGGTAGTCCTGGATACCCGGCACCTGAGACTGCCTGCATTGTTACCACATTTACAGCTTCGAGACCGAAACTATCATGCAGTGGCTTCAAAGCCATTGCCAGTCCGATTGTAGAGCAGTTTGGATTTGTTATAATTGCTCCTGAATAAGTCTGGGATTTTATAAGTTCAAGGTGTTCATGGTTTATTTCAGGTATCATAAGCGGAACGTCAGGATCAAATCTATGGTTCTTTGCATTTGAAATAACAATATAACCTGCATTTGCCAATTTTTCCTCTATTTCGCCTGCTACTCCTGCATCCATAGCAGAAAAACAAACTCTAGATTCTAATCCGGGTTCAGTTAGCTTTATGGTCATATTGGCTATCTGCTCAGACAAAGGATTTTGCATTACCCAGTTGGTTGCATCCTTATACTTCTTTCCTGCAGAACGCTCAGATGCTGCAAGTTCATGAATATTAAACCAAGGATGGTTCTGAAGAAGTTCAATAAATTTTTGTCCGACACTTCCTGTCGCACCTAAAATAGCTACATTTATTTTTTCCATTTTAATCACCTAAATAGTTTGAAATTTTTAAGATATCTGCAAATATTCCTGAAGCAGTAATATTTGCTCCAGCTCCGGGACCTCTTATTACAAGAGGTACTTCGTTATAGTCGTCAGTTGTGAATGCCATTATATTATCACTTCCTTTCATCGAAGCAAAGGGATGATCGGCGGGTATTTTTTCAAGTTGAACACATGCTTTCCCGTCTTCATATTTAGCTATATAGCTCAATACTTTTCCTTCAGATGCAGCTTCCATTTTCATTTCCCTAAAATACTCATCAAATTCGGGAAGCTTAGTCATAAAATTGCTAACGTCCGGAATATCTTTCAATGCATCAGGAATGAGACTTTCAATCCGTATATCCGCCATTTCTAAATTCATACCTGCTTCTCTGAGAAGAATAAGCAGCTTACGTCCCATATCTTTACCATTAAGATCATTGCGCGGATCGGGTTCTGTATAACCTTTGGCTTTTGCTTCGGCAACAATTTCCGAAAATGAATCTCTTTCTCTGAAATTATTAAACAGATAGCTTAATGTCCCAGAGAAAATACCTTCTATTTTTCTTATTCCATCCCCATTTAATACCAGAGTTCTAAGAGATTCAATTACAGGAAGAGCAGCTCCGACATTTGTTTCGTAAAGAAATTCAACCCTGCGGGCAAGTGCTGAACTTCTAATATTATTATAATATTTCAAATCAGATGAATTGGCCAGCTTGTTTGGTGTAACAATCGATATTCCAGCGTTTAGTATAGACGAGTATTTATAAGCCACATCTTGGCTTGACGTACAATCAACAAATATTGAATTCGGAACATCAGCTTCAATCATTTTGTTGACAAACTTTTCAATACTTGTATCACTTCCGCTCTTTTCAACGATGGATTTCCAATCTGATACTTCAATTCCTTCTTTGTCAAAATACATCCGATTAATATCGGCAATCCCAATTACACGAATTTTGGTGTTAAGGTTTTCCTTCAAATGTACTTCACGTTTTCTAAAATACTCAAGAAGAGCTGAACCGACTAAGCCGGTTCCTACAAGATAAATATTAATAATTCTATTCTTTGCAAGGAATACCGAATTATGTAGTGCATTAAGGGCCTTATTTAAGTCTTTTTTCCCTATTACAAGTGAAATGTTTAGCTCTGAAGATCCTTGAGCAATTGCATGAATATTTATTCCATTCTTCCCTAATGATTGAAAAACTTTTCCTGCTATACCGGGGGTATTTTTCATATCCTCACCAACAACTGCAATTACAGAAAGGTCTTTCTGAACAATAACAGAATTCAACTGTTCCTGAATAATTTCATATTTGAATTCATCTTCAATAGCTTGTTTTGCCAGTTCTGAATCTTTAGGTATAACAGCAAGACAAATACTGTGTTCAGATGAAGCTTGGGTAATAAGAATAACATTTATTCCTTTCTGTGCTAAAGAATTAAATATCCGCGAGGATATTCCGGCAATTCCTATCATACCGCTTCCCTGAATACGCAAAAGTGAAATATCATCAATTGATGAGATTCCCTTAACATTAAAAGCAACTGAATCTTCTCTTTCGAGAATAACTGTTCCTTTGTGAGAAGGATTAAATGTGTTTTTTATCCTTATTTTTATTTTCTTCTTTAATGCGGGGAGCATTGTAGGAGGATAAATAACCTTAGCCCCAAAATGGGATAATTCCATTGCCTCCTCATAAGTAACAGCTTTTAAGGAATATGCATCTTTTACTTTACGAGGATCAGCTGTAAGAATTCCGTCAACATCCGTCCATATCTCGATCTCTTCTGCATCCAAAGCTGCACCGAAAACTGAAGCAGTATAATCAGATCCTCCTCTGCCAAGAGTAGTGGTTTCATTTTCAGATGTACTTCCAATAAATCCAGTAATAATCTGGATTTCAGGATGCACTTTAAAATATTCTAATATATTTTTATTTGTAGTTGTAAAATCAACTTTTGCATACCCGAAATTACTGTCTGTTTTTACAATTTCTCTTGTATCAAGATAACTGCAATTAAATCCTCGGTTGCTCATTGCAGCGGTGATAATTCTGCAGGAAAGTCTTTCTCCGAAACTTTGGATATAATCCAATGACCTCAGAGTAAGTTCTTTGATAAGGAATACCCCGTATAGGATATTTGACAATTCTTCAAAAAGTTTTGATACATCTGTAGATAAAACTTCTTTGCTTTCCGAATTTTTAATCAAGGAATCAATAGCCTCAAAGTGTTTTATCTTTAATCTTTCTAGTTCGCTCAGATAGGTTTCGTCTCTTTTCAACGCGAGATTGCCAAGTCTTATAAGACTATCCGTAACAGTTTGGAAGGCAGAAAAAACTACTGAGTACTCTTCGCCTCTGTCTGAGTAATCTTTAAGAATATCTATAACTTTGCTGATCCTTTCAGCATTACCAACCGATGAGCCGCCAAATTTTAATATTTTCATAGTTTAATCTGTTTTTTTAAAAGTTAAGTGCAATAATAACAATTAGTTTCTATCTAATCAAGAAATACAGAAATCAAAAGGGTAATTCAGAAACAATTTTTGTATAAATATATGTTTTTATGAAATATTATTCTTTATCGATTATTTTGTATGCATATCCAAAACTTTCTTAATAGCTTTCAACGATGGTGCATTGAAATTGCTTTCCGAAAGAGATTTCATAATACTATCAACTGTAGGTCTAAACACTCCTGTAGCAGAATACCCTCCTCCCTCAAACGCTCCAAGCTCATTCTTGTATTCTGACTTTAGCGGAGTAGGTACCGGAATCCCTTCATTAATATCGGATTTCCATTTCTTATCAAAATCTACCATTGTTGTTATATTAGCTTGCCATGGCTCTGCTTTACTGCTAAAATATTCTTCATAAGATACTGAAGACTCATAGTATTCATCTGCAAGTCCAGCTATACTGTGTCCTAATTCATGAATAAATATTCTTTCGCCTGAAGGATTCTTTGCGGCAAAAGTAGCATAAAAATTATATATTCCGCCACCACCGTATTTTTCCGTATTCACGAGTATTATAATGTTATCATAATCTGCACAAGAGGCTAAATCCATTACTGAATAATAATCTTCTGTCATCAAATATCTTTCGCTGTCGAATGTATAGAATGTTGTGCCCAGAAGTGTATTTTTCCAAACATTCTCTTTTGGAATATCCGGGCCGGAATCTATTGATGGTGCTTTTACCGCATAAATATTAATCTTGTTTTTATATTCTGTAAATGGTTGATATTTGAAAAGATATCCAGCATATCTTTCTGCATCAGTCAGAAATTCATCCATTTCCGATTCTTTATATCCTTCAGGCAAAATTACTAAATCATAACATTCTTCGGCTTTACCCGCTAAATTTATCGTAATTTTTTCAAATTGGTATTTTCTTTCTTTTTTAATGAAATAATTTTCGGGATTAATATATGAACTGAAAATCGGATAAAATTTATTAAGTGAATCTCTGGCATTTAACTGAAATTTAATTGTGTTTTTCGGAAAAGGAATTCTAACAGATTCACTGAATGTTTTATCCTTTAGCTTTGCTTCTGCTGTTGTCTGCCATTCAAAGAAAAGAGTTGAATTGCCTCTGGAAAATATTTTCTTCCCGGATAGTGAATCAAAAACAACATAATAATAATCACCGAAAAGAGTTGAATCAATTAAGTTTTTTTTAGAACCAGGATAATTACCCTCTTCCAAAAGATTTTTAATTATTATTTTTTCGGAATTTGAATTACCTGAATGTTCGTAATCTATCCTTAATGCAGCGCCGGTAAAATACTCATCAAAGTTCACTTGAGCTGAACTTAAACATGCACACACTATATATATAAAAATAAAAATAACCTTGCTCATAGAGTCTCCGAATTGAATAGTAACGGATGTAAATATAGTTATTTAGTAAATCAAAACCAATGTCCTAATCTTGTTTACCGGTTGTTCAATCACGATCTTTACATTCACAAAAGCAAAAAAAAAGGCGGAGTAATTTACTCCGCCCAATGCTAAATTGGATAATATATTATTAGTACTTACTTCATTAAAACCATTCTGTTCACAACACGGTTCCCTTTGTAAGACACTTCATAAAAATAGACTCCGTTTGAACAGGAATTGGCATTCCATGTTACTGCTTGCTTTCCGGCAGCCATGTGTCCGTCTTTTATTACATCAACAAGCTGACCCAAAGCATTAAATACTTTCACACTTACATTACCTTCAGTTGGCAATTCAAATCCGATAATGGTTGAAGGATTAAAAGGATTAGGATAGTTTTGCGCCACTTTAAACTCGGAAGGCATTTCTACCTGATAATCATCTGTACTAACTCTTCTATCGTCATCTGTCATTGCAACATACTCGGATTCCAGCACCCACAATGAATAGCCTCTTTTGGGAGCTGAAAGATAAACTCTTCCATCACCAAATACCTGAGTTTTTTCAGATGGATTAAATGCATTTACGAGAGTTTTGTTTTTCCAGTCTTGCATACCTTCAACTGTATTATTTACCCAAAGACCTTTTGTATCGTTCTCATGATTGTTAATTACTACAATTGCTCCGCTTTTAACACCGTTACCTTCTCTTCTTGCAATGTAAACATGTTTTGTATCGTCAGCAGGATAAGGATTACCCGATTGTGAAAGCACTTTAATTACCCCGCCTAAATATGTTCTTCGAGCAAACATTAATTTGTCTAAATCATCTTTCAATGAAACAGGGGCCTTCACTGTATCATTCCAATGAACCTGTGGTACTGAAAAATAATGCGGATAGAAAACACAAGGACGTCCTTCATGTGTAAGCATATAAGCATAACCCATAACCATATCTTTAGTAACCCATTTATCTGGCTCTCTTCCGGTATCATGATTATCGAGGAAAGTTACAACATTAAGACCGGAAACCGAATTTTCAGCATCTCTGACCATTCCGGCATTGTTCAACCAAGACATGTTATATCCATACTGTCCGTTATTACACATTCGTGTTAAATCATTCTTTAATGGGAAATCAAAAACAGTTACTGTTGCACCTTCTTTAGCATTATCGTTTATCCAGTCTTTAAGTCTGTAATGATGTCCGGTCCAATACTCGGCAACAATAAATCTCTGATTATCGTTTACTTTAGGCAGGTTTTTGATCCATGAGGCTACATATGGTACCTGGAAACCTCGGACAAAATCGAGTCTGAAGCCGTCGAATCCTACAACATCAACCATCCATTTTCCCCAATCGTTCAATCTGGTCTGAACTCTGGAGCTGTATGTGTTAAAATCATTACCAAACATTTTGGTATTAGTAATTAGAGCATCCTCAAAACTATCACCGCTTGTTAGAAAATCATTCACATCAACCGGATGGAAATCCTCATAATTCCAACTGTAATTAGCTTCGCCTAACCCGGTATGTTCAACATACTGAATATTTGTCATTGTACAGGCTTCGAGTTTTGTGGAAGCAAGATTTTGGCCGTTAAACCATATTTCTGCCGGATACAATCCTCTTTGCTGGTCTGTAGGAAACCATTCCCAGGGATTCTGTTTTTCGCCCATAACTGTAAGCTTCATTACCAAATCAGCTTTTGCAGGAATTGTAATTTTATATTCATCAATATCAGATCCTATTGGATCAATTCTTCCTCTCATCGTCATTCCGGATGTAGTAAAGTCATTACTTGCTCCGCCGCCGTTGTTTGGTTCTGATTCCCAACCCGTCATATCTGTCCAGCCGTTATTCCATTGACCACCAGTCCAGTTTGCCTGAAAATTGTAGCCTTTTTTATCATCAGCTAATTTATAGCCTTTGATTTTGATATAATAAGTCCCAGGGTCTGCTTGCGGAATTCTCCAGATAATCTCATTACTTGGGAAAGGGACAAAATCATTCCCGTTTACTTTGGCTTCACTGAAAACATAGTGTTTAACTGCCGGATTAGGTTCAAAATGATCATCGCTGTATGCATAAATGTGGTTTAACACAACATCCGATATTACTTCGATTTTAGGTGAAGCATGCATAACATTAATCATATTTTCTAATTCTTCGCGACTTCCCATTCTGGTTTCTCGAGTACCTTTTTGAAAATAGTTTCCCAGATCATAATGATCGAAAACTCCATAGCCCATATCCCAAATACCTGCATTACCTTTGCAAGGCATTGGTACCCATATTGCTGTAAACCCTTTCGCCTTAAACAAATCCGCTTGCTCTGCAAGCGTATCCCACCAGCTGCCGTCGTTATTCACATCATCTACCGGAACATCCCAATAGAAGCCCTGAAGCATTGCATCATTCTGAGCATAAACATTAACGCTTAATACTCCTGAAAATACTAAAAAGAACAAAACTAGTTTTGCCATTTGGAACAGCAATTTCATAAAACCTCCCTAAAAGTTTAATTTCGGCTATTGCCGGTTGATTAGAAAGCAAAAGAAAAAACAAATCCTGCAGTAATTTGTATTATCTTTATGTATCAAAGTTAATGGAAAGTCTTATGGAAGTAAACTACCCAAATGAATAGTTTTTTATAAGATAAAATAGAGATTAAGCGGAACAACTAGTCTTTAATTGTTCCACTTAAATCTAAGATATCTATTTAACCAGTAAAAATCTCTTCACTGCTGTTAATCCTTCAGCTTGCAGCTTATAGAAATATACCCCTGTGGCTAATCCGCCCACGGCTGTGGAAGCATTGAATTTTACCTTATGGTTGCCAGCCATCATTTGTTGGTTTATGAGTGATGTTATTTCTTGTCCGAGAAGGTTATAAATCCTAAGTGTTACTTCCGAATCCTTGGACAAAGAAAATTCGATTGTTGTTGAAGGATTAAAAGGATTAGGATAATTCTGATATAAAACAAAGCCAACAGGAATTTTGTTTTCTCTTGATAATGAAACTTCTGAAATAAGTTCAAATGCACCAATGTCAGGCTGGTCTGAATACTTCCTGTCTTCAGAAGTTCCGGGTAATTCAACTGAATTTGCAGGTGGATGTTTATAAGCTTTTATTAGCGGATTAGGAAATTCAAATCCCTGAGGTGAAACTAATGGAAGTTCACCGGTATTAACAAGAGCCGAATGCGATGCAGGTTTATAATTTCCTAAATTAACTGAAACCAATCCCGGATCGGGCCCAAATATACTTTCTATTACTCCGTTAGGTATTCCTTCAGCGTTGCTGTTCATCCAGTTTGCCTTACCATAAATTTTCTCACTACCTGCCGACCATGTTGCATCAGCAGTTCTGGCTAAAGTAAGAATCCCTGAGGGATTGAAAAAAACATTATTCTGCATTTCAACTGATTCCAATCCGTCATACATCCTGAATACTGCACTACTGCCGGCAATTACTGTATTGTTCAAAAACCTGTATCGTCCGCGGCTTTCGCCTGTTCCGTCTCCTCCTATTCTCAAAACATAGAAATCCGGATTGTTGTCGGCATCGGTAAGTTTCTTAACTAGTACATTTCCAACAATATCGCTGTCTTCGCGCTTAAGATTAGGATTATCTCCGTCAGCATCGGAATCCGGCCCAATGAGTTCCAATTCATGGTAGAATGCACCTTCTATGTGATTATAATAAATTTCATTCCTTTCAGCTCTGGTTTTGACATTGTTACCCCCATTTCCACTGTGAATATAACAATGCTGGAGTCTGAAAACACTTCCGGGATTGTTCACCTCGTCTGTTGCCATATATATCTGGTGCCGTCCTGTTTCAAATCCGCATCTTGCCACTTCTGTATATTCAATAAGAATTGAACCTGACCCCTGATCTGCTCCAAGAATACCGTGAGCAAGACAATCATGAACATAACAATCTCTAATGGTAAGATCCTTGGCCTGATGAAATATTCCCCTGAATTCCGCTCCGGTTATTTCAAATCCTTCAAATATATAATGATGGCCTCCTTCCGGACCCGTATAAGGCCATGGGGTAATGAATGCAACTGAGTTATAACCACCTTCAATAACAGGTCTTTTCCCGTTTACGCGGATTCCAATTATATGAATTTTTTCCGATGCAGTACCGGGTCTTTGAAACTCAATTCCACCCGGATAAGTATTATCTCCGTCCACTTGAACTACATCTCCGGGATTAAGTAATCCGGCAACTTCCTGAAGCGATTTATAAGTTCGTGAAGGCCCCACCTGATAGATTTCTCCTGAAGATATATTTTGAACTTTAGATGCATATACTGTATTTCCTAAATGTCCGGGATTTACCCTGTTTCCGTTTGGAAAAGGCTCATTTATATATACAGAAGCCGGATTTCCAGTGTTTAATACCGGACTATCTTCATTATCCGTAACCCAGGTACCTTCAAGTAAACTGTAACGACCGGATTTCGACTTCAAAGCATAATCATTTATGCCCGGATCTGCAAAACCTGGGTCAGCAGCAACCATACTTTTCGAAATATTAAAATTTCCAGGGCCTTGGTTTCCTGAAACATACACACAATACGATAAAGCTAACGACGATCCTTCATCTGTGTAAAAATCGTTGTTATTATCAGCAGAACTGTTTCCGCTGAAAATTGAGTTTTTACCTGTTACTTCAGATTCTCCTTCAATGAATATTGCATGTCCGTAACTGTAATCTGCCCCTGTATTATCTGCAATGGTGCAATTTTCAAATTCTGTTCTTGCCTCAGAAGTTCCTCGGGGTCCGTCTATATAGAATGCTCCGTCACGAAAAGATTCAGTAGTTCTATTTTTAATAATCAGCTCATTCAATAGTCTTACATTTGCTCCCTCGTCTATAAAGAGTCCGGAGCCCCCCGACGGTGCAATATTTCCGGAATATGTGTTTCCTTCAAGTCTTATATAAATACTATCATTAAATCCTGTAAATCGGTTACCGTCAATTATCAAACCGCCTCCCCAGCCCCAAGAATTCAGTATTGAATTATTTTCGAATATATTATTTCTTACAATTCCTTTATAAGCCTGAATACCTGCTCCAGCTCCGTGGTCTGAATAAATAGTGTTGCCTTCGATTATGTTGCCCTCCAGCAAAAAGGAATATTCCGGATTAGCTAACTGCAATGATATTCCACCGGATTTTCCGCAACTGTTATTTTTAATCTCATTATTGATAACTTTAGAAATGATCCCTGAAATATGTACACCACCGCCGTAATCGTTACTTCCCTGCAAACCGCCATTCCCGGAAATAATATTATCATAAATTAATAAAACCGCTGTCCCGCCGTTGCCTTGATTTACCGCGTAAACTCCTCTCTCTCCGCCTTGGATTCTAAAACCGTTAATTTCGTAATACTGATAATCGCCTATACCACCTGTGTATTCTATCGAGATTACGGGTGAAGTGTTTGCTCCGCTAATATTTGTTCGGTAGGTTTGTGTGTTTCTTACTGAAAAATCTGCCGGAGAATACCCCCCGGATAGTTTTAAGCCGAAATTTCCCGGTAAAATTAAATTCTCGATGTAATCTCCTGCAGCTATTTTTATTTCATCACCTGCTGATGAAACACTCACGGCTTCAGATATTGTTTTGAAAGGAGAAGACATAGCACCTGTGCCGGTGCCGGAAAAATTGATATTTACATAAATAGTTTTTCCAAATAAGGTAAAACTTAATAAAAACAAAAGCAACGATAGTTTTGTCGATTTTCCCATAGCCCCTCCGCAGATTTATTTATAAAAGTTATTTTTGAAAGCTTCGAACTCCCCTTCTTTTAATATGATTCTTTTCCAAAATGCCCTGATAAAACCCACACCGTATCCAAATAGCTGAATGAATCCTGCTGCAAGCGAAAGACAACCCACCCGAAAACTTTTGTTTCTTAAAGTTGCATCAAATAATAGTACAAAAGCATAGAATAATGGCAGTATTACTAACGATAAGCAAAAAAACGAAGCTGCCAAGCATAAAATTAAACCTAAGACGAATAATGCCGGAGTAAAATGAATGATTTTCAGCGATTCCGGATGTCTTTTATAAAGATTGATTCTTGCAATTCCGGAATTCATTACCTGTTTGTAAAACTGTATTAAGCTTGTCCGCCTTTTATGATAAACTGCGGCCTCTTTTATAAGGCTTGTTGAAAAACCGGCTTTTATTATCCTGATACTCATATCAATATCTTCTCCGAAGCGCATAGTTGAAAAGCCTCCGGTTTTTTCAAACACTTTTCTTGAGTAGCCCATATTAAAACTTCTGGGGTGAAATTTCCCAAGTTTTTCACTGCCTCCTCTAATTCCCCCGGTTGTAAAAAAGGATGTCATTGAATAATTTATCGCCTTCTGCAAATCAGAAAAATCAGTATGTGCCATATCCGGACCGCCAAAAGCATCTTTATAATTCAGCAGTAATTGATTGAATATTATCTTAAAATAATCCGGAGGGAGAACACAATCTGAATCCAGAAAGACAAAATAATTACCTGTGGCTTTTTCTGCACCGTAATTTCTGCTTTGTCCCGGACCTGAATTGTCTTTATAAAAGTATTGAACTGAAATCCTATTTTTATATTTCTGCACAACCTCTTCACATTTCTCAGACGAGCCGTCTTCAACAATTATGATTTCGAAATCCGTTAAACTTTGCGCTTCCATGCTGGAAAGAAGTTCCTCTACTTCTTTTGGTCTGTTAAATACCGGAATTATAAAGGATATTTTTATTGAGCTTTCCATTTATTTCTTTTTTTTCCGAAATTCGATATTAACATCTCCCACCGGCCATCTTGCTCTTAAATTGAGAGTATCGGGATAAACAGTAAATTTTTCAGAAAACTTTATGCTGTCGGGCTTCCCAAATGTGTAAACATTGTTCGAGTCTGTGTCTTCAAAGGCAGAAATTATATATGAGCCGGGCTTTACCCTCGGAAATTTAAATTTTGAATCTGCAGAGGGTTTTACTTCATATTTGTTTTTACCCCCTGTCTGCTTTAACTCCACTTTAACAAGCGGTATATTCGCATCACCGGAAACTGTTCCAGATACTCCCGAAAAATCCATACTTCCCGCCACTTTTAATTCGCTTGATAACAACGTATCTTTCCCTATTCCGTTGATATCTTTTATTTTCGAAAAATCTGTTAGAAGTTTCATTTTTTTTCCTTTCCCGAACTTAACCGGAGATATCACTCTAACTGATGCCCCGTCAATTCTCTCAAATACGCAGAGTATTTTAGGTTCATTATCTGAACTTATATAAAACACTTCATTCCCTGCAATTTCAGCTTCTTTTGAAAAGTTCACCAAAAGTGTAGATTCATCCGGATCAAGTTCCGGGTCATCGTTGAGACCAACTATTCGACCGATTTTTATTTGAACAGTATCTTTTTTTTCAGCGGGGGCAAAAGAAAGTTCCGAGAGCTTATTTCTGTTCCCGTACTCATCCGCTAAATTAAAGATTTTAAGATAACAATTGTTGCCTTTGTTTAGACTGTCTTTAATAACTATCACAAATTCAGATTTCTTGTTATAGTTCTTATATACAAATGCAGGTTTTATGTCCTTCATAGAAGTTGAATCACATATCCGTACATTTTCAGGGGAAATAATTCCCGATACTGGAAGTTCCGATATCTCGGTAACTATTCTGTTCATATCTGTCATAATTACATTCTTAATATTTGGTGCGGTAGTATCCTCTTTTGCCATCCTGAAATCAATTATTTCAGAAGGATTATCGATTGAGAGAATAATTTCATCCTGTTGTATTCCAAAAGCATCTGTTTCCTTGCTGTACTTAAGATCGCGGAATTCATCTTTAACTGCAAGCAGCGTATAATTCCCCTCGGCAAGACCGCCGAGAAGATAATCTCCATTCTGTCCCGCTTGTGAAATATAATCGGGCTGCATTTTTTCGGAAATAAATCTCAGAGAATCGCCCTTGTAGGCAAATATCATTACTCCCGACATATTCTCATAATAAACTTTCCCTTTAATAAAGAAATCATCAATCTTCAGTCCCGTTGAAAATCTTAGCATATATGCTTCAGTCATCGGGTTTCCGTTATTCAGGTCTCTCACATCAGTTCCAATGCTGACTACATAGGTCATATCTTTCACAAATGCCGTATCGGAAAAACTCATTTCAAGTGTTTTACCACTCCATGAATATTCTATTTCTCCTTTTGGCTTTGGCGATATAAAAACTGCCTGCTGAGCTGCAGAACGGTCAACATACTCTGAAAAAGTTATCTCTATATATTTTTCAGAAAAATTAAGAGTACTGTCAGCAGGAAAAATCTCCGTTATATAAGGAGGAATCTTATCTACATCACCCCCTGAAGGCGGGAGCGGATTAGCACAAGCCCAAAAAACAAAAACCAGTAAAATTACTATTGCTGTGTTCTTCGCCATTCTCTGTACCTCGCCTGGTTTCTTAGGTGTTCTGAATAGGTTGCCGCAAATTTATGACCGCCTGTTCCATCTGCAACGAAATAAAGCAGACGGTGTTCTTCCGGATATAATGCCGCAAGAATTGCTTCTCTGCCCGGATTGTTAATTGGTCCGGGAGGTAATCCCTGATATTTATAAGTATTATAAGGTGAGTCTATTTCAAGATCTCGATATAATATTCTATTGTAACTATTTGAATAGCGCTTAAGATACTGAACGGTCGGATCAGCCTGAAGTTTCATTCCTATTCTTAGCCTGTTGTGGTAAACTCCTGAAATTGCTCTGTATTCTGAGAATTTATTCGTTTCACCTTCAATTACTGATGCAAGAGTAAGAATTTCATGCTTCGTCATACTTAAATTCTTCATCCTTTGAATAGCTTCTACATCAAATATTTTATCATTTTGTTGCTTAAGTCTTTTAATTATTTGGCTGACACTGCTTCCTTTAAAAAAGAAATATGTTTCAGGCAAAAGATATCCTTCAAGACTTCCAGCTTCAACTCCTAATTCAGAAAGGAACTGCTTGTCGAAGCTTAGTCTTAAAAATTCGAGAGAATCTATTTTCATTTCTTTTGCTAGAAGAGAGGCAAGTTTGTGCTGCCAGATACCTTCCGGAATTGTAACTTTAATCTGATTCTGCTTAACACCTTTGGTAAAAATCTCAACCAGTTCAATATAATTGAGTCCGCTTTTTATTACATATTCTCCGGCTTTTATTTTTTTATCTGCACCCATAAAATACGCAGTTATCATAAAAGCTCTTTTATTCGGAATTATTCCTGCATCATACAATTCATCCGCAATCTTATGTAGAGTTTTCCCTTTTTTGATTTCAAATACTTTTTGTGAATCACCTGGCAGCCGGTTAGGGTAAAGAAAAACATAATATAGCACTGCAAAAATCGTAAATCCGAATAATGCTGCCGCAATGAATTCCTTCTTATGTTGCCTGATTCCTTTCATCATTTACTACCTTCCGATTTTTGAATGAATGAATTATGATCGTTCAGTGAAGGAAAGGCATTGTAATCCAGCCCATGTAGGATTCCGTTTTCATAAAGCTGAATTGCTCTATATGCAATCATCGCCGCATTATCACCACAAAATTCTTGATTCGGAAGAACAAGCTTCAGTCCCCTTTTTTCAGCAATAATTCCGAATCTTCTTCTGATTTCAGAGTTTGCGGATACTCCTCCGGCAACTGTAATTTGTTTAACATTAAATTTATCGAGAGCTCTTTCTGTGCTTTTTAACAGCGATTTCACTACAGCTTCTTGAAATCCTGCCGCAATATCCGGATATGCTTCTTCAGGAACTGATTCACAATAGTTTTTTTCTTTATATCTTAAAACCGCTGTTTTGAGTCCGCTAAATGAAAAATCAAATTCATTTTTAAGAGAAGCCACCGGAAATCTAATTTTATCTTTATCTCCTAATGAAGCATGCTTCTGAATAACCGGACCTCCGGGATATCCCATCCCCAGCAGTTTTGATACTTTATCGAAAGCTTCCCCGGCAGCATCGTCAACTGTAGTTCCCAGCTGAATTATTTCCACGGGAGATTTAACCAAAAGAAGCAAAGTATGGCCACCTGATACAACTAAAGCCAGAAACGGATATTCAGGTTCAGCTCCTGTTGCAAAACCTGAAAATATATGTCCCTCAATATGGTTAACTGCAATAAATGGTTTTCCGGAGGCATATGCCAGCCCTTTAGTAAATGTTAGTCCCACCAATAGTGCTCCAATAAGTCCGGGGCCTGCAGTTGCGGCATAAACATCTATTTCAGATGCATGCATTCCTGCTTCATTAAGAGCTTGTCTCAAAAGCGGAAGCACAAGTTTAAGATGTGCTCTGCTTGAAAGTTCGGGGACTACACCTCCGAATTTATTATGGAAAAGCTGTGAAGAAATCAGGTTTACTTTCAGTTTGTTATCTGTATAAAGTGCAACCGATGTTTCATCACAGGATGATTCAATTGCAAGAACTTTCATTTATTAAACGTGAATATACTTTTTGTAATATACCAGGCAATCTTCGGATTTTCCTGCAGACGCCTTACTGAATAATGATACCACTTTTCACCAAACGGAACATAAACACGCAATTTATATCCCATAGCGGCAATTTTTTTTCTTAAATCTTCCCTTACTCCGAAAAGCATTTGAAATTCAAATCTGTCTTTCGGAATTTTAAATTTTTCTGTAAGTGCAATTGCGTTTTCAACCAGAAAAGTATCGTGAGTTGCTATTCCGACATAGTTTCCGTTAATCAACATTTTCTCAAGAAGCATAAGGTAATTATCTCTTACTGCCTGGTATTCTGTAATTGCGATTTCTTCAGGTTCAATATATATGCCTTTGCATAATCTGTAGTTTGCAGGTATTGCGTTAAGTTCATCTACATCAACTGAAGTTCTTTTAAGATATGCCTGCACGACAATTCCCACATTAGAATATTCTTTCCTGAGTCTCTTAAATATCTCTAAAGTTTTCTCTGTAAGAGATGAATCCTCCATGTCAATCCGAATAAATATTCCACTCTCAGCGGCTTTCCCACATATTTCGGATATTTGCGCAAAACAAAATTCCGCATCAATATTTAACCCAAGTTGAGATAGTTTAACTGAGAGATTTGAATCAATTCCTGTTTCTTTAATGCGGTTAAGAACTTCCAAACATTCGTTTTTTGCTTTTGAAGATTCCCCTGTATTTTTTACAGCTTCCCCAAGTACGTCAATTGTTGCACATAATCCGGATTTTTCAAGATCCCTTACAGTTTTTTCAGCGTCATCAAGTGTTAGTCCGGCTATATATTTCTGAGCAAAAATATAAACAACAGGTTTTGGAAGAATTTTCACAAAACCAACTATGAGCTTATTAAATGAATTCACTGCTCACCCGCATTTTCAAGTTAATGAATTAAGAAGATTTATAAAGAAAACTGCTTTATTTTTCAACTCTTCAGAAGTGCCGTTGTTTACAATGGTAAAATCAGACATTCTAGTTCTTTCGTCGTCCGATAATTGCTTATCCATTCTTGCTGTAATTTCTTCTTCAGTCATATTTCTTGATTTAACAAGACGTTTTTTTCGCGCTTCCAAATCCGATGAAATATTAATAATATAATCAAAGAAAGCATATATATCCGATTCAAACAAAATTGCTGATTCAACAAAAACCAAATCAGAATCTTTAAGAATGGTCCTAGTCATTGTGTCGAGTTTTTTTAATACCGCAGGATGAACAATTGCATTTATAGTTTCGAGTCCGGTTGAACTATTAAATACTTTGTCTGAAAGAAACTTACGGTTTATTTGTCCGTTTTCATAGGATTCCTTGCCGAATTCGTCGATTATTTCTTCCATAACCGCCTCATCTGTGTTCATAATCTCATGGGCTATTTCATCGGCATTTAACACTTCGCAGCCCAGTTCTTTTAAATAGCCTGAAAGAAGCGATTTGCCCGAACCAATTCCTCCTGTTAATCCAACGACTTTCTTACCCATAAAATCCCTTAAGGAATATCAAAAAAACAATTCAGTCTAAAAGCTGACAAAACCGGCTTACAAAACTTGAATTCCCGTTTTGTTTGCCGGTTTGTCAAAATGGTCTTAAAAGAATTTTACCTTTTCAAGGATAAACAATACAATCATTTGCATTACTTCGCGTATGCAATTTTTCTAACTTCTCTAATTACCGTAACCTTAATTTGCCCCGGATAATCCATTTCTTCCTGAATTTTCTGTGCTATATCAGAAGCAAGTCTGTCTGAGAATGCATCATCAACTTTATCAGGTTCAACAACAACACGAATCTCTCTTCCGGCTTGAATTGCATAAGTTTTTGCAACTCCTTCGAACGATTTTGCAAGATTCTCTAAATTTTCCAGTCTTTTTACATAACTTTCAAGAGGTTCGCGTCTTGCACCGGGTCTTGCACCGCTAATTGCATCAGCAGACTGCACCAGGGCTGATATAGGATGTTCCATCTCAATATCTTCGTGATGGCTTCCTATTGCATTTACAATAATCGGGTGCAGATTGTGCTTCTTAGCAAGATCATACCCGAGTAATGCGTGCGGACCTTCTATGCTTTTATCAAGTGTTTTCCCAATATCATGCAATAATCCGGCTTTCTTAGCTATCTGAACATCAAAGTTCAATTCTGCAGCCATAATTCCGGTTAAATATGCAACTTCAATACTATGCTGAAGAAGATTCTGACCATAGCTTGATCTGTACTTCATTTTACCTATAAGCCTGATAAGATCTGTTGGAATTCCGTGAATACCAAGCTGCATAAGCGTAGCTTCGCCTTCCTTCATTATTTCTTCATTCAGTTCAGCTTCGGCTTTGGTAACAACTTCTTCTATTCTTGCCGGATGAATTCTTCCATCTCCAATCAGTTTTTCAAGAGCAAGTTTTGCAACCTCACGCCTAAACTGGTCAAAAGCAGAAAGTATTACAGCTTCAGGAGTATCGTCAACAATAACATCCACACCTGTGCATGCTTCAAAAGCACGAATATTTCTACCTTCACGGCCAATTATCCGTCCCTTCATTTCATCATTCTGTATTTGCACAACTGAAACAGTGCTTTCAACTGAATGATCTACTGCAGTTCTTTGAATTGCTTGAACAACTAATTTCTGGGCTTCTTTTTTAGCCTCAATTTTAGCTTTGTCTCTTATTTCCTTTATATATTGAGCAGCATCCGACTTAGCTTTTTCAACCATATTTTCCATTAACATGGATTTAGCTTCTTCGGCTGTCAGTGCGGCAATTTTTTCTAATCTTGTGTTTTGATCTCCGATTAATCTATCTAATTCATCTGTCTTGCTGTTTAGTTTGTCTTTCTGGGCGGTAATCTCATCCTTTATTTTTTGATTTTCCTTTTCCTTCTGGGTTAAAGTTTCAGCTCTTTTTTCCAGATTTTCTTCCCTCGAATTCAGCTGTTTTTCGTAATTTTGAAATTTCTGCTTCCGGTTATTTGTCTCGTTATCGAATTCCTGCTTCTTCTTCATCCACTCATCTTTTACTTCAAGCAGTTTCTCTCTTTTAATATTCTTTGCTTCTTTTTCAGCGTCTTCCACTATAACCTTTGCTCTTTCCTCCGCATACGCTATTGAATTTTTACCGATTTTTGAATTTATAAACCAGCCTAAATAAAACATCGCGCCGAGGAGTATTAGAGCAGAAATTATGATCAATACTACTTCCATTTTTCCTCCGAATGAGCCTTGATTTTATAAAAACCGCAGCTGCCAATCCCATAAAGAAGAAGAACTCTTCTTTATATTATTTGGGAAATCGCACAACGATTCATGCTTCCTCCGTTACCCGGTAGAGTAAACCCAAAGGTTGAGGCCTGCTTTCAGCGTTGGAACCGATAACCCGCTTGTTTGGTGTTAGTTCTTTTTTTAGAATTGGCAGTGCGGATTAAACTTTTATGATGTGATTGAAGAAACGTCCGATTCATTAACAGCCAGCTTAATCTTTTTGATTTTATCTATTGATCTTATGCTGAACTCGCGGAATTTATTCTTTTCCAGAAAAAGATCATAAGCAATATTCAGCGCAGAAATAATCGCTATCGTTTCTTTGCTCTTCCCGGCGAGATCATCCTTTGTATCGTTGATTATCTGATTTACATATTTACATAAATCAGCTGCAATTTCTTCGTCTTCAACGAGCAATGCATAATCTTTATCAAAAATTCTAAGGGTTATTCTTTTCTTATCGGTCATTAAATCTTTCCATCATACAAACAATATGTTTAAGAACTAATGTAATAATCTATTTTCGAAATAAAACTGTCAATCTGGTTTTTAACTGACTCCCTGTCGTATAATTCCGTTTTTGGAAATTCCATTTTCTCAGTATTACTCTTAGGAAAATATGAATTATTTTCTAATTCATCAACTTTATTCTTTAAAACTTCTTTTTCTTCTTCTAGTAGCTTTAGTTTAACCTTAAGCAACTTGTTCTCGTCATTTAATGAATCAGCCTTTTGAATATATCCCAACACCATTTTTTCAAGTGAATTCAACTCATCCATGAAAAGGTCATATTTAGTGGAAGATGTCAATTTATCCTCTTAAAACTGCATTAAATTCTTTCTTCAGTATTTCAATTATTTTCCAGAAGTCTTTATCCACTTCTTCTTCTGTCAGAGTTTTGGATTCATCAAAATAAACAAGCTTATATGCCATGCTTTTTTTATCGTTTCCAAGTTTTTGGCCTTCAAATAAATCGAAGAGCATAAACTCTTTTAAGATTGATGCCTTATTTTTTCTTATTACTGCTTCCACTCCGGAGTTCTGAACTGATTTATCCATAACCAGAGCAAAATCTCTTACAACTTTCGGATATTTCAATAATTCTTTAAAACCTACTTCAGAATAAGAAATTTCTTTGATTTTTTCAATATCTGCGTAAAAAATAAATACATCAGAACTGATATCAAAGAATTCCAGTAACTTAGTATTTACTTTTCCGACTTTTCCTACTTCCTTACCGAAAACATTGTATTTAATAGAATACTCAAGAATGCTGTCACTCTCATAAAATATTTCTTCTCTGATTTTTACATTTTTGAGCATTTTCGAAAAAAATGTTTCGGCATAACCCTTGATATCGTATATGTCATATTTTCTTTCTTTCATATACCAATTGTCCTCACAGAAATATCCTGAAAGGGCTGCTAAAACATAATTATTCTCTTCAAAGTCTTTGAAGTCTTCTATTACTTCATTCTTTCTGTTGAAAATATGTCCGATTTCAAAGAATTTGAGTTCCTTTTCGGCAACTTTGAAATTTCTTGATATTGTATGAAGCATTCCAGGTATGAGCGATGGCCTTAAATGGGACATTTCGGTGCTCTGGGGATTCATTACAGCTATTGCTTTACCGAACATAACTGCTTCTTTTTCATTAAGCAGAGAATTTGATATAATCTCGTTGAACCCGAACGAAGTAAATGCAGTTCGTACTTTTCCTGTAAATTCGGTAGAATCTGTCTTTGAATCGAGAGTTACTGCAATTCTTTCTACCTGAGGGATGTTCTCATATCCGTAAATTCTTGCAATTTCCTCTATTATATCAATTTCTCTTTCTATGTCGCTTCTGTAAGAAGGAACTGAACATAGATAAGAATCTTCATTTTCCGAAATTATCCCAAATCCGAGGTTGGCTAAAATATCTTTTACTGCCGCAGAAGGAATTTCATATCCGAGAATTCTGGTAATTCTGGCCTTACGCAAAAGAATGTCATCTTTAACTATTCTAACCGGATAAGCATCTATTACACCATTTAAGACTTCTCCATTTCCCAATTCTGCCATTAGCGAAGCTGCTCTTTGTGCCACACGAACCAGGTTTTCAGGATCGCATCCTCTTTCAAATCTATAAGAAGCATCTGACGAAAGCGACAGCCGTTTTGCGGTCTTTCTAATTACAGAAGGATTAAAATATGCACTCTCAAGCAATATATCTTTTGTTTCAGAAGTAACTTCAGAATTCTCTCCTCCCATCACACCGGCAAGAGCTACGGGTTTCTCAGCATCACATATTAACAAGTCGGAGCTCTTAAGTACACGTGTTTTAGAATCCAGTGTTACAAAACTGCTCCTTTCTTCTGCTCTTTTTACTATTATTTTCTTTCCGGCAACTTTATTTAAGTCGAAAGCATGTAATGGCTGACCATATTCGTAAAGTACAAAATTTGTTATATCAACAATGTTGTTTATTGGTCTTAGACCCACATTCTTCAGGAATGTTTTCATCCATTCAGGCGATTCCTTTACTTCAACATTTTTGATTATCATTGCCGTGTATCTCGGACATCCTTCGGGGTCAATAATCTCAACAGATGCTATATTACTAACATCTTGTTCTGAGGTTTTAAGTTTTACTTCAGGCACTTTCAGAGGTCTGTTGAATAGTGCGGAAAATTCCCTGGCTATGCCAATATGACTCAATGCATCGCCTCTGTTTGCAGTTACTGCCAGATCAATTATTACATCATCCAAACCCAGCACTTTGCTAATTTCAGTTCCTTCCTTTACGGAAGAGTCTAAAACCATAATACCTGAATGATCCTGACTTAATCCTAACTCTTTTTCTGAACAAATCATTCCGAAAGATTCTTCTCCGCGGATTTTAGCTTTTTCGATTTTGAATCCGCCTTCGGGAACAACCGCACCTACTTTCGCAAAGGCAATTTTTTGCTCACGGGCAACATTTGGTGCTCCGCATACTACTTTATATTCTTCATTTCCGTCAGAAACAACACAAATCGAAAGTTTATCAGCATTTGGATGTTTTTCTCTCTGTTTAACATAACCGACTACAATATTATTAAAAGCAGCAGCTTGGTCTATTACCTCTTCAACTTCAAAACCTGCAAGAGTAATTTTATCTAACAATTCGTTAAGTTCAATTCCCCTGAGGTCTATATAATTTTTAAGCCAATTAAAAGATATCTTCAAAATAGTCTCCGTTAAAACTGGGTTAGAAATCTTTTATCGTTATCGAAAATAGTCCGGATATCATTTATGCCGTACTTTCTCATAGCCATTCTTTCAACTCCCATTCCGAATGCATAACCTGTATATACTTCAGGATCAATGTTTACATTCTTAAGTACATTTGGATCCACCATTCCGCAGCCTAATATTTCCATCCATCTTCCCGGTTTATCAGCCGTGGGTTTCATCCATATATCAACTTCTGCGCTAGGTTCGGTGAACGGGAAAAAACTTGAACGAAATCTATAAACTATGTCATCTCCGTATAGCTGTTTAATGAAGGAGACCAATGTTCCTTTCAGTTCAGCAAAAGTAACGTCCTTATCAACATAAAGACCTTCCACCTGATGAAAAAGGCAATAGCTCTTTGCGCTTATCGATTCATTACGGTAAACTTTACCCGGCATTATTGCCCTTAACGGCGGCTTTTTTGAATTCATAAGCCTTATTTGCACAGGGGAGGTGTGTGTGCGCATAACGAATTTGCTGTTAACGAAGAATGTATCCTGCATATCTCTGGCCGGGTGGTCATCCGGGAAATTTAATGCTTCAAAATTATTATAATCTGATTCCAATTCCGGACCGTCTTCCACCGAAAAGCCCAACCCTTTAAATATTCTCTTAACCTCTTCGAGTGTCTGAGTAATTAGATGGTAAGTTCCCGTTTCAACTTTCCTTGCCGGAAGTGAAAGATCTATTCTATCTGAAGTTTTGCTGCCTGAATCAAAAGTTAGTGCAAATTCATCAATTTTATTCTGGATATCAGTCTTGATTTTATTCAGAAAATTTCCTGCCGCCGGTTTTTCCGAAGGGGGCAGACTTTTGAATTCTTCAAACAATGAAGCCATCAGTCCTTTTCTTGAAAGGTACTTAATTTTTATAACTTCAAGTTCTTTAAGAGATTTAACTTCTTTTATCTCTGAACTGAAAGCTGAAGCTGCTTCTTCAATTTTAGTTTTCATAGGTGGTATGCCATTTAAAACAGAATTGTGCTAAACACAGCTCTGTATATGCCTTAAGGATTAATCCCGGCATTAACAGTCCGCACTTAACACAACTCCCAAAAATTAGTTTATTACAAAATTTACTATGTCAGTAAATGCTTTTGGATTTTCAACTGCAAGGCTGGCAAGTATTTTTCTGTTGATATCCAGTCCTTTTTTATCCAGAAGATTTATCAATCTTGAATATGTTGTTCCGTTCAATCTTGCAGCAGCATTGATTCTGACTATCCAAAGTCTGCGGAATTCTCTCTTTTTTGTTTTTCTGTCGCGGTATGCGTGAAGAAGACCTTTTTCAACGTGATTCTTAGCTACGGTATAAACATTATTTCTCGCACCCCAATAGCCTTTCGCCATATCGAGTATCTTTTTACGTCTTCTATGGGAAGCTACTTTATTCTTTGATCTTGGCATTTTTTAACCTCTAATCTGTATTCTTATTGTTGAAGT
Source organism: uncultured Melioribacteraceae bacterium (assembly GCA_964584325.1). Taxonomy (GTDB): domain Bacteria; phylum Bacteroidota; class Ignavibacteria; order Ignavibacteriales; family Melioribacteraceae; genus CAZOZP01. The sequence continues at coordinate 46,085 of CAZOZP010000015.1, forward strand.
AAAATTTTAATTTTTTTGACATCCGCCGGACTCACGAGCGTTGCTTTTCTTAAGCCGCGTTTCCTCTTAGTGGATTTTTTTGTTAAGATATGGGATTTCCCTGACTTATTCCTCTTAACTAATCCTGAAGCTGTAGTTCTGAAAGTTTTTACAGCACCTCTGTTGCTTTTCATCTTTGGCATAGTTATTCCCGTTCTGAATTATTTTTTCTTTTTAGTTTTTGACGGAGCAAGAACAATCGACATTGTTCTTCCCTCAAACTTTGGTTCCTGTTCAAGTTTAGAAACCTCTTCCAGTCTTTCATTAAAACGAATCAACAGAGTTTCTCCCTGTTCCTTATAAGCAAGCTCCCTGCCTTTAAATATAACCGCAACTTTCACTTTATGACCTTCATCGAGGAATCTTTCCGCATGCCTCAGTTTAAAGTCAAAATCGTGCTGATCGGTATTTGGATGAAGCCTGATTTCTTTCAATAAAACAACTGTCTGATTTTTCTTTTGTAATTTATCCTTCTTTTGTATCTCATACAAAAACTTGCCATAATCTATTATCTTACAAACAGGTGGCACTGCTTGAGGAGCTATTTCAACTAAATCCAGTTCCTTTTCTTCCGCAGCACGGAGAGCGGACTGAATATCAACTACTCCCAACTGTTTGTTATCGGTATCCAATAATCTTACTTCTTTAGCGGTAATCTCTTGATTAACCCTGTTTGTTTGCTTTACGATACTCTATTTCTCCTGATTTGTTAACTCTTTGTTGCTACTTCAGTTCGAACAGTATTTATAAATTCATCAATACTTAGCGAACCTTTATCTCCTTCCTTATGCTTTCTGGCAGAAACCGACCCGGTCTCTTTTTCCTTTTCACCAACTATAAGCATATATGGAACTTTCTGTAATTCCCAGTCACGTATTTTATAGCCGATTTTTTCGTTTCTGGTATCAACCTCAGCAACTATGCCTGCGGCTTTAAGTTTAGATTCAACTTCCTTTGCGTAATCAAGAAAATTTTGTGAAACGGGAATAACCGCAGTCTGAACCGGTGCAATCCAAGTAGGAAAGGCACCTCCATAGTGTTCTATCAATAGACCCATGAATCTTTCCAAAGATCCGAGCAATGCTCTGTGAACCATAAACGGCCTATGTTCTTTTCCGTCTTCACCTATATAACTTAAATTGAATCTCTCTGGCAGATTGAAATCAAATTGTATTGTGGACATCTGCCATTCCCTGTTAAGGGCATCTTTTATTTTTATATCTATTTTCGGACCGTAGAATGCTCCGCCGCCTTCGTCAATTTCAAACGGTAATCCGAGTTTTTCAAGAGCATTGATTAACGAAGAAATTGCTTTCTCCCACAAATCGTCGTTCCCTAAGGCTTTTTCAGGTCTGGTGGCTATATAATATTTTAAGTCCTTGAAACCAAATGAGTTCCACATAAACAAACAAAACCTTACAACTTCCATGATTTCGGGTTCAATTTGATCGGGTGTGCAGAAAATGTGTGCATCATCCTGGGTAAATCCTCTAACTCTCAGCAATCCGTGAAGAACTCCGCTCTTTTCATATCTGTAAACAGTACCAAGCTCTGCCCATCTAAGCGGAAGATCTCTGTATGATCTAAGCTTTGATTCATATATCATTATATGGAATGGACAATTCATTGGTTTTACGAAATAATCCTGATCGTCCACTTTCATCGGGGAGTACATATTCTCTTTAAATGTCTTTAGATGACCGCTAGTTTCCCAGAGCCAGCTTTTTCCGATATGCGGACTGTAAAGAAGATCGTATCCGTTTTTCAGATGTTCATCTTTCCAGAAAGATTCTATCGTATTTCTAATTCTTGCACCGCGGGGATGCCAGTATATTAACCCTGCACCTGCTTCTTCATGAATCGAGAATAAGTCTAATTGTTTACCGAGTTTTCTGTGATCTCTTTTCTTTGCTTCTTCGAGCATCAGAAGATAATCATCAAGCATTTTCTTTTTCGGGAATGAAACACCGTAAATACGCTGCATTCTTTCCCTCTTTTCATCGCCCCTCCAGTAAGAACCGGAAACACTTAAAAGCTTAAAGTACTTTATATATGATGTTGCAGGAAGATGCGGGCCTACACATAAATCAGTGAATCCGCCTTCTTCGTATATACTTATTACTTCTTCATTTTCGTCAATTTCACTAATTATTTCTACTTTATACTGATCACCTGCATTCTTGAAAAAATCAACCGCTTCTGTTTTTGAAAGTTCTTTTCTTCCGAATGATTCTGAACGTTTTACGATTTCAGACATTTTCTGTTCTATCTGAAGAAGAGTTTCTTCGGTAATCTGAGTGTTTATATCTATATCATAATAAAAACCGGTTTCAATTGCCGGTCCGACACCAAACTTTGCTTCGGGAAACAGTTCTTTTACAGCATGAGCCATCAGGTGTGATGAGGAGTGCCAGAATACGTGCTTGCCTTCCTTATCTTCAAAAGTAAGAAGCTCAAGCTTGCAGTCGGCTTTAATGGGGTAAGACAATTCTTTAAGTTCTCCGTTAACTTTTGCAATCACAGCATTCTCAGCAAGACTGCGCGAAAGAGACAGAGCAACCTGATGCGGCGTAATTCCGGCATCAAATTCCTTTGAAGAACTGTCAGGTAATGTAATTTTTATTTTTTCCATAATCCAGACTTTAAAAAAAATCGGAGGCGGCTCCGAATATTCGTGGGTTCTAGAGGAGTCGAACCTCTGACCTTCTGCACGTCAAGCAGACGCTCTAACCAACTGAGCTAAGAACCCGACGTTCACTCATTCTTTAGTACCGAGGACCGGACTCGAACCGGTACGAGGGTTGCCCCTCACTGGATTTTAAGTCCAGCGCGTCTACCAATTCCGCCACCCCGGCAAAACTTTCAAGACACAAAATTAGTATTTTTAACTTTCTTTTGCAAGAAAAAATTTAGAAAATTAATATTCCTGCCAGCTTTTTATTCCAAGATTCAGGGGATCGGTAGAATAAAGTGCTTCTGCCAGTCTTGCGGCAACCTGAGTATTAGTTATCAGCGGCACTTTGAAATCAACCGCGGCTCTTCTGATCTGATAATCGTTTGTCAATTCATCTTCCTGGTAATTTTTCGGAATATTTATAACAAGATCAATTTTTCCTTCTTTTATATATGTAACCGCATTGTTTTCCGGATTTTCGAGCGGAAAGGCCAGTCTTTCAGTTTTTATTCCGTGCTTTTCCATAAAGTCTGCCGTCCCGGATGTTGCATAGAATTTCATTCCCTTTCCGGCTAATAGTCTGCATCCTTCAAGCAATTCGGCCTTTGAACGAATTGGGCCGGAAGAAATAAGAATGTTTTTTATCGGGAATGTATAACCAACGGAAATCAGAGATTTAAGGAAGGCCTGATTGAAATCCTTTCCGAAACATGCAACTTCGCCGGTTGATGCCATTTCGACTCCGGTAGTCGGATCTGCTCCTTCGAGTCTGGTAAATGAAAACTGCGGTGCTTTCACGGCAACATAATCATATTCCAATAAGGATACGTGTACTTTTTCAAGCCTTTTTCCGAGAATTATTTTTGTTGCCAGTTCAATAAAATTGATTTTGAGTGTTTTTGAAACAAACGGGAAGCTTCTTGATGCCCTGAGATTGCATTCAATTACTCTTACTCTGTTTTCCTTTGCAATATACTGAATATTAAACGGACCATTTATCTGAAGTGCAGAGGCTATCTTCTGGGATATCCTTCTAATCTGCCTTATTGTTTCAAGATATGTTCTTTGTGCCGGCAATACCAATGTCGCATCGCCTGAATGCACTCCTGCATTCTCAACATGTTCGGAGATTGCATAGGCAATAATCTCTCCGTCCTGAGCAACTGCATCAAATTCCAGTTCTTTTGCGTTTTCCAAAAATTTGCTAATTACAGTTGGATGATCCTTCGATATAGCGGCTGCTCTTTTTAGGAATTTTATCAATTCATTGTCGTTTGAAGCTACTCCCATTGCCGCACCGCTCAGAACGTAGGATGGTCTTACGAGTACCGGATAGCCTACTGTATTTGCAAATTCCACTGCATCTTCAATTGTCGAAAGCTGTTTCCAATCCGGCTGTTCAACTTCAATTCTATCCAGAAGATTTGAAAATTTACTTCTGTCTTCTGCTTCATCTATGCGCTCGGGGGAGGTGCCTAATATTCTTACATTTCTTCGGTAGAGCCTCATTGCAAGATTGTTCGGAACCTGTCCGCCCATTGAAATAATTACTCCTGCCGATTTCATCAGACGGTAAATTTCTCTTACGCTTTCAAGTGTCAGTTCCTCAAAGAAAAGTGCATCGCATTCATCGTAATCTGTGCTTACGGTTTCAGGATTACAGTTAATCATTACTGCTTTCTTTCCGGAGTTTCTTACTTCTTTTACTGCGTTAACACAACACCAGTCAAATTCTACTGAACTGCCGATTCTGTATGGTCCTGAACCGAGAATTATAATGTTATTTCTAAGTGCATCGAAATCCGGATCATCGTGTGTGGAATTATATGTTAAATACAAGTAATTTGTCTTTGCCGGGAACTCTGCGGCAAGTGTATCGATTTGCTGGACAAACGGACGCATTTTATATAACTGCCTTAGATTGAAAACTGAATCTTCTTCGTTTTCTGTTATTATGGCAATCTGTTCATCCGAGAAACCGTATTTCTTGGCTTTCAATAATACTTTTGCAGGAATGTTCCTTTCCTTGAAATTTTCAAGTTCTAATTGCGTGTCAACAATGTTTTTGATTTTTGTCAGAAACCATTTGTCTATGTGGGTAAGTTTATTGACGTAATCCACCGACAAATTATTCTTAAAAGCTGCCGCCACTTTATAAATTCTGTCTTCACCAGGATGCATTAAAGATTCTTCGATCTCTTCATTAGTATATTTTCTGCCGTTTGAAACCAATCCCTTAGCTCCGGTATCAAGCATTCTCAAAGCTTTTTGCAAAGCTTCCTCGAATTTCCTTCCGATAGCCATTACTTCACCTACCGATTTCATAGAAGAGCCGATTTGCTTTGATACGTGCTTGAATTTCTTTAAGTCCCATCTCGGAATTTTTACAACTATGTAATCTAAGGCAGGTTCAAAGAAAGCGGAGGTGGTTTTGGTAATTGAATTTTTCAGTTCATAAAGATTATAACCCAGTGACAGCTTGGCCGCAATAAATGCCAAAGGATAACCTGTAGCTTTGGATGCAAGTGCGGAACTTCTTGAAAGTCTGGCATTAACTTCAATAACCCGATAATCGTTTGAGTATTTGTTAAATGCGTACTGTATATTACATTCACCAACAATGCCTAAATGTCTTATTACTTTAATTGCCACAGAACGGAGATTCTGGTATTCAGCATCTGTTAAAGTTTGGCTGGGAGCCACAACTATGCTTTCACCCGTATGTATCCCCATCGGATCAAAGTTTTCCATGTTACAAACCGTTATGCAGTTATCGGAAGCATCTCTTACAACTTCGTATTCAATTTCCTTCCATCCTTCAAGATATTCTTCTACCAATATCTGCGGAGCATAAGCAAGAGATTTGGAAGCAAGCGTAATAACTTCGGCCTCAGATCTGCAAACACCGGAACCTAATCCGCCTAAAGCGTAAGCAATTCTGATTATTACCGGATATCCTAACTCAGAGGCAAAGGAAACAGCCTCTTCAACTTTCTCTACAGCTTTGCTTTTAGGATATTTGACATTTATTTCATCAAGTTTTTTATTGAATTTCTGACGGTCTTCTGTATCAATTATGGTTTCAACGGGAGTACCGAGAACCTTAAGATTGTACTTGGCGAGAATTCCTTTCCTAAAAAGTTCTACACCGCAGTTTAACGCTGTTTGTCCGCCGAAACTTAATAATATTCCGTCAGGATTCTCCCTTTGAATAATTCTTTCAACAAACTCAACATTAACCGGGAGGAAATATACTTTATCTGCTAAATGATCCGAAGTCTGAATTGTAGCTATGTTCGGATTGATTAGTACCGTTTCAATTCCCTCTTCCTTCAGTGCTTTGATTGCCTGGCTTCCGGAATAGTCAAATTCTCCGGCTTCGCCGATTTTCAGCGCAGAGCTGCCGAGTATCAGTATCTTTTTATATTTTGTCATATTATTTCAGTTTGTTTATGAATTCATCAAATATATATGCTGTATCAACCGGACCCGGTGTGGATTCCGGGTGAAACTGTACACTCATAAATGGTTTTGTTTTATGCCTGATTCCTTCATTCGTGCCGTCATTCAGGTTTTCAAACCAGCATTCCCATCCTTCGGGAATTGTTTCTGTGTTAACTGCATAACCATGATTCTGTGATGTAATATAGCATTTTAGCGAAAACATATCCTGAACCGGCTGATTAAGACTTCGGTGACCGTATTTCAGTTTGTATGTTGAAGCTCCGGCTGCCATTGAAAGCATCTGATGCCCAAGACAAATTCCAAGCACAGGTTTATTTTTTGACAATAGTTTTTTTACATTTTCAACAATTTCAGGATACATAGCCGGGTCTCCCGGACCGTTAGAAAGAAGAACTCCGTCATATTCTTCATCAGGGAAATCATAATTCCAGGGAACTCTCTTAACGGATACACCTCTGTCTAACAACGATGTCAGAATACTTGTCTTTGCTCCTGTATCCAGAAGAATTACTTTCTTTTTACCGCGTTTGAATTCGGTTATTTCCTTCGGACTCACAATTGGAACCAGTTTCTCTTTATTAGGATCATAAAACGGAATATCAAGAGAATTAACAATTATCTTTCCGAGCATAGTTCCGTTTTCTCTTAATATCTTCGTTAATTTACGAGTATCGATATCGTAGATTCCGGGAACTTTGTTGTCGAAAAGCCAGGATGACAAGGATTTAACTGCACTGTAATGACTGTATTCCATTGAATAGTCGGAGATTATAAGTCCCTGTGCGTGTATCTTTTCTGATTCGAAATTCTTATCTATTCCTTCTTCAATTTTTGAGGAAGTAATGCCGTAGTTACCTTGAAGAGGATATGTGAGGTTTAAGATTTGTCCTTTATAAGAAGGGTCAGTAAGTGCCTCCGGATATCCGTACATTCCGGTTCCGAACACAACTTCACCGGCGGAGGATGCCGGATACCCGATCAGATTCCCTTCAAACACCTGACCGTCTTCAAGCTTTAGATATGCTTTTGTTTCGATTTTGCTCACCACCTGAATTTTTTGTAAAATAAATCCCGCAATATTAAGAATAATAACGCATATTAGCAAGATAAATAAGCCGGATTATGAATAAGGCATAAGTTATTAAGTATAATTATGAAATACTTTTATATAAGTAACAATCAGACAGCGCTCCGGAGTAACAAAGTTAGGAAGTAAAAAAAACAACACTGTTTTATTTGATTTGTGAATTGTGATTTATAGTTAAATATTATAATAATATTTATTGCACTTACTTCTCAAACCGTTTATTTTTGAAAATCTGTAAAAAAAAGTTGTTTATATAATGAATGTTTTATTATTACTCGCCTTACCTGCTGTTCTGTTTTATCTTGCAAGCAGGTTTTATTCTTCCTACATCGCCCGAATTTTAGGAGAAGATGAAAAAAATCCGACACCTGCAGTTACTCAGAACGACGGAGTGGATTTTGTACCTACAAAACCCTATATAGTATTTGCTCATCACTTTGCCGCTATTGCAGGAGCAGGCCCTATAATAGGTCCTACGATGGCAATTCTTTATGGATTTGTTCCTGCCTGGATTTGGATTGTTGCAGGCGGTATTTTTTTAGGAGCTGTTCACGATTTTACTACTATGTTTATCAGCTTAAGAGAAAAAGGCAGGTCAATTGCTGAAATTGCACGAAATACCTTAGGTCCTGCCGGCTTTAATCTTATGATTTCTTTTACAATTATGATGCTGCTCCTGGTATGTTCATCCTTTTTGAGTGCCACCGCAATTTCTCTTACTTCTGTATGGCCTGTTGAAAAACTCGGTGTTGCAGCCGGCGATACTTTACTTAAAACATTTACCAAAGACGGAATTATTTACGGCAGGATAGGCGGTATAGCTTCAACTTCCGTAATAATAATAACACTTTTTTCCCCTCTTCTGGGATGGTTAATTAAGAAAAAGGAAATTAGAACTCTGTATTCATATCTCGCAGCTTCTTTTATTTGCATCGTTTCGATTTTAACCGGAATCATTTTCCCGGTTTCTCTGGAACCATTGCACTGGATGATAATAATCTCAATATATGTGCTGATTGCTTCAGGTACTCCCGTGTGGTTTATTCTGCAACCGAGAGATTTTATTAATGTTCAGATTCTTTACGGCGGAATTATTCTTATGGTTGCGGCACTTATCTCTGCGGGATTGCAGGGAACTGAAATTTCATATCCCGGCTTTAATCTTTCTGAAGGTTCTGCAAATCTAGGTATGATATGGCCGATGATGTTCATTACTATTGCATGCGGAGCTATATCCGGATTCCATTCTCTCGTGGGCGGCGGTACAACCTGCAAACAGCTTCCGAAAGAAACCGATGCCAGAAAGATCGGTTTTAACTCAATGCTTCTGGAATCATTATTCGCTATATGCGTGCTTCTGGCAATTAGTGTGGGATTAAGTTTTATTGATTATAAATCTATTGTCTGGCCGTCAGATCCTGCGGTTAAATC